>CALUTM010000010.1 GCA_944323705.1 Candidatus Gastranaerophilales bacterium
AGCTTAAATTCTCTTGCCATTTCTTCCAATGCTTTATATACCTTGCGTAAAAACGGAGTATCAGTATCTTTTTTTATCTGCATAATTCGCATTGTCTTGGGATGCGTAAGCTGAATATCCAGATAATCCGCAGCCTGACTTCCCCAAGCAGAAGATGATTCATAGATATTAATATTGAACTTCTTATCTCTCAAATAATTTTCCATTACACCTTTAGCCTGATTTAACTGCTCCTTATATGGAGAGTTTACATTTGGGGATATTCTAACATTACCAAAAAGTTTTTTAGTCGGTTTAAATATCTTCATACCAAAGCACCTTCATTACTCGCAATATTCAAGGCTTTTATATTTAAAGGAATTAAATCTTTTTTCTTCTCTCCCAGAACTTTTTCAATTCCTTTTGCAAGGAATTCTTTTTTTACAATCCCGCAGGCGGAAGCTAAAACTCCAAGAGAAACAACGTTTGTGACTTTGCTTGTACCCAAATCATTCGCAAGTTTCGTCATCGGAACAAAAACATATTTAATATCATTCCGCGGTCTTGCTTCAGCCACAAGAGTAGAATTTGCAACAATTGTTCCGCCTGACTTAACTCTTGTTATAAATCTGTCAAAAGACTGTTGATTAAGAACAATTGCATAATCAGTATCTTGTTTATGTACAGAGCTTACCTCCGAATCCGAAACAACAATTTCGCAATTAACGGTTCCTCCTCTCATTTCGGCACCGTAACAAGGATACCAGGTTACATTTTTACCCTCAAGCATAAAGGCGTTAGCTAAAATTGTTCCTGCAAGCAATATTCCCTGCCCGCCAAATCCCGCAAATATAAAATTAGTTTCCATTAATTAACCTCCTTGAACGTACCCGCAACGATTGTAACTTCACTCCAAGCAACCTTATCCGATATCCTTGAATACACCGAGCGGAAATACTTTTGTCATCTCATTTCTAACTCTTTCATGTGCTTCTTCCGGAGTCATGTGCCAATTTGTAGGGCAGGAGGACAGTATTTCAACAAACCCGAATCCTTTGCCGTCCAATTGAGTCTGAAAAGCCTTTTTTATTGCCTGTTTTGCCTGATTAATATGCGGAACGGTATCCAAAGCCACACGTGCGGAATAAGCCGTACCGTCACAGAGAGCAATATGTTCGGCAATCTTTATCGGATAACCGAAATACTCTGCATTTCTTCCCGTAGGAGATGTCGTCGTTACCTGTCCCATAAGGGTGGTAGGTCCGAGTTGTCCGCCCGTCATTCCGTACGTCGTATTATTAATACATATTGCAGAGATTTTTTCTCCCCTGAGAGCCGAATGCAAAGATTCCGCAATCCCTATTGAGGCAAAATCGCCGTCACCTGAGTATGTAAAAACAAATTTATCAGGTCTTGCTCTTTTTACACCCGTTGCCGAAGCTAACGCCCGTCCGTGCGGAGCTTCTACACAATCAATATCAAGAAAATCATACAAAAACACGGAACACCCGACAGAAGTTGATGAAATTATATTTTCTCTGATACCCAACTCATCAATAACTTCTGCCACAAGCCTTATTGCAATCCCGTGGTCACAGCCGGGGCAGAAAGTGTATTTAAAGTCTTTTTTCATTGATTTAGGTATACCAAAAACCTGTTGCATATTATTTTCTCCTATCTGCTCCTTTTATATCTACAAACTTGCAGTCAATTGTCTGCTGCCCTTTAGAATATTTTCCACCGAAGCAACTATCTCTTCTACGCTCAGCCACTCGCCGCAAGCCCTGTTTATGAGACTTACCCTTGAAAGTCCTTCGACTGCATACTTAACATCTTTAAACATCTGTCCCATGTTCATTTCCACAACGGCAAACTCTTTCCCCCGGCGAGCCAACTCGTAAATTTGTTTATGCGGGAAGGGGTTAAGCGTTACGGGTCTGAAGCAACCTGCTTTTACGCCATTTTCACGCAAGACTTTCATTGCCGCCTTAATGTTTCTTGTCATCGAACCAAAGGCTACAAGAACAATATCGGCATCATCCGTTTCAAACTCTTCATAAGTTGTTTCGTTTTCTGCAATAGCTTCAAATTTTCGGTGTAAATCACAAATATGCTGAATTTGTTTCTTTTCGTCAGTTGCAACCGAATAAATCTTTCTTGCCTCTCTACCCTTTGCTCCGGTTAATGCCCAGGAAGACACATCTATTTCGGGATAAGGATATTCACCAAAGCTTGCGGGTTCCATCATTTGTCCCAAAAGCCCGTCAGCAAGGAGCATAACAGGATTTCTGTATTTTTGAGCCAAATAAAATGCCCTGTATGTCAAATCAACACATTCCTGAACGGTGGAAGGTGCAAGCACTATCAAGTTATAATCGCCGTTTCCTCCGCCGTAGACAGCTTGGTTATAATCTCCTTGAGCAGGATAAATATACCCCAAACCCGGTCCCGTTCTCATAACATTTACAACTACAACGGGGAGTTCATCCGATGCGGCATAAGATAAGGCTTCCTGCATTAATGATATGGCACAAGATGAAGAGGAGGTCATAGCCTTAACCCCGGTCGCGACAGCACCCATTACCATGTTTATGGCACCGAGTTCACTCTCCGCACAAACATACGCTCTTCCAAGCTCCTGCATTTTTCCGCTTAAATACTCGCCAATCTCTGTCTGCGGCGTAATCGGATACCCGAAATAGCACTGACAACCCGCATTCACTGCCGCTTGTGCTATTGCATAATTACCTTTAATTAAAACTTTTTCGTTGTTATTTGTCATGTTGTCTCCATTTTAAGCTTTTTCCCGATAATATTACTCACTTGCGGCATTTGCACAGGACAAGAATCCTGAATTTATTATCCTAGCCACTCAGTCACTTAATCACTCAGTCACTATCTAAAGACCTCAATCGCCAAATCCGGGCATCTCTTTGCACACATTGCACAAGCAATGCACTCTCCGTTTTTATCGTCAAACTCCACCATATAATCGCCAAGCCTGTTTGTCTTGTCACTCTTTTTGATAAGCCCTTTCGGGCAGGTTGTTGTGCAAATATAACAAGATTTACAACGATTATTATTAATAACTATCTTTCCCATAACTACTCCTGTTCAATTAAAAATTATAGCACTAACAACATTTTCAGACCTTTTTTGTAAAGATTTGTAAAAAATCTTTCTAAAAGCGTTATTAAATTTTTAAGTGTGGAATTAAAGAGATATGTGACAAATGCAAGGACGCATTCGTAGGATGTGACGCCAGAAAGGAGTAAAAAATGGCAATTACGATTAACACAAACATTTCATCCCTCATCGTTCAATCAAATTTGAACAAAGCAACCAATTCACTGAACAGTGCAATTGAAAGAATGACCACAGGTTACAAAATTAACCACGCCGCAGACAACGCAGCAGGTTATTCTATTGCAACAAACTGGGAAACTCAGTTGGGTTCTTTGGATGTTGCGGCAGACAACGCTGCAACCGGTGCAGACATGTTGACAACATTGGAAGACACTTATTCACTTGTATCTTCTCACTTACAGCGTGTCAGAGACTTGACAGAACAAGCTGCAAACGGCACTTACGGTTCTGATTCTTTGAAAGCAATTCAATCAGAAATTACCGCAAGACTTGAAGAAATTGACCGTATTGCTGCAAACTGTGAATTTAACGGTTTGAACATGATGGATGGTTCAATGAATAATGACATCTCTCTTCAAGTCGGTTTATACAGTGATGAATCAAGCCAAATTGCACTTGACGCTTCTTTATTCAAAGCAGGTGATGTTGCAACGCTATTCACCGATTATGGAGAGACTCCAGATGCTACTATTGAAGAAGTCGCAAAATTGTGTTCCGGTTATGATAGTGATGCTAGCAAAATTGTAGGCGGTCAGGCTGAAATGCTTGATAAAATTGATAAAGTAATAAATGAAATATCTGCTCGTACTACTACATTAGGTTCTGCTCAGAACAGAATTGAATCTGCAATAGAATCTATTGAAGTTCAATCAGAAAACATTACATCATCTCTATCAACCCTCAGAGACGCCGATGTAGCCGAAGAATCTTCAAACTATATAAAAGCACAAATATTACAACAGGCTTCAGCAACATTGCTTGCTACAGCAAACCAAACACCAAGTATCGCATTGAACCTGTTATAATGATTTTGGGGATATATTTACCCTGTGAAAAAGCAAGGACTTGTTTAGTCCTTGCTTTTATGTTTCCCAAAGAAGCAAAATTTACCCTGTTCAAAAATATACGGATTATATGTTACAATAAAAGAAGAATAGCTTTATGAGGTTTTTTATGTACAGTTTTCCCTTTGAACTTGATGATTTTCAAAAAGAAGCATGTAAATGTATATCCGACGGAAAAAGTGTTGTTGTTTGTGCACCAACAGGAGCCGGAAAGACAGTAATAGCACAACATGCAATCCACTGTGCTTTGGAAGAAGGGAAAAAAGTATTCTACACAACCCCGCTTAAGGCACTTTCTAACCAAAAATACAATGACTTTTCAGAAAAATACGGCTCTGATAAAGTCGGACTTTTAACAGGTGATACGTCCATTAACCGTTCGGGACAGATTGTTGTTATGACAACGGAAGTTTTCAGAAATATGCTCTATGGCACAAACTTCGGCTCGGTTACCGACAACCTCAAGGACGTAAAGTATGTAATATTGGATGAAGTCCATTATATGAACGATGAACAAAGAGGTACTGTCTGGGAAGAAAGTATTATCTACTGCCCGACAAATGTTCAAATAATTGCACTTTCAGCAACCGTTGCAAATGCCGACAAACTCACGGAATGGATTAATACGGTGCACTCCAGAACAGAGCTCATAAACACAGATTTCCGCCCTGTCCCTTTAAGGTTTTATTATTTTGACTCGTCGCAGCCCAACACGCTGCTTCCGCTTTTGACACCCAGCGGGGCTTTGAATAAAAAAATTAAACCAGAAAAAAAAGTATTCAAAAGAGGAAAAACGGTACAAAAACGGAACACTGTAAAAGATGTTGTAAGAAATCTTCAGGCACAAAACATGCTTCCGGCAATCTACTTTACGTTTTCAAGAAAAAAATGTGATGAGCAAATGGAAAGTTGTGCTTCTCTCTGCCTTGTAACCCCAAAAGAACAGGAAGAAATAAGACAAATAATCGATGAATATATAGCGGAAAATCCCTACCTGTATAAGAACAAGCATATAGAATACCTGCTTTTGGGTGTTGCATCACATCATGCGGGACTTCTTCCGGGATGGAAAGTTCTTGTTGAAAAGCTTTTTCAAAAGGGGTTAATAAAAGTTGTTTTTGCTACAGAGACATTGGCAGCAGGAATTAACATGCCTGCCCGCTCTACAGTTATAAGCTCGATTAGCAAAAGGACCGACAGCGGGCATAGGACACTCACGCCAAGCGAATTTTTACAAATGTCGGGAAGAGCAGGAAGAAGAGGAATGGACGAAATTGGATACGTGGTTATTGTGGGTTCCCCATTCCAAACACCGGAAGAGGTGGCAGAGTTGGTACTGAGTGACGCAAATCCGCTCGAAAGCAAGTTTTCTCCAAGCTATTCAATGGTCTTGAACCTTTTACAAAGATTCTCTCTTGAAGAGGCAAAAGAACTTGTTTTAAAAAGTTTCGGCTACTATTCCTCTAACACCAGATTAGAGCCGCTATTAAAGCTTCAGGAATTAAACAACGAAAAAATAGAAGAATGTAACTCTTTTAAGTGTTTTTGCAAAAAAACTAATGAAGATTTGTTGGAATATAATAAAATCCGTGAAATTTATGTCCAAAACAGAAGGGTTTTCAAAACAATTCAAAAACAAGAAAAGAAAAAAAACAGACCGCTTTCCGCAGAAGCTCAGGAATTTGGCAGGCAGACAAAGCAAATGTTACATAAAATGCATTCCTACGAATGTGATACATGCAAACTTTTCAAAAAGCACATGAAAATTTTGGATGTTCTTAACAGATACCAGGCAAAACAAAAAGAGCTGAATAAAGAAATCGAAAAACAGAAGGATATTTTTTGGAATAAATTCCTCTCACATAAAGCAGTGTTGGAAGAATACGGCTACTTAAAAGACAACTATCCGACAGAACAAGGCGTTACAATATCTCAGATACGCTCAGAAAACGAACTCTTTCTTGCAAGAATTATATTCTCCGACGTGCTTTTGGGGCTTACTCCCGCAGAGCTTGCTTCCGTAATTTGTGCTATTACGACAGAAGATATGAGAGCTGATTTATACTCACAGCTGCCTCTGTCTCCAAATGTCCGTAAACGTCTTAATAAAATCAAAGACATTAGACGTGATTTAGACAAAAAACAAAAAAATCACGATGTCGAAGACCCGATGTATATCAACGGTTTTTATTCTCCGTTGATTGAAATGTGGGCTAACGGCTCCGAATGGGACGATATTATTGACCAGGTAGATATGGGAGAAGGAGATATCGTCAGATGTTTTAAACGCGTAATTGATGTATTAAGGCAATTCTGTACAATATCAAACATTCCCGAAGAACTTGCATTCACAGCAAGAGAAGCTATTGAACTTATACAAAGAAGCCCGATTGATATCGATTAATTTATCTGGGGAAAACAATCTTTACAACACGGTCACCGACTTTAAAAAAACCTTTCTCCTCACCTGACAAATCAAACTTTGGCTGTTTCGGAAGCGGTTTGGTCGGTTTTTTAGGCGGAGTAACCGCTACCTTGGGAGTAATTTTTATCATAATTAATCTCACTATTAAGTACTAACAGTAATTAAAAACCTGTAAAAATAAAATTTGCTACTCTTCAGGAACTTCTATCTCAACATCATCAACGTTATCCTGATCTTCTTTTTTAATGATGTCAATGACATTTTTTGCCATTTCCTTGGCAATTACGCTCCTTGTCGAATCAGGACAATTTTGCAGAAGACTTATTGCGGTCCTTAACGTTCCGTCCAAATCATACCAACGCCCATGCTTTGAATCATCCAAAACATCCTCTGTTGCTGATACTATGTCTTCTACAGATTCATATTCAGTACTTGATAAATGGTGCTCCGTAATAATTTTAATTAAATTTAACGCAACTTTAATCTGAGTCTCGTCATCAGACTCTTCAAGGGTTTTCATTGCAGAAGATAAAACCGGATCCTTATCGTACCAACGTCTGGCATTTGTTGAAAACTCTTCCTTCATAAAACCCTCCTGCATATATTAACTAGACCATTATACAATATAATTCTTAATTTGTAAAACCGTTTAACATCAGATTGTATAAAAACCTTTTTCTTATTGTTATCGGCAGAACTTGTGACTTCATATTATTATTTGTTTGTTTTGAGGAAGTTCTCTTTAGAATGATTGCATAATTAGTATTATTAGACTTAACAGACTTAAATAAATTTGATGTAATCGTGTCCAAATTATTCTCTGATAAATCCGGCTTTTTTAACATAATATTATTAGCATAACTTTCCTCTTCTACATTTATTGTTTCATAACCTGAAACAATTTCCGTAGATACATATCCTTCTTCATCAAAACTATTGTTTACATGAGTCTCATGACCAATATTATCTATTATCGTATAAGAGGCAACGCCATTACCTTTGCCAATATCTGCTATCTTAATCACCTGATTGTCATCTTTGTATTCGACAACTCTACCAAGTTTATCATATACATAAAACTGAGTTGATACCGCTAATTTATTAATAAAACTTTTTATCATAATAATTCTGTTTGATTTATCGTATTCGTAAGTAACGGATAACTCATTATCACCATACTTTATAACATTTTGTATTCTGTTTTTTTTATCATAATCTATACGATAAGTAACTCCTCCATGCTTATTGTATAAAATTTTAGATGCTGCACCTTCTTTAAATTCCTCGGTTTTATACAGCACCTCGTCTTTATAATAATTAATCTTTGCAATAGATTTGCCCATATAAAAAACTTCTTTTATCAAGCTATTATCATCTTTAGAATAATAATTTTCAGATACTGTTCTTCCCCAATGATCCTTATTCTCAAGTACAACAAAATTATTTTTTATCATCATATGCTCTCCGATTGATTTAAACATATCCTATATTATATATAAAGTATATACTTTGCATGAAATTGCCTTTTCGTTACAAAACGTTACATCTTAAAGGTTGAGCTTATAGCCTCCACCGTAAATCGTTTCTATATATTTTTTACCATTGGATATTTTGTCAATTTTACTCCTCAGATGACGAATGTGCACTCTTATTGTTTCAACATTATCGTCAGGTTCGTACCCCCAAATTTCTTTTAAGAGACGAGCACCCGAGACCATATTTCCATGGTTTTGAAACAATAGATTAAATATATCATATTCTATGGGGGTAAGTTTTTGTATCTTGTCATTTATTTGGACACTATATGTCTCAGGAAGCAGAGTTATTTCTTTATAAGTCAAGAGTTCTCTGGTCGCTGACGACTTTGGAATCTGATGTGTTCTCTTTAGCAGAGCTCTTACACGAACAAGTAATTCATCAATTTCAAACGGTTTTGTCAAATAATCATCCACTCCGAGATTAAAGCCATTTACCTTGTTTTGGAGCTCAGAAAGTGCCGTAAGCATTATTATAGGAGTTTCCGATATTTCAGGACATTGTCTTATTCTCTGTGCAACAGTAAAACCGTCAACTTCCGGCATCATAACGTCCAAAACTATAAGCGAAGGTTCTTCCTGTTTTGCAAGAGCAAAACCTTCTATCCCGTCAAAAGCCTGCACAACCTCATAGCCGTTCAATTCAAGGTTAATTTTTATCAACTCATTAATTGCTTTATCATCGTCAATCACAAGTATTTTAGTCATTAGCCAAAACCCCTTCTAAAATATCCGTCTCCTCAGCTTCCAGCAATTTATCGGGAATTGCTTTGGGTGTATTTATACCGTAATCTTTAAGAGCCTCCACCTGAGAGAACAGGCTCGGTTTGTTTTTATTTCCGCGGCGAAAACGATTTATTGTTGTATTTAACTTTTTAGAAACATCTTCAAAGCGTTTTTGGACGTCTACCAAATCTTCACAGAACTGCACGAAAGTCTCATACAAATTAGTCCCCGCCGAAACTATTTGCCCGACGCTCTCACACTGTTTTTGTTGAGCAAACAGCTGATTTACAAGTCTTATGGTCGCAAGAAGAGAGGCAGTACCCACAATTATAATTTTTGATTTATAAGCATTATTAATTAATTCAGAATCCTCATATAACAAGCTCAGAGAAGATTCTATCGGCATATACATCAAAACAAAATCAGGCTGCCACAACTTTTCCGCCCCCTGATAATTCTTGTCTGCCAAGTCAGAAATTCTTTTTTTAACTTCCGTTTTAAACTCCTTTAATTTTGAAGAATCCTCAATATAGTCCAAATAACTTGTCAACGTAACTTTTGAATCTATTACAACATGTCTGTCACCGGGGAGATTAATAACGATATCGGGTCTTATAATATGTTCCTCGTCATCTTTTAAACTAGCAGAAGTCGTCACAAACTGTTTGTAATAATGCACACCTTCCTGCATACCGCAAGATTGTAAAACCGTATCCAACAAATTCTCACCATAAGCCCCCTTAATATTTTGATTTTTTGTCAATGCCTCCGTAAGATTTTTAGCTTCCTGTGCAATAATTTTATTATTCTTCTCCAGATTTAAAATTTGTTCAATTATTTTAGTAGTATTTTCTACTCCTGAGATATTGAACTTTTCGACTTTTTCTTTGAATGCTCCCAATTCTGCCTTTAAAGGTAAAATTTTCTCTTCCAGAGCCTCTCTGTTTTGTTTCCTCAAATCTTCCTGTTCGCTTTTTATGGTCTCATTTGCAAGCTGAACAAAATCCTTTTTTATAATCTCCTGCAAGCTTCCCGTCGTTTCTAACTTTGTCCTTAGCGTAACCAGTTCATCCCGCATGGAAGTTTCTTTTTTTGTAAAGACAAAATATAAAAGAATTCCACCGGCAAAAAAACCAGATAAAAACGAAAATAAGCCCGTCAGCATCAACATACCTCCCTATAAAATTAAGCTTCTTTTATTATAAAAGAAGCTTAACAAAAAATCTATCCGCTTATCTGCGATCCTGTAACTTTGCCAAAAGTCTGAGAATTTCAAGATAAAGCCAAACAATAGTTACCATCAGACCAAAAGCTCCGTACCACTCATAATCCTTAGGCAGCATGTTCTGAGCACCGCGTTCTATAAAATCAAAATCTATAATCAGGTTTAATGCAGCAATCACCACTACTACAACACTAAAGCCGATACCAAAAGAAGTTGATGTATTAATCATCGGCACAGCAAAGTTAAAAAAGTGTCCGATGAAATCCACCAGATAAATAACGGCAATAGAGGCTGTTGCAATAAAAATAACGCTTCTGAATTTATCAGAACACCTTATAACATTTGTCCTATAAAGAATAAGCATCGAAAACAGAGCAGCAAAAGTACCTGCTACAGCCTGTGACACTATACCCGGATAAGAAGCCTCAAATGTAGCGGAAATTCCACCGAGAAACAAACCTTCACAAACCGCATACACGGGCACCAAAAATTTTGTACGGAAAAAAGCAACTATCAAAGCTGTTATAAATCCGACTATCGCCCCTGCCCCGGTAAGCATAACCGCCTGATCCGTATACCCTAATGTGTACCTTGACCATGTAAAAGCGGCTGCCGCTATTAATAATATTCCTAAAAATGCCGTAATTTGGACTGTACCGTTTACGGTCATCGGTTCTCCCTGCAAAACTCTTTCTTGCTCGGAAAACTTTTCATTCAAAATAGGGTTTGACATAAAACCTCCTCTTCACTAATGCTAATATTGTAGCATAAATTTTTAATTATTACATGGGAATGCGAAAATGTATATTAATTCTTGGGCATTTACCCAATCATATACGCACGCTTTTGTTCGCTAAGGCTCACACGCGTGCGGTTTTATAAATTTGTAGGTCGTGGCATTGCCCGACATTAACTACTGATGAATCTTTTAAATGTAACCTTCTTATTCACTTAATCACTCCGTCACTAACTTGTAGATTGACACCTCACCCTACCCCTCTCCTTACAGGAGAGGGAACGCTTACATTTGCTTTACAAGGTCTTGGTACTGCCTGACAAAAATCTATTCACTAGTCACTATTCACTAGTCACTTTTTTAACTTCTACTCACGAATTACAAAAATCAAAGTTTATAAAAAGCTGGATTGCTTCGACTTAATCAGTCTCGCAATGACAAAAATAGAGATTCATCGGGCTTGATATGATACTTTAACGTCCAACCGTTTTTATTTTCCCTGCCATCTGGATGACGTAAGATTTGTAACTATAACTACTAACAATTATATTTACCCCTGAATGACGTGAAATTAGTATATATAACTTGATTACATTTACCCCTTACCTCCCTTTACCCCTTTACCCCTTTACCCCTCCCCCTCTTTACCATAAATGGTTTTTAATGTAGTATATTTCTATGCTTTATCGCTTTTTTAAGTATTTTGGAAATAATAAAAACGCTTTTTTAAAGTATTCTCTGTTATCCTTTATTGCAGGCATTTTAGAACTTTTTGGCGTCGCACTGACATACCCTTTTGTTCTAAAGCTATTGTCCAAAGAGGATTATGCTGCCTCAATAATTTCGGGCTTGACGATTGTAGCACTGTTCATTGCGAAAAACATTTTTATGATTTTTTATACGTCATTACAGGCAAAATTCACTAAGAACGTAGAAGCCGAACTCAATTTGAATTTTATGAAATATTTTATTTGTGCCCCTTACCCCAAAACAGTAAGAATATCATTCGCACAAAAATCCAATATTCTCAACTTCCTCATACCTAACGTTATAAATAATTTTATCCTCAGACTGTTAAATCTTAGTGTCAACTTTTTCATATTTATCCTAATATCAGCCTTTCTTGCCATAAAATTCCCGTTCGCAACACTTTTAACAATCGGTTGTGCCATTTTGTTGATTTTTATTCAAAACAAAATCTTTAAGCCCAAACTGAACGAAATTGCTCAAAAAATCACCAAAGCATCAGCACTGTATACTCAAAAATCCAACGAAGCATTGCTTAATCTGAAAAGCGTCAAAGTTTCAAATAATGAAAAATTCTTCTTTGATAATTACAAATCCGCAGTCGCAGATTTCTATCAGTTGGGGAAAAAGACTCTTTTCTACAACGCAATTCCGCCTTACATAACAGAACCGTTTATTATTATACTTTTATTTATATTACTTGTGATAATTTCAATACAAAACTATGCACAACCCGAAAATCTTGTAGCATCATTTGCGGTTATAGTAACGGCAGTATTCAGACTTGCTCCGACAATATCAAGGATACAGGTTAACTTAAACGGAATTAATGCGGCAAAACCGATAACCAAAGAACTGTTGGATATATATGAAACCTTTGACATCCCGCAAGAACCAGAAGAAAAAAGTTTTTACAAACTTCAAAATTCAATAGAATTAAAGGGCGTTTCGTATTCTTATCCGCAAAATAAATTGGCACTTAAAGACATCAATCTGACAATAAACAAAGGAGAGTTTATCGGGATTGCAGGCCTGTCGGGTGCGGGAAAATCGACGCTTGCGGATATGATTGCGGGATTAATAAAACCTGACAGAGGAGAGATACTTATTGACGGTAAAATTGTGAATTTGCCGCTAAAAGTCGGATATATTACCCAAGAATACAATATTATAAATGCCAATATCCGTGATAATGTGATTTTCGGACAACAAAATATTAACGACAATGCGGTAATTGAAGCCTTAAAGAAAGCCTGTCTGTACGATTTTATCGAGCACAATTATAAAGAGGGAATATACGCAAATCCTTTTATTGATGCGACAGGATTTTCGCAGGGTCAAAAGCAAAGACTTGCCATTGCAAGAGCATTATATTCAGACCCCGATATATTAATTCTGGACGAAGCAACCGCTTCTTTGGACTTAAAAACCGAGGATGAAATATGTCACGTATTAAACGGTTTAAAGGGTGAAAAGACAATCATAGCGATTGCACACAGACTTTCTACAATAAAATCAGCAGACAAGATTATCTTTATAAAAGATGCACAAATAGACGGAATTGCTCCTTTTAATGAGCTTGTTAATACAAACCCTAATTTCCGAGAACTTGTAAAACTTGCATCGCTTAACTAAACTTAACCTGAGCGATTAATTTCGTTATTTTACTTCTCAATTCCAAGTCACCTGGAGCAGTAACATAACCGCTGAGTTTTGCCGCCTCTTCCCGTTGCTGTAAGCTTTTTTCCAGCATAGCCAATTTTCTCAAAGCAATATTCATAAATTCCTCCAAAATACCTTTATCTTACATATATAAAAAGTCAATTTTTTTTCAAAAATTGACTTTTTATTAAGAAATATTAAGAAAATTCGCATTTATTCCCTTAGAAAAATTAGCCGATAAATAATTTACCATACAACTTTTTCGATAAGTTCTATTTCATATCCGTCAGGATCACTTATAAAGGCTATCTTAGACCCTTTGCCGTTTAAATCAAACGGGGGATAAAGATATGAATATCCGAGTTTATTAATTTTTTCCGTAAATTCTTCAAGCGAGTCAACCGAAAAAGCAAAGTGACCGAACCCGCTCCCCAAATCATACCCCGCCTCCGGCGTCTCATCATTAACAGTCAGTTCTATTTGACAAGTATTTTCTTCGTCGGACAAAAAGTAGAGCCAACAATCTTCCAACCTCTTTTTATGATCAAATTTCATATTCAAAACTTCTGTGTAAAACTTTAAAGACTTTTCAATATCTTTAACTCTAATCATTGTGTGTAAAAATTTCATATCACCCTCCTTACATTCTCAAGTATATCATGGTAAGATATTTTTATGAAACACACTATAGAACAAAAAGTATATTATTCTGATACCGACTCTTTTGGTATTGTATGGCACGGTTCCTATTTGAGATGGCTTGAAATGGGCAGAGTGGAGCTGTGCGAATCAATGGGACTCAATATGGTCGAGTTGGAACAACAGGACATAGTCCTTCCCGTGACAAATATGAATATCAGATATAAAGCCTCGGGGAAACTTAACGATATTGTAGTTATAGAAACCGATATAAAAAAGCTGACGCCTGTTACAATCGTGTTTGAGCAAACCATCAGGAACAAAGAGAGCGGTAAATTATTTTTGCAGGCGGAATTTGAAGTAGTTGCCGTACACAATGACGGTTCACTTCACAGACGCATGCCTGAAGTTATAAAAAAAGCTCTGGAAAAGACTCCCGTATGCCAAGACTAAATAAATATATAGCTTCAACAGGTATTTGCTCCAGAAGAAAAGCGGATGAGCTTATTCTTCAAGGTCGTGTGCGTGTTAATGACAAGGTTATTAGTGAGCTCGGATTCTATGTAAGAGAAAAGGACAGGGTTTATGTGGACAATAAGCCTGTCAAGCCTCAAAAAACGGAGTATTACAAATTCTATAAACCCGCAGGATATATTACCACAACAGAAGATGAAAAGGGACGGAAAACGATTTATGACTTAATTCCTCAAGAGCTTCATCATCTAAAGCCCGTAGGAAGGTTGGATAAAGAGTCAACCGGACTTATTATACTGACAAATGACGGCGATTTTATAAACGAAATGACCCATCCTTCAATTAAGGTGCCAAAGGTTTATATAGTTACAATAAACGGAAAATTTACCAAAGATGATGCGGAAAAGATGCTCAACGGAATTGAAATAGAAACAGACTCGGGCGAAAAGAAAATTGCATACGCAGAGAGTCTGCCGATAGAGATTAAGCCTAAAACGTCAATAATACAGGTGGTACTTTATCAGGGAATTAACCGACAAATTCGTAAAATGTTTGCAAAACTCGGATTTGAGGTCGAGCATCTGAAACGTATTCAGCATGCAACTTTAACAATTGAAGGGCTAAAAAAGGGACAAATAAAAGCTCTTAAACCCAAACAGGTTAAAGAATTGAAAACTTATATTGCAAAGATTAAGAGGGAATATGCTCAAAATAGCAATAACGGGTAATATCGCTTCAGGAAAGTCGGAAGTTGAAAAAATTCTTGCAAAAAAATTTCCTGTCTTTGATACCGATAAAATGGCACACGAAATACTCGGCAACATTGACAGAAAAAAACTCGGCGACGAAGTCTTCAGAAATCCTGCAAAGAAAAAAGAGTTGGAAGAATATATACACCCCAAGATAAAAGAAAAAATTAAAGATATTTTTGAACAAGAGTATGAAGTTGTTTTCATATCAGTACCGCTCCTTTTTGAAACGGATTTTTACAAGCTTTTTGATAAAATACTACTTATTGCCTGCGATGAAGAATTGAGGCTCAAACGCCTTATGAAAAGAAATAATTATACAAAAGAAGATGCTATGCTGCGAATAAAATCACAAATTCCGCAGGAAGAAAAAATTCAAAAGTCAGACTACATAATTTATAACAATTCTACCAAAGAAGATTTGGAAAAAGAGGTCTTAATATTTATTGGAAAGCTTCATAGCCTTATACATTTCAAAAAGGCTGAGCAGGAAAAATAAACCGAAAACGGCAAGATATGACATATTGGAATAAACCATTATATTACCCTGTTTTTGCGGTTCAAACAAATTAAGCAAAAACCCCGTTGCCGTCCCTAATAATCCGACCATCATAAAGAAGCAAAAGTTCATTATGCTGACAGCCGTTCCCGAGACCATTTTTCTGTTAGTCAGATGTAAAACAGGCACCAAAAGCGAAGTTAGACTTGCATTTGCAGCTAGCACAAAGAAAATTACGGCTATAAAATCCGTCCTTATTTTAAATATCAGGCAGATACAAATAATTAAAAGGCTTAAAAAAGTTATGACTGAAGCATTTTTGAGAAAAATAACTCTGTGATTATGGCATATTTTACACAAAGAAGCATTAACTATATTAAATACCGCAGCAATAACAGCCATCGCAGACAGTACCATTGCAGACTTAGAAGACGGCATCAGACAAAAATCCTCAAGAAACTTTTTGCCGATAATTGCCTGAATTGCGTATGATATTCCGAAATTACAACACGCAAAACTGAAAAGATTTCTGTTATGTTTTTTATGCAGCACCAGCCTAAAAGGTAAAAGTCTCATTTTGACACTTTTATTAATCGGCGGAATTTGCACTTGTCTTGTCAATAAATAAAAAATCAATGCACCAAATGCTATAACACCTGCCAAAATAAACAAGACTTCACGCCAAGACATATATTGCATGGCAAATACAAACGGAGCATTCGCAGCAATACCGCCCGCATACCCTATAAACAACATTATTGAAATCGCAATCCCAAAATCTTTTTCCGGCACACAGGCTTTAATTTCTCTAATAAGGCTCAAATAAAACATACTTCCGCCAAAACCGACTAATGCCCTTGAAAAATACATTAATATCAGGTTTGATGAAATCGGGAAAAGAATCGTCCCTAAAGCCAAAATAACAGCACCTGCAAGAATAACCCTCAATCCGCCGAAGCGTTCGACCATAACCCCTATAACCAACTGATTAAATGCATATATGTACATAAATATTGCACCAAACGCCGTTATATAAGGAGCACTCAATTTAAGTTCATGTTGAAGTACGTCAAAAACCGCACCGGGGATTGCTATTCTATGGAAGTTTGCAAAAAAGTAAAACATACTTCCCAAAAGAATTAATAATAATGATACCCAAGCCTTCTTTTCTTTCATACTCCAGTAAGAGTACCGCTAACAGAATGCATTGTCAATAAATCCATCCGATGCCTGCTAATTCTATTAGCAAACAAAAGCATAAAAAAAAGGAATCCTTATGCAGAATTCCTATGGTTGTTTTTACCTCATGTTTTTTCTTTTTTACTCTGTCTTAACTCGTGTTAAAAAAAATCCCCTCCGGCTTACCGATTTACGGCGAGCCCTTCCCACTAATCCAGTAGTGCCTCTAAAATTCTGGCATTTTTATCTGCCAACGTGTTGTTACGAACCTGTGAACGTGTGATGTAGCTTCTCAAAGCTTCTCTGATAAGTTCCGAACGTGATCTGCTTTCGTTTTCTGCTACTTCGTCAATTTTGCCCAAAAAACTTTCCGGCATTGAAATCAATACTCTTGCCATAATGTACTCCTTTTATCTTTATTATACTTTTTTTATCACTCGTATATATATAAAGTATTTCTTAAATAAAAAATTGCCTTTTTTAACAAATTATATTAAGAAATGTAAAGTTAGATTTTACAAATGTCTTTCCTGTACGTTAGTCCGGCAAAAGAAATTTCATCCATTTCAGAATACACGTTTTTTAATGCTCTTGACAGAGTTGACGCAGTCGCAGTAATTGATAAAACCGCCCCAGAGCCCGCTTCATATTCCAAATACTTATTTTTATTAACAGACGGGAAAAAGGAAATTAAAGAATTCTCATCAAGCATATCTAAGCCCTGAATTACATTCCCGTTGTTATTTATATTTTTACATCTTGCCACAAGTGAGACGGCATAGACATTTTTAATCCTGATTTCTTCCGCCTCATCACTAAAAGAGCCTATAATACAGGATTCAAAGAGTCTGTACAAATCTTCATCCAAAACACTTAATATTGCATCGGCGTCACAATCCTGCATAAAATTTTGCCAACCCAAAACGTATATTCTGCCATCATCGGTTAAAATACCGTTTACTCCTAAAATTCCTACATAAGGATTGCCCTCTATCTCCAGATAATCCAACGTGGGATATATAACATTATCCGTCAAGAAATACTCTTGTTCCAATGAGAGTTTATAATTGGGAGCACAAGCACCCATGCCGCTTGTCAACTGTCCCCCGTCACCTTCCAGGGCATGTTTGTATGTTATGGATGACCCCAATGGTAGGGCCTTGTATCCGTCTGTTACCGTATAAAAAGAAAACGGAGTTCCGTAAATATAATCTTCTATTATAATACCCTTATTTTTTTCTATAAAGAAGGTATCCACATAACTTTTAGCTGATTGATATGACGTAAAAACAACTGCACTGTTATTTTCATTCCCCTTCAAAACAAACGGATATTTCAGGTTTTTTATGTAATCCAAAGCCATATTCTGTTTTTCAAAAATCCCAAACTTAGGCGTCGGAATTCTTAATTTATACAGGACTTTTTTAGCCAAAGCCTTATCATAAATAAGCCTGGAAGCTCCCTTACACGGACCGAAAACCGCCTGATTATTCTGAGTAAACAATGCAACCAAATCCGAATTCAAAGCCCGGGTTGAAACAGGTATTGTCATATCTATACCGTTTTCCATAACAAATTCAAGAAGCTCTTTTGTACTGTCTTCTCTTATATCCAAACACTGGGCAAATTCTTTCAGTGTATCCGTTGCAGGCGTAATAAAAACTTCATGTTTTTCTGATAATTTTTTTGCAAGAGCGTACTCTTTGGCTCCGTTTCCTATAATAAGAATTTTCTTTCTCATAGTTCCAATTATAGCATAAAAAGAGCGGACATAAACATTTGTTTGTGTCCGCCATATATTACTATTCGTCTGTAATCACGCTATTGTGGTATCTTTGGAGTCTCTATACCAATCGGTAACTATCATCTGAAAGCCGACAGATATATTTACCCCTACATTTACCCCTAGTCGTCAGCGTGACCAGCAGTTCCTAATACGTCACGCATTTTGTGCATAACCATTTCTTTAACTGCTGTTCTACCAGGTCCCATGTATTCACGCGGGTCGAATTTTTCAGGATGTTCAATAAAGAATTCTCTGATTGTAGCTGTCATTGCTAATCTTAAGTCAGTATCAATGTTAATCTTAGCAACACCGTGCTTAGAAGCATAATTAAGCATTTCTTCGGGAACACCTTGAGCATCCGGCAATTTACCACCGAATTGGTTACATTTAGCAACAAATTCTTTCGGTACAGAAGATGATCCGTGAAGAACAAGCGGATAATCAAAGCCAACAATTTCGTTTACGGCTTTTTTGATTTCGGCAAGTCTCTCAAAGTCTAATTTAGCTTCGCCTTTGAATTTGTAAGCACCATGAGATGTTCCGATAGCAACTGCCAAAGAATCGCAGCCTGTTTCTTTAACAAATCTTGCAGCTTCTTCTGGGTCGGTATAAGTTGAATCTTTAGCGTGAACTTTAACATCATCTTCAACACCTGCTAATTTACCTAATTCAGCTTCTACTGAAACTCCGCGGGGATGAGCATAATCTACAACCTGCTTAGTTAATTTAATATTCTCTTCTAACGGGAATCTACTTCCGTCAATCATAACAGAAGAGAAACCACCGTCAATACAAGCCTTACAAATATCAAAATCTGCACCGTGGTCTAAGTGTAATGCAATAGGTACAGTAGTTGTAGCCAAAGCTGCTTCAACTAATTTGATTAAGTAAGTTTGATTAGCATACTTTCTTGCACCGGCAGAAACCTGAAGAATAATTGGTGATCTTGTTTCTTCAGCAGCTTCTGCAATAGCCTGCAAAATTTCCATGTTGTTAACGTTGTAAGCACCGATAGCGTAACCGCCAGCTAATGCTTTTTTGAACATTTCGCCTGTTCCGACTAATCTTCTTTCACTCATTTGAGTTCTCCTTCTTTCTTTTACATAGAGGCTAAAACCTCTCTACATGCTATTTATTACTACAAAAGGGG
Organism: Candidatus Gastranaerophilales bacterium; assembly: GCA_944323705.1. GTDB lineage: Bacteria > Cyanobacteriota > Vampirovibrionia > Gastranaerophilales > Gastranaerophilaceae > CAG-196. Next base: position 19,723 of record CALUTM010000010.1, read on the forward strand.
GGAAATGTAAAGAGGGAATATCTAAAAAGCGTGGATAAGGTTTTGGGAGAATATCGTGCTACTAAACCGCCTTGTCAGGAAGTGATTGTTTGATAAATTTTAGCTGCACCTGAGTGTTTACGCTTTCTCCGGGGAATTTATCCGGCAGCGGCTTATATGGTGCACCTGCTTTTACGGCATCAAGAACGGATTTATTAGCTTTCTCCTCTGTTGAGTTAATAATTTTAGGTTCGGAAATTTCACCATTCTTCTTTACACGGAATTGAACGGTTACTTCATAATCCTTATCCGCTTTATAGGGAGTCCAATTATTATGAACCGCGTTCGGCAGATAATTAAAATACTGCGTGAGATTTTCAAACGGACTTTCCTCCGCCATAGCCGGAAGAGATAACAATGCCAGCAAAACCAAAAACTTTTTCATAACCGCTCCTATCTTACATAAATTCTCGGCAGACGAACCTTAAGTCTGCAAGTTAATTCGTAATTAATAGTATCCAATATTTCCGCCCAACTATCAAGAGAAAGTTCCTTATCATCAAGAAGAGTTATCACGTCTCCCGGTTTAGCGTCTATATCGCCAATATCAAACATCATCTGATCCATTGTAATATTCCCGATTTGACGAACTTTTTTGCCGTTTAAAATACCATAAATTTTATTGGAAAGATTTCTCGAGACACCGTCAGCGTAACCAATCGGAATAGTCGCGACTTTTGTCGGTTCGTACGCTATAAACTTGTGAGAATAACTTACACCCTCACCCTCTTTGACTTCATGTATATTCGTAATACGACCTTTGAGTCCCATAACTTGTTTTAAAGCCGGTTTATAATTAACATGCGGCGGTAAATCAGGATAAAGTCCGTAAAGCGAAATTCCGACCCTTACCATATTAGATTTAATTTCATAAGCAAAGGTTGCCGCCGTGTTTTGAATATGCAAAAGAAGTCCCGTAGTATCAATGTTATCAATAACACTGTTCCACCTGTCCACTTGCTTTTGGGTTTCATTTTCTTCCTCCGCACTTGCAAGGTGAGTGAATATACCTTCAAAAATTAAGTAATCGGCACTTTTTACCTTCTCAATATATTCTAATGCGTTTTCCCAACGCACTCCGATTCTGTTCATACCAGTATCAATTTTTACGTGCACTTTGGGCTTAAGCCCCGTTCTTTCGTAAACATCCCTGCAGGCTCTTAAGTGCTCCTCATTAAAAACAGAAAACGCAATATCGTTTTGTGCCGCCGATTCTATTGCCCAAAGAGGAATTGCTCCGACAACCAAAACAGGAGCTTTTATTTTTACTCTCCTTAAATCCAAACCCTCATCTACGGAAGAAACCCCAAATGCGTCAACACCGGAAGCCAACATTGTTTGGGCAAGCATTGAGGCACCATGTCCGTATGCATCCGCCTTTACAATAGCCATAAACTTTTTATCAGCAGGAATACCTTTTTTAATCTCTATAATATTCTGAGCCAAAGATTCAAGGTTAATCTCTACCCAGGCATCTTTGTGAATATTTACGTTTGATTGTCTTACGTTTTTCATTTTTTAACTTCCGTACTATTACATTATGTAAAAATTATCTATCAAAAATTAAAGTTTTCAAGAAAAATGCCGATAATAAGAATATGGCAAATATTAAGTTAAATTTGAACAAATTTAATGCCTATCTTCAGAAAAATAAGATAGATTTTTCTGCTGAACAGGCTAATTTTGATACAATTTTTAAAGAATGTAATACCATAACTCCTGATGACGGAGAGCTTAAAGACGACGAGATGAAAAATTTTCTCGGCAAAATCAGCGGAAGCCTCGCCAGTGTTATCAACAAATATATTAACGGAAATCAAACAAATGCAATCCAACAGGTAGCACCATGGCGGAATGATGCCGAGCAGAGGGAATATAACGAGATTTTGCAAGAAGCTATAAAAACGATTGAAGACAATCAAGAACTTTTAGGCTTAAGTGATGAAGAAATTGAATATATTAAGAATGGTAAAATAGAATCAATTGAACAGGGTTCCGCAAGATACGATAAGGGCGATGACCGATTAAAATTCAATATAAATGACTTAAACAAGCCCGATAAAGGAAACTTTATAAAAGTTCTTATACACGAAGCAACGCACGCAAGTATAAAAAGCGGTAACAACACCCAAGATGAAGAGCGAAAATGTGAAACCAGGGCAATACAGGGAGCTTTAAAACTCTATAAAGCGGGAGAAATCGATAATTTCCCTATAATTAATAAGATGTTGAGTGAATTGGAAGATGAAAACACCCTAAACCAATTCATAGAGGAGTGGTTAACAAAATGCGGATATGGCGACTACCCAGAGTCCTCCGTTCGTTAAACACTTTTTAACAGTGATTTTGTTATGCAAGGATGCAAATTGACAAATTATAGTGAATTATTAACTTTTGTAAACACGAGTTTAGAGGCTAAAACCCAGTAAAATCAAAAAAAATATATAAACGCTTCACTACAAAAATTAAGCAATTTTCTGTTATTAAATGTTTTTATACTTATGTGTAGTACAAACGATTATAACAAATTTTTATGAAAGGACGTACAGATTATGACAACAATTAATCCGATAGTAACTCCACAAACACAAGCACCTGCGTTTAAAGGAGGCAAGAAAAAGGCTCTTAAAATTTTAGACAAGGCAGCTTTTGAAATCCCTGAAAAATTTATTAACAAAAACAGACCAAAAGCTGAAATTCAAGAAAAAGCTATGCGTGAAGTGTTGCTGAATTTCCCTCAAACCTTAAAAGATTTTATTGCAAAAATCGTAAAGAAATAACATTTTAAGTAATGCAGTAATATCGGGCAATGCCCGACATTAACTAACAATTATATTTACCCCTCCCCTTGAAAGACGTAAAACTCGGAACTTAAACTACTAACAATTATATTTTTTGTCATGCTGAACTTGGTTCAGCATCTTATCGGCTTGGCGTTATACTTGAGGTTTGGTAAGATCCTGAACAGATTGAAAAACTACACTATCGTTAGTTTTTCTAATCTTTCAGGATGACATTGTGAGAATGTATGACGGATGAAACCCGCTTTTTTTTAGATATTTATTGGGGGTTTTTAGCCAGTAGATTGGTGTAATTTTGATGATAAATACCATATTAAGAGTTTGAATTTAGAATAGTTTTTGTCAGGCAATGCCTGATCTGCTATTATAGGGTGCAAAAATTCTCCTTACTGGACATTTATGCTTGAGTTTTTATGCTACCTGAACGGTATAGCCTAATTCTTTAATAATTTTTAGTGCAGTAGCTAGTTGAGGCTGTTGTTCTCCGTTAAAAATCGCATAAAGGTTGCTTCTTGAAATACCTGTTTTTTTAGAAATACCTAAGATAGAGTCCTTGGCTCGTACTGCATATTCTAAAGCCTTTACAAACGCGTTTAAATCATTGTTTTGCAAAAATTCTTCAAACCCAATATTTATCCATTCTTTTATATCTTCATCTGTTTTTAAATCACTTAAAATATATTCACTGAAAGGTTTTGATTTCGTCATTTTTTAAGCCTCCATTGTTCAAGAAGTTCTTGTGCTTTTTCTATATCTTTTGATTGTTTTGACTTATCACCGCCATTGATTAATAAGATTATTTTATTATTTCTTGTGCATAATAAATCCTATATCCTTTGCCAAAAGTAAAACGTAATTCTGAGCTATCCTCAGATAACTTTTTAGAATCATCAAAATTTCCGTCCTCAATTCTAAGTATTCTTTGGTTTATTCGTTTCCTGATGATGCTATCCTATGAATTTAGCTCTTCTATAATTGGAGCCTTACCGTTTGGTAATATCAGATACTCAATATCGTAATTATCCATAATTATACCGTACTGTATACAGGACACACTGTCAAGATACGACTATTTTTATTCCTATAGACTTATATAATAAGCAAAGCCTCTTACAGTGCTTATTATACGTAAAATCATGGTTTTACGTATCCGTCGAAATTAATTTAAAAAGGCGTCAATTGTTATAAAAATAACTAATTTATCATTTCGCCTCTCAAATACCACGTGCGGGCGGAGGTTATTTTTACATTCACGAATTCGCCTGTAATATCCTCATCATACGGTATATGGACAATCTTATTATTTCTGGTTCTGCCGGAGATAATATTGGCACCTCTGCCGCTTCCCCCTGCTTCCTCATACTTTTCAATAAGAACTTCCATTTCACGCCCTATGTATTTTTGGTTGGATTTTAGGCAGCACTCCCTGTTATGTTCGTTCAGGCGTGCAAGTCTTTCCGTTTTAACTTCTTCGGGAACGTATAAATCGACCCATTTCGCAGCAACGGTTTTCTCTCTCGGAGAATATGCGGCGGTATTTGAGTAATCAAGTTCTAATTCAGTCATCGCTTTCAATGTATTTTGGAATTGTTCTTCGGTTTCCCCCGGAAAACCCGCAATAAAATCGCTTGTAATAGTAACATCGGGTATTCTTGAGCGGATATTTTCACATATCCTTTTATATGTTGCATAATCATATCTTCTGTTCATTTTCTTTAAGACATAATCATCACCTGATTGCATCGGAATATGAAAATATTCACATACCTTATCAAGCTCTATCACTGTATCAATAAGTTCTTCCGTAATATCAGTCGGGTAAGAGGTCACAAATCGGATTCTGAATTTACCATCCAAAGCATTTACCCTCCTCAATAACCACGCAAGATTAATAACTTTCCCCTCTTCATCTTTTGTATATCCCCAAGGGTTTTCTTCCGTCTTTTCAGCAAGCCATTTGCCGTAACTGTCTACATTTTGCCCGAGAAGAGTAATCTCTTTAAAGCCCTCTTGCAGAGCCTTTTTGACTTCATTAAGTATAAGTTCAGGTTTCCTTGAACGTTCTCGCCCTCTGGTATAAGGTACAATACAGTAAGAACAAAAATTATTACACCCCTCCATAATAGGCACCCAGGCGTTAACGCTTTTTACGCGGTTAATTTGGATATCGGATTCTTCATAAGGTTTTTCTTCGGTTGAAACAACCCTCTCTCCGGCTTCAATCCTTTTGACAAGATTAGGAAGCTCGTAAAGCCTTTGTGTTCCTATAACTAAATCAACATACGGAGCACGCTTAAAGAGCTTTTCCCCCGCCTGTTGTGCAACACAGCCTGCAAAAACTATCTTCAAATCAGGTTTCTTTTTCTTCCATTTTCCCCAAACCCCGATTGCACTATATGCCTTATCTTCAGACAATTGTCTTATAGAGCAGGTGTTTATTATAAGCATATCCGCTTCTTTTGGGTTCTCTGTCTGCGTATAACCGCAATGTTCAAGCATTCCGTACATACGCTCCGCGTCTGATTTATTCATCTGGCAGCCTAATGTTTCTATATATACCTTTTTCATTTTTCCTCCGGTTTCTTTATTTTATTACAAACAAAACTAAAATATCGAGTGGCATGTATAGCTTAATTGACAGTTTTTTGTGTTATTGTTAAGATAAGTTTTTCTGATAAGGAGATTTATATGAAATATTCAACAGACGGAACACAGTATCATATTGGTTTAAGAGAAGGTGACATCGGAGAATATGTAATTTTACCGGGCGACCCGAAGAGGTGCGAAAAAATAGCTGCATACTTTGATGACGCCAAGCTTATTGCGGATAGACGCGAATTTACAACATATACAGGCAGCTTGAACGGCATCAGGGTTAGTGTAACCTCTACAGGCATCGGCGGACCTTCTGCTGCAATTGCCTTGGAAGAACTTGTTAAAGTAGGGGGCAAATATTTTATAAGAGTCGGAACCTGCGGCGGAATGGATTTGGACGTCAAAAGCGGCGATTTGGTAATTGCAACAGGAGCAATCAGGATGGAGGGAACAAGTAAAGAGTACGCCCCCATAGAATTCCCCGCCGTTGCAAATTATGATATCGTAACTTCTTTAATACAAGCCTCAAAAAAACTCAATATGCCATACCACGTCGGTGTGGTAGAATGTAAAGACTCGTTTTACGGGCAGCACAGTCCCGATTTAATGCCCGTAAGCTATGAACTCAATAATAAATGGAATGCTTGGCTGAAACTCGGATGCCTGGCTTCCGAAATGGAATCGGCGGCTCTGTTCACGGTGGGCAGCTATTTGAAAGTCAAAGTCGGCTCAATTTTTCTCACCGTCGCTAATCAGGAGAGAGAAAAACTCGGAATGGAAAATCCTGTGGTGCATGATACGGATTCCGCAATAAAAACAGCGATTGAGGCTATAAAAATACTAATAGCTTGACAAACATTATTATGTACGTTATACTTTCCTTGTATCGATATATCGATACAAGGAAATGTTTTATGCAAAATAACTCAATCGTAAATTTAAACAGAAGTTGGTGGCGTCGGTCAGTTTAACTGCCCGAATATTTCACTGTTCTGTTTAAATTTTGGGTAGTTAAAACCTCAAACGGTTTTGTCTGCTCTCTATTTACTTGTGTTAACGATTGTAAACAAAACCGCCGGGGTCAGGCAATTTTCAAGTTTCACAAGTTTTAGGAATACAGACGTCATGACAAAAGTTAACAACGACAATTTAATTAACAAGTTACCCAAAAGCCTCAAACCTGCCGCAAAATTTGTACGGCATCAGGAACAGGCTTCGGGACTTTCTACCACCCGTTTTATACAGGACGTATCCACCTGTTTAATTCCGAAAGCTGTTTTTTCACGCAGTTTAGCAGACTTAACCGAGAATACTTTTCTTGAGACTTCGGAGGAAACACTTATTTACCTCGTTCCCGCTGTTTTGGGCGAAAAAGTTTCAAGAAAAATTTTTTCCAAAGGGCTTGATAATAATTTAAAAAAGGAGGTTGCGACGACCGGGGTCGAACTCCTTGAAAAGGGAGGGAAAAACAACAAAAAAGTATTACCCGTAAAAGCGGCTATCGCTCTTGCTGCAATGCTTATACCGCTTACTGAATTTTCATTGAATTATATAAAAAATCTTATGACACTAAAACTTTTCAAAAAAAGTGATTTCAGAAATATTGCCTCCTTAGAAAATACTCAAGAAGACCTTAATCATCAGGATAAAGTGAGAAAAAGTGCCAAAAAACATATCGGAATAGCAGGAGGACTCTATGCGGGATGTCTTGGGCTAGCTGCACTTCTTGCAACAAAAGGTAAGAACTCCAAAATTCTTCAAAATATTTCGGAGTTTATTGTAGCCCCCGGAAACAAACTCTTCAAAAAATCACCCAAAGCTAAAAATTTTGTAAATAAGTATTTTTGTATGGATTTTGCAAGCGAAAACGGTAAATTATGTTTGAGCAAAGGGCAGCTTACGACCTGTGTTCTGACAGGCGGTGCTGGATACTTCGGAGCTTCTGCTGACAGGGGCAAGGAGAATTTAAAAGAAACCGCAACAAGATTTCCACTGGTAGCACTGTACGTTATTACAGGAAGTGAACTGGTTGAAAAAGGTTTTACCAGACTTTTACAAAAAATGGGTAAATGCAAGGATTTAATCGGAAAAGATTTAAAGGTTCCAAAATTTGATGAACTGAAAAAATTGGCAGAAGAACTTGCGAAAAAAAGAAATACTTCTATTGAAAATGAGTATAAATCACTTGTTAAACAAAAAATCATGATAAAAGGGCTTCCGTACCTGTTTGCAATAGGTGTAATGGGATTTTTCGTCGCCGGAATGACAGTACACTTTACGAAAAAGAGATACGAAAATGCTCAAAAAAAAGAGGCATAGCCTCTTTTTTTTAATAATTCTTTGCTTTTACCATAAAGTAGCTTTTAGGATGTTTGCACACCGGACAAATCTCTACGGCAGAAGTTCCGCTATATGAGAAACCGCAATTAGCACACTCCCAAACCACCGATTCTGATTTTTTGAAAACTTCATCCTTTTTTATATTTTCCAAAAGTTTTCTGTATCTTTCTTCATGCTCTTTTTCTATCTTTGCGACATTTTCAAATAAAAGAGCTATGTCATCAAACCCCTCTTCTCTAGCCTCTTTAGCAAATGTAGCGTACATATCGGTCCACTCATAATTTTCACCTGCAGCAGCATCTTCCAAATTTTCCAAAGTTGAACCTACAGAACCGCCGTGGAGTAATTTGAACCATATTTTTGCGTGCTCCTTTTCATTATTTGCGGTTTCTTCAAAAATCTTTGCTATGTGGACATAGCCGTCTTTCTTTGCCTGCGATGCATAATAAGTATACTTATTTCTTGCCTGCGATTCGCCGGAGAATGCTTCCATTAAATTTTTCTCTGTTTTTGAGCCTCTTAATTCCATCCAAAACAACCTTTCTTTTAACTTTTTCCTACCAGTGCCCTGTTAAACATCTGTTTATAATAATCCATATTTATATTTAAATTCTCACCGATTTCAAACAGCATAACCAATAAATCTCTATCCGCCTGACAAGAAATTTTTTGAATAAGCTCTTCTATGTTGGTAACAATTTTTGAAAAATAATAACTTTGAGCCTCTGCAATATCAACCTTAATTTCAAGCTTTGATATACAATCCAAAAGTTCCAAAGTTGCATCAACCTGCTGCAAGTCTAAAGCGTATGACAGCCTGTTGATATTTTGGGCAATTTTTCTGCTAAAAATCTTTGAAGTCGGAGTCTTATCGATTTCTATACCTATTCTTTTTGCCTCAAAGTTTATATCGGATGCTTGCTGAATAATATCTTGATCCAAAAATCCCCTTGAATCCATAAACAAATCATTAAATTGTTTTGTCAAAACGTACTGTGCAGAGATTTTAAACTCTTTCGGTATATCAAGCCCCAATGTCTGCATCTGATATATAGACCCCTTACCCTCGTTATACATCGACTCATAAGTATTTGCAAACAATTGTAATTTACCCTTAAGCATCGTTTGTAGAATTTTACGTCTTTCTTCAATAAATATATCTTTAAGAGTAAAGTATTCCGCTCCAAAATAACTGTCAATGGTTCTAATAATTTCCGTAAGCGGAGAAACAAGATAGGTGCGGACCAGTTCTTTTTGTATATCCAAAAATTCTTCATCCGTCGAATATTCCTTGATAGCACATTGGAAATCTCCGCCGGAGAATTGGAGCAATACAAATATCATGTTGGATTTTTCCAACGTAACTTTGGATTCCACCTCTATATGACCTGTCACTAGCTTTGAGTTACCTTTTGTGACACTTTTGTATGAATGTTTTCGGATTGTATAACAATAAACATTTTCCTCATCCTCAACATCAGAATACAAAGACGAAATCGCCCACAGACTTACTATTTGCTTTGCCGTAACGACCGAAGGCTTAACAAATTTTTCATAAACATCTTTTCCGGTCCCGAATTCCGGAATATTACTTTTGGCTTCCTTTAATATTTCCAAAAACGGAGTTTCCAAATCTTTCTTTAAGAACGATTTTGCCAACTGCATTACTCTGGCAGCATATTTCATAATCTGTACGGTTTCTATACCCGAGATTTCCGAGAAAAACCAACCGCAGCTTGTGTACATAAGCATTGCCTGACGCTGAATTTCAAGAAGTTCCATTGCACGAACTTTTTGTTCGTCTTCAAGTTCCGGCAAAAAATACTCTTCTTGGAAATTTTTTACGCTTATATCGCTTCTGTCCATGATGACCGTAATATAGTTATCTCTGGCTTCTTGCGGATTTTTAAAATATTTCTTTCCCTGTTTATGATAAAGGGCTGTCATCTCATCTCTTAAAAAGTCAAGAGCATTTCTCAGTGGTTTTCTCCATTTTTGGTTCCACCCCGGATGTCCGCCCGTAGAGCAGCCGCAATCGTCACACCATCTGCCCACACCGTGGAAGCAACTCCAGGAAGAAACGGGCTTTATCTCAACTTCCCAATCACTTCTGTATTTTTCAAGGTACTCACCGTAATTTGTTATTGTAAAGCCTTCTTCCTTTACCTTAACCTTTAATGCATACGCAAGTGCCATATCACCAAATTTTGTATGGTGACCGTAACTTTCACCATCAGTTGCAATATGTACAAGCTGAGGATAATTTCTCAAGTCGGAAATCCCATCCTTAAGCCTGCTGACAAACTTATTTCCATCGGTTAAGAGTTCATCAAACGCGACCGAGCGTGAAATTGCACCGTCATAAAAGAAAAGATCTATATATTTTCCCGGGGCGGATTTTATATTGTATCTGTATGAACGTGCAGGGTCAATATTACCCCAACTGACATCCTGCCATGTGCTCTCACCTTGTTTTCTTATTTTTTGTGCCTGATACGGTGAAAGAATGGTAAATTTTATACCGTTTTCAACAAGTACACGCAATGTATCATCATCAACAGCGGTCTCAGCAAGCCATATACCCTCAGGTTTTCTGCCAAAACGGTATTCAAAATCCTTTATTCCCCATTTTACCTGAGTTTGCTTATCTCTTTCATTTGCAAGAGGCATTATCATGTGGTTATAGACCTGTGCTATTGCATTACCATGCCCGGAGTGCATACGTCTGGAATTTATATCGGCCTTAATAATTCGCTCGTACGCAAGCGGAGCAAACTCCTCCATCCAGGAGAGGAGTGTCGGACCAAAGTTATAGCTTATATATTCATAGTTATTAACAACATTCAGGATTTGATTTTTTGAATTTACAATTTTTGAAACGGAATTGGGATTATAACATTCCGCATTAATCCTTTCATTCCAATCGTGGTAAGGCTGAGCACTGTCCTGCTGCTCTATAGCTTCTAACCAGGGATTTTCTCTCGGCGGCTGATAGAAGTGACCGTGTATGGTTAAAAATACTTTCTTTTTCTCTTTATCCTTTTCTTGCTTTAATTCCGTTTTATTATCTGCCATATTATTTAACTCCGTTATCGTCAGCCGCTTTCTTTGTAACGGTAAGCTGCTTTACATCAACCCAGGCATCACCCAGAGCATCCGAAAAAACAACCCCCTTTATTTCAATCTCATCATCCGTTTTTAGGTCAATAAATTTTTCGGCTTCGGTTCTTTGCATAAATAATTTCATCTCTGATAAAGGAATGTCATGAGTAGTGTCATCCCTCTTTATCAAAAAAGAAATGTAATCGTCCGAGGACTTGAATGCAGGTTTGTAATCCAAGCCCAAAGTCGAAAATTTATCAAACTTTGCCTTCATCAAAACAGTCTTATTCAAATAAGATGAAGGAGAATTAACAACCGTAAGCGGAGCTACCTGAAAAACCTGAGTCTTTTCTACTGTCGAGGCTGACGGTGCGGGTTGTGCTGATACTTTATCCAAACACACGGCACTTGTGGTAAAAACAGCCGCACTTAACATAACCAACATGGCAGATTTTATATATTTAAAATATCTCATATAATACCCTCTCTTTACCCAACATTGTAACATGCTTTAAATTAATTGTAAATTTGGAACTCTTCTTGCATTTGTATATTACTTTCTGATATATTATATTATATGAAAGATATCAATACCATAAACAGAGAGCGTAAAGGACGGGATAATCTTATCCGTTATAAAGATTTAATTGAAACTATATCAAAGGTTGAGTTTAAGAAGTTTTCATCCCTTGGTTTGATTGAGCTTTCAGAAGTAATAAGTCTTGCAAATTATACGGTTTATTATCTGGTTAATAATTCCAGATCAGAAGATTTGTACAATACGGCATACTTAACAAAAGCCGTCAAGTGGGCTATCAGAAACGAAATGAGAAGACGCTACAAATGGTATGTGATGAAAAATCAGGAAGCCTCCGAACAGGAAAAGATAAAAGATGCCGTGTACAAAACAATTCTTTCAATAGAAGAAATGGCTGATGCAGAGAATCCTACACTCATCAAAGATTCTCACAGAACGCCCGAGGAGAAGGCTGAAATCGTAGAATTAAAAAACAGAATCTGCGAAATTATGAAAAAACTTTCACAAAGAGAACAAGATTTAATTGAAGCCAAGTATTTCTATGATAAAAAGCTCAAAGACATTTCTGCGGAATTTAATATATCGCAATCACGCATTTCAAGGATTATACAAAATGCTTTGGACAAAATAAAAAAAGAATTATTAAAACAGGAAGAAATAGATGAAAACAATATTTGAAAAAAGTAACGGGGCAGAAGGTATCGGAGTTGGGGAGTACAAGCTTGGAGATTTTTTACCTGAAGATTTTTTGCGAAAGGAAACAATCGGGCTTCCTCAATTAAGTGAATTGGAAGTTATGAGACATTATAAAGAGCTCAGCGACAGAAATTTTTGCATTGAAAAAGGCTTTTACCCTCTAGGATCCTGCACGATGAAATATAACCCTAAAGTCAACGAACTTTTAGCTTCGCTCGACGGGTTTACCAATCTCCATCCGCTTCAGTCTGACGAAGATGCCCAAGGAGCTTTGGAATTAATGTTTAATTTACAGGAAGCTTTGAAGAAAATAACGGGCATGGATGCGGTTACATTGCAACCTGCGGCAGGTGCACACGGTGAACTTACCGGAATGATGATTATCAAAAAGTATTTTGAGACCAAAGGAGAATTAAACAGAACAAAAGTTATAGTCCCGGATTCCGCACACGGTACAAACCCCGCAAGTGCAAAAATGTGCGGATTTGATATTGTTGAAGTAAAATCAAATTCAAAAGGGCAGGTTGATATTGAAGCTTTAAAACAACTGTTAGACAAAGATGTTGCTGCTATCATGATGACTAATCCGAATACGTTGGGAATTTTTGAAGAAAAGGTTTTGGAAATCTCTGAATTAATGCACCAAAACGGTTCATTGCTTTATTATGACGGTGCAAATTTTAACGCGGTTATGGGTTGGACAAATCCTGCTTTAATGGGATTTGACGTTGTTCACTTAAACTTGCACAAGACATTTGCAACACCTCACGGGGGCGGCGGGCCCGGTGCGGGACCTGTGTGCGTAACGGAAAAACTCAAGGATTATTTGCCCGTTCCGACGATTGAATACAACGGGGGAATGTATAAAAGAAATTATGACGTTAAACACTCCATAGGAAAAGTCAGAAGCTTTTTCGGAAACTTCGGCGTATTGGTAAGAGCTTACGCTTATATTTTAATGATGGGGAACAACCTGAAGCTTGCAAGCGGAGATGCCGTGTTGAACGCAAATTATCTGAAAGAAAAATTGAAGGGCAAGTATGAACTTCCTTATGATGTACCTTGCATGCACGAATTTGTATTATCGGGAGAAAAGCAGCATCAGCAGGGTGTTTCTACATTAGGAATAGCAAAAAGACTTATGGATTCAAACTTCCACCCGCCCACGGTTTACTTCCCTCTTATTGTGCACGAAGCTATTATGATTGAACCGACAGAGTCCGAGTCAAAAAAAGTTTTGGACGATTTTGCGGATACGATGATTAAAATTGCGGAAGAGATTGAGAACAATCCAGAAGACGTTTTGAAATCGCCTAAAACTACGCCTATTAAAAAGGTTGATGAAACTTTGGCGGCAAGACATCCTGATTTGACTTTTAAATTTTAAAAACTGATACACTTATTTGCGTATTTGTGATACTATTATAAATATAACGCTGTGGAGTGGATAGTTGATTAGTCTGTCAGTTTTATATAAAAAAATAATCATATTTTTACTGGTGTTGGGAGCTTTAACAGCCCCCAGTTATGTTTACTCCGCAGAAGAAACAGATGAAGAACTGGATTATATTGAAGAATCAGCTTACGACAGCAACACGGCCTACATTAACGATATTGAAATTCTCGGTTCAAATATTATAAAACCTGAATACATAATCTCCAAAATGTCACTCCAAAAAGGAGATTTATATGATAAAGATGCAATGCAGCAGGATTTGAGAACAATATATAAGTTGGGATATTTCACGGAAAAAATGAAAGCAATCCCCGTTAAAAATCCTAATGGTACAATCTCTTTAAAAATCATATTAGAGGAAAATATTCCCGTTACCGATTTTACAATTGAGGGAAATACCGTCGTCTCCAGTGACGAAATTATGAGATACCTGCTTCCGCTGAAAGGAAAACCCCAAAATATTGCAGCCATAAATCAGGCTATGGAACAGATAAACGAATGCTACTATTCAAAAGGCTATATACTTTCAAAGATAGACTCCATTTATGATGACCCCGACGGAACACTAAATTTAAGTATTACCGAGGGAAAAATCAACAAAATAATGATAACGGGAAATGAAAAAACAAAAGAATATATCATTGAACGAAACATCATGACAGAACCCGGCACCGTTTACAATGAAAATCAGGTTAAACAGGATCTGGTCAGGCTATACTCCACACAAGCGTTTAAAGATGTTAACCGAACAATAGAAGTCTCGGAAGAAGATCCTGATTTATTTGATATAACAATTGAGCTTAAAGAACAGAGAACAGCTTCCGTTTCGGTCGGTGGCGGTTTGGATTCCGCAACGGGTGCTTTTGGTTCGCTCGGAATTTCAGACAACAACTTCAGAGGGATGAATCAGAGGGTATCACTTACGGGTATGGTCGGTTCAGGTATCCTGATGAGCGATTCCTCCATCAAAAACCACATGAATTATCAGGCTGAATTGAGCTTTTTTGAACCGCATTTCCTAAATTCCGATAACTCCCTTATGAGCCGTATTTATTTCAGAGATTTGGGAAGTTATCAGATACCTCTTGCCATTGAAAGAAGAATTGGTATTGAAGGCACTGTTGCACACAGATTGCGGTTCAACAAACGTCTTTCTACCACGTTTACCGTCGGAGGAGAATATATCAATCTGTCGGAAGGCGATATTCATAATATCACTAATCTTTACAAACAACACAACCTTGATATTGCTGACAGAGCAAAACAATTGGAAGGCGGTTATTTCTTAAGATTTGCTCCGGGCTTGGCGTATGATTCAAGAGACTCCGCAGTACTTCCCCGCCACGGAGCTTTAGCATCGGTAAGATTTGAAGAAGCTTTCGGACTGGACGGTTTCGGAAAAACGAACGGACGTTTAACCGGTATGGCTAAAAAATACTTCCCGATTGCAAAGAAATCTTCTTTAACATTGACAGGAAGAGGCGGCATCAAAATTCACGGTTCGGATATGCCTGAAGTTATGGCATATCGTTTGGGTGGTCCTTATACCATCAGAGGATACAAGGTTAACGGCGTCGGTACTGGTACATCGTTTATCATGGGTTCTGTAGAGCTTGCTACTCCGATACCGTTTGTTGACAGGTTAAAAGTTAATTTCCTGCAAAACCTCAGGTTGACATTCTGGGTTGATGCCGGACGTGTATTTGATCCTACAATTTCAAGCGTTTTGTATGACAGACCCATCCAGGCAATTACTGCAGGTATCGGCTTAAAGATAAATATGCCGGGTATCGGACCGTTGTCTGTTGATTACGGTTTCCCGCTTACAAACCCCGGACCGAACGGTTCGCCTAACGGATACTTTACGTTTGGGGTAGGTGACATGATGTACTAAGATAGTGTATAATGTAAAATTATATAGGAGGATTTGTATGAAAAAATTTAAATTAGGAATTGTGGCGTTAGCAATGATAGCCTTTACAGGAATAGCAAATGCCGGAGGCGTCGGATATATTGATTATGCTAAAGTAATTGATAATTACGATTATGCCAAACAGGTTACCAAAGAAATTGATGCCAAAGGACTCGAAATGCAACAATTTCTTGTTGATAAAGAAAAAGAGTATAAATCATTGGACACTCCTTTGAAAAAACAAACATTTGAAGAAAAAGTAGCACAGGAATTTAAAACCAAAGAAGCTGCATACGTTTCTTTAAAGACAAAAAGAGAACAAGAAGTTTTTACCAAAATCAAAGATGCGGCAAAAGCAGTAATGGTTGAACAAAAGCTTGATGCCGTCATGGATGTTCGCGGAGTTTTTGTCGGCGGAGTTGATATCACCGATAGTGTTATTGCTAAATTGAAGGGTGCTAAAAAATAATGAATGTGATAGACCTGATTGAAAAGAAAAAGCAGGGCAAAACTCATTCAAAGGAAGAAATCAACTTTATCGTTAAATCACTTATGAATGGGACCGCTCTGGATTCTCAAATTTCTGCCTGGCTAATGGCAGTTTGTTTCAAAGGTCTGACGGAAGAAGAAACAGCAAACCTTACCGAAGCTCTTGCGTCTTCCGGTAAGGTTGTTGATTTTGGAGAACTCAGTAATCTGGTTGTTGATAAACATTCAACGGGCGGGGTCGGAGATAAGGTTACTATCACATTAATTCCGCTGCTTGCAGCCGCAGGAATTCCCGTAGCCAAATTGGCGGATAGAGGGTTGGGTATCGCAGCAGGCACGGTTGATAAACTGGAATCAATACCCCACCTAAACACCAACTTATCCACAGAAACAATTGTTAATCAGGTTAAAAATATAAATGCAGTAATCGCATCTCAGGCGGATGACTTGGCTCCGGCTGATAAAAAGCTCTATTCACTGAGAAATCTTACAGGTACGGCTGACAGTGAGGTGTTAATAGCCTCCTCAATAATTTCAAAAAAAATTGCCTCAGGTGCTGCTAACATTATATTAGATGTAAAATACGGTGCGGGAGCTTTTATGAAAACGCCGGAGGAAGCAGTTCACCTTTCCAAATTAATGGTAAATATCGGGAAAATGGTCAACAAATCCGTTACGGCAATTATTACCTCTATGGAGGAACCTCTGGGAAGAGCAGTCGGAAATTCACTGGAAGTTATTGAAGCAATTGAATTTCTTAAAGGTAGAATTGAAACAGGAGATTTGGCTCTGCTTACATACTCAATAGCCTCTATGACACTTATGCAGTTAGATTTATATGACGATAAAGAAGAAGCTATAAGATATCTGAAAGATTTGGTTCATACAGGAAAGGCTCTTGAAAAATTCAGAGAACTTATTATCGCACAGGGCGGGGCGGTAGAAGTTATTGATAACTACGACAAATTTGACTTGCCGTCCTTTAAAGTAGAATGTGAGTCAAAAAAGAGCGGATATGTACAAAACGTAAATGCTTACCACATCGCTCAAGCGGCTAAAATACTCGGTACAGGAAGGGATGATAATTCTAAAAAAATTGATTTCAGTGTCGGCATATATCTCAATAAAAAAAGCGGCGAATATGTGAATAAAGGAGAAACTTTATACACAATATATTCAAATGATGAAGACAAAACAAAAATAGCTCAAAAGTATTGCGACGAAGCATTCTCTATAAACGAAAGCAAACCCTTACGCAATAATTTGATTTATAAAATTATAGGAAACAAAGACGAGGATAACAATGTTTAACAAAAAGATGCAGTACGTAATAAAATCAGTACCTACCGATGACAAACAGGCTTTGGAAAATCTGTTGAACGAAATGTCCGATGCCGGGTGGGACTTGTATACTATGCATGAGATTGAAACAGATTCATCTTTTGATTTTAACTGTATTTTTATGCGTGAAAAACAGGAAGAAGATCTGCCTGATTTGGACGACATTGTTAACATCACAAGCTTTAAGTATAGGATGGAAAAAATGCTTGCTGCTCCTTCCAGTCCTTACGCTTCGTGTAAAGAAATCCAATTAAAAATTTCGAACCAAAAAGAGCGTATAAGAAGAATAAAATCACAATTGGAAAGCGAAAATCTTTCGCCCGAGAAAAAAAATCAACTTAACAATCAGATGTCGGATGAATTGAGACAGTTGGATTCTCTAAAACAACAACTGGTCAATGAAATTTCGCCGGAGACAATGTATTCAAACATTAAAGAAGAAAAGTTTGTCGTCAACCTATCGGAAGAAATTCTGGAAGTTATCTCTATGGATGAAACTGATAACCTTTTGGCAGAAACCGTAAAAATCCGACAAAATTTAACAGAAAAACTCGGATATGTTATTCCGCATATTCATTTCCATAACAGCGATGAACTGTTGCAAAACGAGTTCAGCATAAAACTTCATGATATCGAAGTTTTCCGCACGGTAGTTTTTCCGGGATATCTGGCTTTTTACAAAGATGATTTGAAGGGATACAAGACAGATGAAGATGATTATGTATTAAATGATGATATTACGGGACGAAAAATTATATGGATACAAAAAGACAAAGTTAAGGATTTTTGGATTAGGGGACTTTCCGCTGCCGAATACATCGCGAAAGCAATTGAGTATATCTCAATAAGAGAAGTATCAGACATTATGGATTACAACGATATTAATAAATACGTAGAAATCGTAATGGAGAGCAACTCTTTTCTTGTCGATAATATAATACCCGATTTTATCACAGCTTCGGACTTAAAATATCTGCTGACCTGTCTGATAAGAGAAGGGGTTTCCGTAAAAAATATTGTCTATATATTTGAAAAAATAAATGACTATGCAAATGAACCGACAAAAGAAGATTTATTGGACAAGGTGCGTTTAGCTCTGTCAAAACATATTATTAAAGATTTGGTCGAAGACGAAGAATTAAAAGTCATAGAGTTTTCTGACGAAACTCTTGATAAAATATATTCATTCTTCAAAGAGGACGATGATGTCATACGCATTGAAGCAAACGACGTGCAAGATATTATCAACAAACTTAACAAATTTATGAAAACAAAGAAAATAAGAAAACCGATTCTTGTTACACCGATGGATATAAGGCATATGGTGTTCGTTATCCTCTCGGAATTTGCACAAAATATCACGGTTCTTGCTCAAGAAGAGCTTGTAAGTGACTATAACATAAAATTTATAGGTAAAATATAAAAAAACTTTTTCCCAATTTTTATAGGTAAAAAGTACTAATCCACATGGATAGGGTGCTGACTATTTTGACGGTTAGTATTTGTTACTAAAATGAAAGGAAAAAGTATGAATATTGTAGATCCAATCAGGGAAAAAGAATGTATTAACGCAGTAAAGAGAATTTTACGGGAAAGCGGTTCAAGAAATCTGCTTCTGTTTTTATTAGGAATCAATACCGGATTAAGAGTATCAGACTTGCTCAGACTAAGGGTTAAAGATGTAAAAAACAAGGATTCTTTACAAATAAGAGAAAAAAAGACCCACAAAATAAAAAAATTTCCGATTTCTAAAGAAATTCAAATATTTATAGATGAATATGTCGAAAGAAAAGCACTAACAAGGTATCTGTTCAAAAGCAAAAAGACCAATAAACCCATAACACGTATTCAGGCTTACCGTATAATAAAAGATGCCTGCGATACAATCGGGATTGAACATACAGGGACACATTCACTAAGAAAGACATTCGGCTACCATCTTTATAAACAAACCAAAGATATAGCACTTCTTCAAAAAGTTCTCAACCATTCGTCTCAGGACATTACCCTGCGTTACATCGGTGTTACACAGGAAATTATAGATGACAAATTAAAAATGTTTGCTTTATAAAATTCTAACGCCCCCCCCACTACAATACGTTTCTTTGTACAGAAAGCGTATATAACAACATTTCAATCTCAGGTAAAAAAATTGCGGCGGAAGGCTTTGCCTTCCGCCGCAATCATTTTATGTATTCCAAGATTTCCCTATCTGCCTTCGACAACAGCTTGAGCTGCAGCAAGTTTTGCTTGAGGAATACGGAACGGTGAGCAAGATACATAGTCAAGTCCGATTCTGTAAGAGAATTTAACAGAATCCGGGTCGCCGCCGTGTTCACCGCAAACACCGCCGATAAGTTTCGGATTTACGGATTTACCCTTTTCCATAGCCATTTCCATCAACTTACCAACACCTTTTGTATCAAGTGTTTCAAACGGGTTAGCAGGAAGTATCTTCTGTTCAACATAACGTTTCAGGAACTTACCTTCCGCATCATCTCTTGAATAGCCAAATGTCATCTGAGTCAGGTCGTTTGTACCGAATGAGAAGAACTCGGCGTATTCGGCAACTTCATCGGCAGTCAATGCTGCACGAGGAATTTCTATCATAGTACCGAATTTGTATTCAAGTTTAATTCCTTTTTCGTTCATTACATCTTCGGCAACTCTTTCAAGAATTTCTTTTGCAACCTTTAACTCGTTTACGTGACCGATAAGAGGTATCATAACGTAAGGAATTACGTCAACACCTTCTTTTTTAGCATCACAAGCAGCTTCAAAGATTGCTCTTACCTGCATTTCATTAATTTCAGGATAAGTTAAACCTAACCTGCATCCTCTCAAGCCCATCATCGGGTTAGATTCGGACAAGCTTTCAACTATATGAAGCAATTCTTCTTTTTCTTTAGCGTCTTTACCTTGAGCCTTAAGAGTAGCAACTTCTGCAATCAAATCCTCTTTAGAAGGTAAGAATTCGTGAAGCGGCGGGTCTAAAAGACGGACAGTCATCGGTTTTCCTGAGCCTAATGCCTTGAACATTGCATAGAAATCAGAGTATTGCATCGGGAGCAAGTGATCTAAAGCTTCTTTTCTTGCTTCAGGAGTTCCTGCAATAATCATTTTCTGAACCGAAGGTAATCTGTCAGGATCCATGAACATGTGTTCCGTTCTGCAAAGACCAACACCCTCAGCTCCGAATTTTAGAGCATTTGCAATGTCTTTCGGAGTATCTGCGTTAGCTTCAACTTTCATTGTCTTAATTTCATCAACCCAATTAAAGAATGTAGTAAAGTTATCATCAATTTGGGCATCTGCCAACTTAACAGCACCTTCCATAACAAGACCTTTACCACCATCAAGAGAAATTACATCATCTTTGTGGTAAACAGTACCGTCAGCACCTGTTAAAGTTCCGTTATCAAGGTCAATCTTCATATCTTCGCAGCCTGCAACACAGGGTTTACCCATACCTTTTGCAACAACTGCTGCGTGGGATGTAGCACCGCCTCTGAGTGTTAAAACACCTTGAGCAACTGCCATACCGTGGATATCATCAGGACAGGTCTCTATTCTTACAAGAATAACTTTTTCACCTGCTGCACCTCTTTGTGCTGCTTCTTCCGTATCAAATACAATCTTACCTACAGCAGCTCCCGGAGAAGCGTTTACACCGTGTGCAATCTTGTGAGCTTCTTCCATTGCCTTAGAGTCAAAGCAAGGTAATAAGATTTGGTTAACCGTATAAGGATCTACCAATTGAATTGCTCTCTCTTTTGTAATAATACCTTCTTTGCACATTTCAACGGCAATTCTTACGGCTGCAGTAGCAGTTCTTTTACCGTTACGAGTTTGCAGGATGTACAATTTACCTCTTTCAATAGTAAATTCCATATCTTGAACGTCTTTGTATCCGAGTTCAAGTTTTTTTGCTATATCAACGTATTGTCTGTATAAATCAGGCATTTCATGCTCTAATTCCGCAATCGGTTTTGGAGTTCTGATACCAGCAACAACGTCTTCACCCTGAGCGTTTGTTAAATATTCACCGTAGAATTTATTTTCACCTGTTGCAGGGTTACGAGTGAATGAAACACCTGTTGCACAATCGTCGCCCATATTACCGAATACCATTGTTTGAACGTTAACCGCAGTACCGTAGTTGTGGTCGATTTTGTTCATGTTTCTGTAAGCAACCGCACGGGGAATATTCCAAGAACGGAATACAGCTTCAATAGCTTCCTGAAGTTGAACGTACGGATCTTGCGGAAAATCTTTTCCTGTAACTTCTTTAATTGTTTTTTTGTAGATAGGAATAAGAGATTTCCAACCTTCTGCCGATACTTCCGTATCAGATTTTACGCCTTCTCTTTCTTTAACCTTTTCAACTTCGGATTCGAAGTATTTTTGTCTGTCCATTTCCCAAGCAACAGAACCAAACATTGTTAAAAATCTTCTGTAAGAGTCATAGCAGAATCTCGGGTTATTTGTTAATTTAACCATAGCTTCCACTGTTTCATCATTAAGACCTAAGTTAAGAATGGTTTCCATCATACCGGGCATGGAAATTCTTGCACCTGAACGAACAGATACTAATAAAGGATTTGAAGTATCGCCGAATTTCTTTCCTGCTTGTTCTTCAACATCCTTTAAAGCTAATTTAACTTCATCCATCAAACCTTCAGGCATTTTGTTGCCGTTGTTGATGTAATCCATACAAGTTTCTGTTGTGATAGTAAGTCCCGGAGGTACCGGCAACCCCAAATTTGTCATTTCAGCGAGGTTTGCACCTTTGCCGCCCAAAAGGTTACGCATGTTTGCATTACCTTGACGGAAAAGCCACACTCTCTTTTCTTTCGTACCTTGCATCATACATTTCTCCTTCTTTTTTATATGATCTATATAACATCCTAGCACCTGCATTCTACCACAAACACAGTTCATTGTATACAAGATTTTTTTTAATTTATGCTAAAATATCAGTATGGTACCGTTGATTGAAATTAAAAATGTTGTAAAAACTTATAAAAGCGAAGATGAGAGTTTTAACGCATTAAACGGGGTATCTTTTTCCATTAATAAGGGCGAATTCGTCGCAATAATGGGTACTTCCGGCTCCGGCAAATCAACCTGCATGAATATGTTGGGAACCCTCGACAAGCCAACAAGCGGAAGCTATCACCTTGAAGGAATTGACGTATTTTCTCTTAATCCCGACGAGTTATCACACATAAGAAACCAAAAAATCGGATTTGTATTTCAGGGATTCAACCTTATTTCAAGAACATCGGCTCTTGAAAATGTAGAATTACCAATGATTTATAAAGGAATTCCTGAAGAAGAACGTCACAGGCGTGCAAAAGAAGCTCTGGAGATTGTAGGCTTAAAAAACAGAGAATCACACATGCCAAACCAGATGTCCGGCGGTCAGCAGCAAAGAGTTGCAATTGCAAGAGCACTTGTGAATGATGCTCCGCTTATACTTGCCGATGAACCTACAGGAAATCTTGATACAAAAACCAGCATTGAGGTTATGGAGTTTTTTGTAAGATTAAATAAAGGATTCAACGGAAAAGAAGGAAAAACAATAGTACTTGTAACTCATGAACCCGATATTGCGGAATATTGTTCCAGAGTAATAAAATTCAAAGACGGTAACATAGTCTCAGATCTTCCCAAGGAAGAATGGATGAAAACCCGAAACAGGGAAACATAAATTAGTCATTTCTGCTAAGTTTGCGCCTTTACCACCTAGTAGGTTACGCATATCAGCGTTACCTTCTCTAAATAGCCATACTCTTTTATCAGCCATTTGTTTCTCCTTTTTTCAAATAATAGTAATACGCTCTTAAATTTTATAATTTCAAGTATTATAAGCTTATCATGAAGATAGTATGATGTATAGAGAATTATTGTAAAGGATTGTTACAAAGAGGAATTGCATTAAGCAATTTTAGGAATTCATTTGTTTTATAATATATGTAAATGTGAAGATGAAAAAATAAAGTGTGAGGTAGAAATTATGTCAACAACAATTAATCCGGTACAAACTCCTGTTGTTAAGGCTCCTGCGTTTAAAGCTAGAAAAATTAATTCTCAAAAATTTGTGAATTCTGTTGATAAGGCAACTCGTCAGTTTCAGTTGAAAGAGTTAGCTAAAACAGATCCTGAAAAAGCAAAAATATTAATGGTAAATGATGCCATCTCTCGAATGCTTATGAATGACGATAGGTTTGTAAAAAAAGTAATGAAGTTCTTAGGTAGGGGATAATTCTAGACAGTAAATAATTACGATAATGAGACTTTTATAAGAAAACAAGAAAGGTAGAAATTATGTCAACAACAATTAATCCGGTACAAACTCCAGTAGCTCAAGCACCTGCGTTTAAGGGTAAAAAAGCTCCAAAAGATGTTTTAAAAACAATCGATAAATTGGGCTTTCAAGCTGTAGACCAATTAAAGTTAAGTAATTTAGCTAAAACAAATCCTACAGAAGCTAAAGAAGTTATTTTTAGAGATTCTTTAAAGAAATTAACAGGAATTTTTTCGAAAATCTTTAAATAAATTAGTGTAAGTATAAAATTTAAAAAGAGTTGAGAAAATATCTCAACTCTTTTTAATATATAAACTTTTTATATTTGTGGTATTGTCTGTCATTGTGCTTACGTAATCCATCTTGCTGATATCCAGTTAATAGGTCGTATTTTAATTCGACAAAAACTTCTTTATAGACTTATCCTCTTTTTAATCCATCTCTTATGTTTCACACACTTTTTGTCATTCCGAATTTATTTCGAAATCTTACCGGCTTTAAGTACAACGCTAAGTTTGTAAGACCCTGAAACGAGTTCAGGGTGACGTGTTTGTTGATTTGTTTTTAATGCGGTAAATCCAAGATTTACCGCATCCTACGAACTACGAACTTTCTTTAAAGAAAGTCTTTATGCAATAAACATATTATTTATACCTTTAAAAGCCATTTCTGCTTGACTCATATGTTTTAAGCCATTTCCATCTTGTCCCATTGCTATATTATTGCCAAATCCATCCGTGGTATAAGCATAGTTTTGGGGAATAGAAATACCGTACTCGCTACCATTTGATGTAGTCGGGGTGACACGCGGCGATACGGTAAGCCCGCCAAACGGTACACTTCCGCCTTGTGCATATTGACCGTATAAATAATTTTGTTCTAATCCTGGTACACCGCCCATAATCATGTCCTCTTATTTTCTGTATATATATAATAACGTTTCAAATTTTCAAAAATTGCTCTTTTTTAATAAAATTTTACAAAATTTAACAAATCATTTATAATCAGACTATGAAAACAATAGGAATCTTGGCACCATCCGGCGGGATAAATAAAAATAAGCTTGATATCGCGGTCAACAACCTCAAAAATTTAGGGTACAAGATTAAGCTTTCAAAAAATATTTATGACACAAACCGCTACCTTGCGGGAAACGATGAAGATAAAATTGAAGAATTACACAAATTCTTTGAAGATTCCGATATTGATATGATTATGTGTGCAAGAGGCGGGTATGGTGCAATCAGGCTCATTAACAAAATTGACTATGATTTAATAAAAAATAATCCCAAGCCGTTTATAGGATTTTCTGACGTTACCGCACTTCTTTTAATGATTTATAAGAAAACCGGCATGGTGACTTATCACGGACCTATGGCTTGTTCTGATTTTGGGGATTTGCCCCCTCCCCCTGACCCTCTACTCAAAGGAGAGGGAATGATGTTTTCCTGGTGTAATCTTTTGAAAGCTTTAGAAGAAGAAAAATTGGAGTTTGAGGGTAAAAAAATATACAAAGGTGGCAAAGCTCAAGGTATAATTTGGGGCGGAAACCTTGCAACGGTTGTTTCTCTTTGCGGTATTGATTTTATTCCGAACGAGGATTTTATATTCTTTGCCGAGGATTTGAACGAACCTGTTTATAAAATAGACAGAATGTTTCAACAGCTAATTAATATCGAAGAATTTAGAGATAAATGTAAAGCCATCGTTTTCGGTGACTTTTTAGATACAGATAGAGAAGATTGGCTTGAAGAATATTTTGAAGAGTTGGCTTTTAGATTGGATATACCCGTAGTCAGCGGATTTAAAATCACTCATAACAAAGAGAAAATAACAATACCAATCGGAAAGAAAAGCTCTTTGCATGACAACATTCTTGTAATCGGTTAGAATTTGTGTTACAATTACCTCTGCCGTACTCCACGGGGACGTAGCGTTCTCTCGACCCGAAGCGATTGCGGGGTGCAGAGCCTGCTGTGAGGGGTAC
>CALUTM010000011.1 GCA_944323705.1 Candidatus Gastranaerophilales bacterium
CGGTATAAAAATTGTTGCAGAACCTTTAGGCGTTTTGGCAGGTATCGTTCCTACCACAAACCCGACTTCTACAGCAATATTCAAATCATTAATTGCTCTTAAAACAAGAAACGGTATTATTTTCTCACCGCACCCGAGAGCAAAAAAATGCACAATCGAAGCTGCAAAAATCGTTCTTGAAGCAGCTGTTAAAGCAGGTGCTCCAGAAGATATTATCGGCTGGATTGATGTTCCTTCAATTGAACTTTCAAACGCTTTAATGCAGCACCCATCAATCGCGTGCATCGTTGCTACAGGCGGTCCCGGCATGGTTAAAGCAGCATATTCATCAGGCAACCCTGCTTTAGGTGTAGGTCCGGGTAATGTTCCGGCTGTTATTGATGAAACTGCCGATATTAAAATGGCTGTATCTTCAATTCTTATGTCAAAATCTTTCGATAACGGTATGATTTGTGCTTCAGAGCAGTCAGTTATCGTTGTTGACAGTGTTTACGAAGAAGTTAAGAACGAATTCTTATACAGAGGTGCTTACCTTGTAAACGACGGACAAAAGCAAAAATTAATCGACCTTCCTCTTATCGATCCGAAGAGAGGAACAGCTCACCCTGATGTTGTTGGGCAAAAACCACACAGGATTGCTGAACTTGCAGGATTTGGCAATGAAGTTCCTGAAGATGCAAAAATTCTTCTTGTAGAAAGACCGGAAGTTGATTGGGAAGATCCGTTCTCAAGAGAAAAATTATCACCGGTTCTTACAATGTACAGAGCATCCGATTTTGAAGATGCTGCCGAAAAAGCTCACCACCTCGTAATCAGAGGCGGTGCAGGTCACACTTCTGTTCTTTATACTGATGAACGTAAAAAAGACAGAATCGACAGATATTCTGAAATGATGCCTACTTGCAGAGTTTTAATCAACTCACCATCATCACAAGGCGGTATCGGTGATTTATATAACTTTAGACTTGAACCGTCACTTTCACTCGGCTGCGGTTCTTGGGGTAAAAACGCTGTTTCAGGTAATATCGGCGTTGAAAACTTATTGAACTACAAGACTGTTGCTGAAAGGAGAGAAAATATGTTATGGTTTAAGGTTCCTTCAAAAGTTTACTTCAAGAGAGGTGCTACTGATTTAGCATTAAGAGAACTTGCAGGTAAAAAACGTGCATTTATCGTAACTGACAGATTCTTATTCAATTCAGGTGCAGTAAATACTATTACTAACGTTCTTGATGAAATCGGCATCGAACACGAAGTATTCTTTGATGTTAAACCTGATCCGACATTATCTACAATTGACCAGGCAATGGCTATTTTAAGACCGTTTGAACCTGATGTAATCATCTCTGTTGGCGGCGGTTCTCCGATGGATGCTGCTAAGATTATGTGGTTATTGTATGAACAGCCGGATACAAACTTCGAAGATATCGCTATGAGATTTATGGATATCAGAAAGAGAATCTGCTCTATACCTGAATTAGGAAAGAAAGCTACAATGGTTGCTATCCCGACTACATCAGGTACAGGTTCAGAAGTAACTCCGTTTGCTATTATTACGGATGATGAAACTCACGTAAAATATGCAATCGCAGATTACGCCCTGACTCCGAATATGGCAATTGTTGACCCGAACTTTGTAGACGGTATGCCTAAAGGCTTGACTTCAGCATCAGGTATCGATGCTTTAGTTCACGCATTTGAAGCTTATGTTTCTAATATGGCAACAAACTTCACTAACTCAAACGCTTTAGAAGCAACTAAGTTAATCTTCAGATACTTAGAAAGATCATACAGAGAAGGTGCTAATGATCCTCTTGCAAGAGAAAAAATGCACTATGCAGCTACAATTGCAGGTATGGCATTTGCTAACTCTTTCTTAGGATTGTGCCACTCAATGGCTCACAAACTCGGTGCAATGTATCATGTACCGCACGGTGTTGCTAATGCGTTGTTATTCAGACAAATTATCAAATATAATTCATCTGATGCTCCGCACAAACAAGCAATCTTCCCGCAGTACAAGTTCCCGAATGCTAAGGCTAAATACGGTCAAATTGCTGACGAGTTAGGCTTGGGCGGAAACAACGATGACGAAAAGGTCGAATTGCTTCTTAAAGCCGTTGATGAATTGATGGATAAGATTGAATTACCAAAATCTATTAAAGACTTTGGTGTTGATGAACAAACATTTATGGATAACCTGGATGAACTTGTTGAATTGGCTTTCGACGACCAATGCACAGGTGCTAACCCTGCATATCCTTTGATGTCAGACATCAAGAAAATCTACATTGATGCTTACTACGGTAATGTGTAGAGTAAAATTAATGTTGCGGCAGAGACCCTGTCCACATTATTAGAAAAGAGGGCTGATAAAATCAGCCCTCTTTTTATGCATTCAAATCTATAAATTTCTCTTTTTCACCGACATTTGTTATTTTTACCTTGTTTAGGTCAGAAGGATCAAATTGATAGATATTAGCAAAGGAAAAGAATGCACTGCGATTTTTCGTCGGATAGGGAGTGACACTCGTTTCTACTCCGCGTGGAAAAAATTTTCCGACAAGTTCTTTTACTTTATCAATAAAAGCTGTAGGGCATGCCTCCAGTTCGCCCCCCGGAAAACTTTCACATCCGCGAACATTCATCAATAACTTGGGTTTAAAATTTTTATCCGTATAATACTCATACTTAGCCAACTGTTTCTCAAGAGCACTCAACTGCCCCGCATTGTTGGTCGGAACATAGTGTGACAATATCGCAAGCGGCTTTCCGTCAACACATTTGGTTATTAAGCCCACAGCATTACATCCGCACAGACTATCGGTAAAAATTGTATTTATGCCATTTTCCGTTATTCTTGCTGCAGTACAATGATTCATATCAACGCGAACAATACCCTTGTTTCCGTCTCTCATCATTTTTGCTAAAACAAACTCAGGCATCGCATTTACTGATGCCACATTTTCCCGAGCATTTGCAGAAAGGTTGGGAACAAAGCTCCTTGTCAGATTTATAATCTTACTTACCATATATATAATAAGATTATATTAACCTAAAAATTGCCTTTTTGTTACAAAATGTTTAAATTATTAAATTGAATATTCTTCTGGCAGAATTTCTTCCCATTATCGGTTATTATTAAATCTACAGTTTGAATGTCAGTCTCTGCATGTACCCTCTCCTTACAGGAGAGGGAACGATTACACTTGCTTTATATGGGTAACAGAGCTCAACAAAAACTAAAGATGTATAACATATTAAAAAAGGCGGGGGCTCCTGCCCTTTGTTAAGAATCATAAATGATTAATACCTCACCCGTACCCTCTCCTTACAGGAGAGGGAATGTTTACATTAGGTTAAACTAGATAAAATATTGTTTTATAAAATATTTACGCCGGACTTTCTTTTTGGTACGCTTAAAGTAATAGCAAGGGGATTTAAGATATGACAGAAATAAGACAAGAATTTATAGAACAGGCAAAACAACTGACAAGAAATGCGGAAGTGCTGCCGAACGGTTTTGAAGAGTTAGCCGCAAAACTTCAGCACGCACATGATACAAATACACCTTTAAGAATAAAATTAGGTATGGACCCGACAAGACCGGATTTACATCTCGGGCACACGGTAGTTATGAGAAAGTTGAAAGAATTTCAAAAACTCGGGCATAAAATTGTATTACTTGTCGGCGGAGCTACTGCCATGATAGGCGACCCCTCAGGGAAATCAGAAACAAGACCCGCATTAACCAAAGAACAGGTAGAAGAAAATGCCAAAACCTATTTTGATCAGATGTCAAAAGTTTTGGACATATCCGACGCGGAAGTCGTTAATAATGCGGACTGGCTGCATAAAATGACATTCACGGAACTTCTTCAACTTGCAGGGAAAGTAACGGTTGCACAGATGATGACAAGAGACGATTTTGCCAAGAGATATGCAGAGGGGAAACCCATTGCAATTCATGAATTCTTTTACCCGCTCATGCAAGCTTATGATTCGGTTGCAATAGATTCTGACATAGAATTGGGCGGAACGGATCAAAGATTTAATACACTTTTGGGACGTGATATACAGGCTGCTTACGGAAAAAAGCATCCTCAGCTTGTAATGATGCTCCCTCTTCTTGAAGGCACGGACGGTGTTGTTAAGATGTCAAAAACCTATCCCGAACACTGCATATCTTTAACAGACAGTGCTAAGGATATGTTCGGAAAACTTATGAGCATTCCTGACACATTGATTACAAGATACTATTCTCTTTTGACTGATGTACCGCTTGCTGAACTTGTTAAAATGGATGAACAAATTGCCTCAAATTCCGTAAATCCGCGTGATATAAAAATGGAATTAGCACACATTATTACGGAAGAATATCACGGCAAAGAAGGGGCAGACAAGGCACAGGAAGATTTCATTAACGTCGTATCCAACAAGGGAATACCCGACGATATTGAAAGTGTTACAATAGAATCCGAAGGTATCAGCATAACGGACTTGCTTGTAAATCTCGGTTTTGTTCAGAGTAAAGGTGAGGCAAAACGTTTAATTCAGGGGGGCGGAGTAAAAATAGACGGAGAAAAGCTCTCTGACATGTCGTTTATGGTTAAGCCGAATATGAATGCGGTACTGCAAGCAGGTAAAAGAAAGTTTGTGAAACTGATATAAGCGTTTTAGACATACTCTAGGATATAGGGGGACTTATGATATACAATAACATTTTAGAAACCATCGGCAAAACCCCTATGGTCAGATATAATGACAATATACTGCTAAAATTGGAATACTTTAATCCGTCCGGCTCAATAAAGGACAGGGCAGCTTATTCAATGATTAAGCGTGCCGAGGAAAGGGGAGATATTGATAAAGAAACGATAATTATCGAACCTACCAGCGGTAATACCGGAATCGGACTTGCTATGGTTTGTGCGGTTTTGGGATTAAAATTGATAATTTGCATGCCGGAAAATATGTCAGAAGAGCGTAAAAAAAGTATTTCCGCATACGGAGCAGAACTCGTATTAACACCTGCAAAGGACGGTATGGAAGGAGCCGTCAAAAAAGCTGATGAGCTTAATAATATTTACCCCAACAGTTGGATTCCGATGCAGTTTTCCAATTTGGATAACCTTGAGGCACACAAAATTACTGCGGAAGAAATTCTTTCGGAAACAAACGAGTGTGTTGTTGTTGCGGGGATTGGAACGGGCGGAACTGCATTCGGCTTAAAAAAATACTTGAATAATTGTATGGTTTTTGGCGTTGAACCCGCAGAAAGTCCCCTGTTAACCGAAGGGCATGCCGGATGTCACAAAATTCAGGGAATCGGAGCTAATTTTGTACCTGAAATTGCAAAAACTGGAAAACTCGACGGAATTATTACGGTCAAAGGAGATGCTGCTATAGAAGAAGCCAAAAACTTAGCCCAATCTCACGGAATATTTTGCGGAATTTCGGCAGGTGCAAACTTATACGCAGCCAAAGAACTTGCAAAAAGATATCCCGAAAGAGAGGTTGTCGCTATTATTCCAGACAGCGGCGAAAGATACTTGTCTGTTTGGTAAAAATTTTTCCGATAGAAAGATTCAAGGAGTCGATTAAATGCTCATACGTGCAATAAAAAAAATAAAAGAAGATATTAAAGTTATTTACGAAAAAGACCCTGCCGCAAATAATCTTGCGGAAGTTCTTTTTTGCTATCCCGGACTTCAGGCACTAATTTCGCACAGAATCGCACACAAGCTTGCATATTGGGGAATTCCGTTTTTACCCAGATTTATTTCTTATCTTACAAGAATCATAACAGGAATTGAAATACACCCCCGGGCAAGAATCGGACGGAGATTTTTTATTGACCACGGAGAGGGTGTTGTAATCGGAGAAACAACCATAATCGGAGACGATGTACTCATCTATCAACAGGTAACGTTAGGCGGAACAGGTAACGAGCACGGCAAACGCCACCCGACAATCGGGAATAACGTAATTATCGGAGCGGGAGCAAAAATTCTCGGGAATATAACCGTGGGTGACAACACAAGAATAGGAGCAGGCTCTGTTGTCATAGATGACGTTCCCGAGCATTGCACGGTGGTCGGTGTACCCGGCAGAGTCGTTCAACAGAAATTCATGAATCCTGACGGAGTTCTTATGCATAACAGAATACCAGACCCCGTAAAATGCGAATTGAATCGTTTAAAATATGAACTACAAGATATCAAAGAAAAGTTGGACGCAAAAATTTAAATTTTGTAACAATATTTGGCAAATCAAACAAATTATCGGTTCACCCTCACTATAACAATAAAATATATCCGCCAGAAAAAAGAGAGTATCGTACAAAAGGATTACAATAAACCTTAGAATGTGAATATCAGTCCCCCCTAAGTGTCTCTCACCTCTTTTTCAGACGGCAGTTCAAGAAACGACACAAAAGTATTGCTGATAAATATGGCTGGAACACGCTTAGCCACTACCGTTATTTTTTCCGGCACTAACCTAGCAGACATTTAACTCCGGTCGTTTACCCCTTCTATCCCCCTATTTACCCCTCGTTTATTTACCTCCCTTAAATTTCCCCCCCTGCTATTTTCTCACCCTCTTTGCATTTGCCTCCTCCCTTATTTTCCCCCCCCTCATTTACCCCTCTATTTACCCCTCTATTTACCCCTCTATTTACCCCTTTATTTACCCCTTGCAAAATTTTGAAACCTATATTATAATGCATGTGTAGAGTTGAATGTTTAACTCTCGTCTTTTTGATTGAATCTCATATTATTTTTAATTGATAGGATTATTTTAAGTAGTGATATTTTTATTTTAATTGGTTAAGAGGCTTTTATTATGTATGTAAACAAGTGCATTAAGTGTGGTGCGGAATTTGAAACAAAAAACCCCAAAAGAGTTATTTGCCCGAATTGCTTATACGCAGACAAAGGCAGTGAATCTACCGATGAAAAACCTATGCAGAGCTACAGTTCTTACTCAACGGAGACGCGTCCGAGAAGTTATGACAGACCTGCACAAGGCGGTTACAGAAATAATAATTACCGCAGACCGGATAATAGAGGCGGACAACAAGGCGGATACCAGAGACGCGATAATCGTGGCGGGTATCAGCAAAAAAGACCGAATAACCAAGGCGGATTTAGAAATAATTACGCAAGTGTAAGACCGCACCCCAAAAAGCAAGGACCTAAAAAGCCAAAAGCAGCAAGACCTTTACTTGTCAGCAAGGAGCAATTGGAACAAATAGAAGTTCTTTATAAAGCGATGCTCCCCTTGCCGAACCCTGATTGTCACGAAGTTATCGGAGCAAAATTGGGAATTGAACCGCAAAAAGTATTTTTCGGCATAAATTTGATTCGTCAAAAAATGATGCTGCCGAAACTTCCGTTCCCCAAACGTAAATTGGCGATTTCGCCTGACCAGATGATGGCAATCAAGGCTCTTTATGAACCTCTTTTACCGTTGCCGCCTATCGGATGCCACAAGATTATTGCGGCTCAGTTGAAAATGGATGAGTGGAGAGTCCATGTCGGAATTAAGCTTATTCGTGCCCAACTCGGACTTGACAGGTGGAACGAGGACAGAGCCGATAAGCCCGCTGATTACATGGTCTCAAAACACACAAAACCAAGCGAAGAAGAAAAAGTTCCTGTTGCAGTAGAAGCAAAAACAGAGGCTTCTGCAGA
The DNA here is from genome assembly GCA_944323705.1 of Candidatus Gastranaerophilales bacterium. Taxonomy (GTDB): domain Bacteria; phylum Cyanobacteriota; class Vampirovibrionia; order Gastranaerophilales; family Gastranaerophilaceae; genus CAG-196. The sequence goes on from CALUTM010000011.1 coordinate 7,698, forward strand.
AGCTCCAGAAGAAGCAAAGGAAGCATCGGCAGAAGATCCCGCAGAAAAGCCGAAACGGGGAAGAAAACCCAAGAAGAAAGAAGATGAAGAATAATTTTGTCTCGGTTGGTAAAATTCTGAATTTTCACGGCGTGCAGGGAGAAGCTAAGCTTGGCTACTCTAAAAACAGGGAAGAATTCTTGTCCCAACTGAAGGAAGTTTATATTCTTGCAAACAACGAATATAAAAAGTTGGAAATTGTACGTATCAGATTTACTCCCAAGTGCGGAATTATTAAGTTTAAAGGAATTGATTCTTTAAATGATATTGTGGAGCTCAAAAATCAGCTTTTATTTGTAACGGAAGAGACTGCACGGGAGTTTTTGGAAGAAGATGAATTTTTGATTGACGAACTTGTCGGTTTGGACGTATATGACGGAGACAAAAAAGTCGGTGCGGTTGTCGGGGTTTCAAATAACGGGGCAAGCGATTTATTATCCGTAAAAACATTGAGCAAGAAAGTATCGTTAGTACCTTTCGTTAAAGCGATTGTGCTGTCTGTTGATATAAAAAACCGTAAAATACAAATAAACAATTTAGAAGGGTTGTTGGAATGAGGTTTGATGTCCTGACATTATTCCCTGAGTTAATCAACTCACATATAGATTTTAGTATAATGAAGAGGGCTAGCGAGGCGGGAATTATAGAGGTTGTAACTCATAATCCCAGAGATTATACTCTTGATAAACATAAAAAAGTTGACGATACGCCCTACGGAGGCGGAGCGGGGATGGTCTTAATGCCGCAGCCCTATGTTGATGCGTATAATTCTGTTGCGAAGTCGGAAAACAGTATCACTTTAATGATGACGCCGCAGGGAGAGCCGTTTTGCGACGATATATCTAATGAACTTGCAAAATATGAGCAGATTGTCATACTCTGCGGACATTATGAAGGTTTTGACGAGAGGATAAGAGAAATTATTAAGCCGAGAGAAATTTCCATCGGCGACTTTGTACTCACGGGGGGAGAATTGCCTGCCCTTTGCATTATAGACAGTGTTTCAAGGAAAATTGAAGGCACGCTCGGGAAAATTGAATCTGCTCATGATGACAGCTTCTCTGACGGTTTATTGGAATATCCGCAATATACAAAACCCCGGGAGTATATGGGGTATAAAGTTCCCGAAGTTCTTTTGAACGGAAACCATAAATTAATTGAAGGGTACAGAATGGAACAAAAAATCATAAGAACTAAAAGAAAACGCCCGGATTTGTGGGAAAAATACAAATCCAAGAATAATCGCGATTAATCGGATTTACTAATCTCACGTCACTCAGAGGGGTAAATGTAACCGACCAGGGTTTATAGTTACAAATCTTACGTCTTTCAGGAATAGGTTGGACTTTCAGTCCCAAAAACTATAGAAAATCCAATAAACATTTGAAAAAGGCGGGTTTCATCCGCCATACATTTTCGCTATGTCATCCTGAAAGATTAGAAAAACAAACGTTGGTGCAGTTTTTCAATCTGTTCAGGATCTTACCAAAATGCAAGCATAATGCCAAGTTAGCAAGACTTTCTAGTCCACTATCCAAACCGCACGCGTGTGAACTTGGGCGAACAATAGCGTGCATTAGTGATTGGGCGAATGCCCAAAGATTAATACATTTGAGCGTTAGCGAAAATGTCGGAAACAACGGCAGTTTTTCTTCTCTTTTGGTTCTGTTTTCTCTTCTTTTCTTGCCGAAAAAGAAGAGAAAATCAACAAATATTTTTTAAAAAATTTTCAATACCATACTGCTAATCTTCTGAAAAATACATTTCCTGAATGACTGCAATAATTTTATTTAAGAAATTTTTGTATTTAATTCTATCCGCCGAGCCCGACAAAACTATATCAGCCTGCTTTTTACAAGGACGAATATGGACTTCTGCCTTTTCACTTGCATTTTTATAAATAATGTCCGCAGAATCGCCCAAATCCCGTTCTTTTGCTCTTTCATAAAATCTTTCTTTTTTGATTTTTTCGTCAATATCAACATAAATTTTAAAATCAAACGCATCTTTTACTTTATCCGTAAGCGTGAACAAACCTTCCGAAATAATAATTTTGGAAGGTTTAGCCAATGTATAATTATCAAAACGTTTTGCAGTTCCGCTCATGTCATATTTAGGAAGATATGTTTCTTTGCCTGACAACAGTTCCTTAATATGCTTATGCATAAGTTCAAGTTCCAATGCCTGAGGCACATCTAAATCGTAATGCTTTGCAAACTCGGAAAAACTTCCCGCTGCCTTTACCATTTCGGAACGATCATAATAATAATCATCAGTATTTACTCTTGTTATAACATCAGGAATGTTAAACTCCGAAGCAAAAGACTCTATTGTATCAATTAAATCCATTGTTATGGTTGATTTTCCGCTCGCAGTCTCACCTGCAATACCAATAGAGGCGGGCATTTTTATTCTGCCTGACAAATAAGCCGCAATCTTTTTTATGACAAAAGGCGTATAACTCACCAGAATAGAGCCCTCAGCCTTTATTTCTTTTTCAAAAACCCTTTGCAAGTAACGCTCTATCTCTTCACATAACGTTGTTGGTTTTAAGGCATTATTTTGTAAGGCAATTATGTTTTGCATCATAAAATCTTTTCCTTTGTTCTATTATACACAAATTAAAACAAAAGAAAAGTTTTTCTTGCGGGGGAAAACAGAAAATTTTACAATTAGTAACACTATAGTATTTTTCTTAAGTTTTCGACCATTTTATCCGCCGTCGGCAAACGTTTTAATACCTCCCCGACAGAAAGAGTTTTTACGTCGGACTCAAATCCTTCGGGTAAAATCTTACAGTTTTTTAACGCAAACGGAACAAGCTTCTTTTCTCCCGGATTTAGCACTCGATTCTTTGCAAAGATTACATCAAAATAACTCGCAAGAAAAGCCGCACATCTGTGGTTTATACTTACAAAATCATTTCTTTCCACGGCTGAGGCTATCTGATCTCTGTATGAAAACAGTGCATCTTTTAAATAGGCGAAATTCTTCTTAATTATATTATTTGCCAACTTTTCGGGATATTGTGTATCAACACGTTTTTTTATCCCCTCAAGCCATCCGTTTTTATCATACAAAACCTCCGTTTTCTTTATATTATCGACAAAGCAGGTTGTATACCCCAAAGAAGCATTACACCCTTCCCATACCCATTTTATATTACCCTCTATAAATTCCGGCGTACGGTACATTATATCAATCGGCTTACCTGTTTCTCTTAATATAAAAGTATCGCCCGTTTCAAAATAATGGTTATCTATTTCAGGTCTATCTGCATATTTTTCAGCTATTTTGCGTCTCTCATCCACGGAAGGTTCTGATTTTCCATAGATATAAATATCGTAGTCAGATTTGTTATCCGCCGTATTTGCGGTAGAAGAGCCGCCCAAGCCGATTGATTCTACCTCTTTAAGTTTTTTATAATGCTCTATCATCTCGGTTAAAATTTCGTGATTTCTGTTTACCTGCATACACACCGTCCTTGATTATGATATAATAATATTTAATTGATATGGGAGTATTATATGCCAAAAACATTAATATTAATAGACGGACATGCTCTTGCTTACAGACAATTTTTTGCACTTGAAAGAACTGCAATGAAAAACTCGGAAAATCAACCGACCTGGGCTGTATACGGTTTCTTTAAGTCAATATTCGATTTACTTTCCAAAATCCATCCCGACTATATAGCGGTAGCATTTGATGTTGGCAGAAGAACCTTCCGTACCGAAAAATTTGAAGAGTACAAGGCTAATCGTGAAGCTATGCCTGACACGTTAAGAAGCCAATTGGGAGTTATATGCGAAGGGCTTGAAGCCTTTGAAATTCCTATCATCACTAAAGAAGGATTTGAAGCCGATGATATTATCGGAACTATTTCAAAAACAGCTTCCGAAAAAGGGCATAATACACTTATACTAACGGGAGATCAGGACAGCTTTCAACTTGTAGACAAAAACGGAAGCGTGAAAGTGCTTATACCGACTAAAGGAGAGCTGCTTGAGTATGATTGGAATAAAGTCTATGAAAAACTCGGAGTCTACCCTGATCAAGTAACAGATTATAAGGGGTTAAGAGGGGATACTTCCGACAATATACCGGGAATTAAAGGTATCGGAGAGAAAACCGCACAAAAACTCCTCAGCAGGTATAAAACCCTTGAGGATGTACTTGCGGATTGTGAAAATATCCCGGAAAAAGCAGTAAAACAAAAAATATGCGAACAAAAAGATATAGCAATACTGTCAAAAGAATTGGCAACTATTATAAGAAATGTAGATTTGGATTTTAATATAGATACCGCATCCGTTAATTTGCCTAAGATTGAAAATGTTTCCGCTTTTTTAAGGAAAATGCAATTCTACACATTTATAAAAAATATCGACAAAATTCTCTCATCTTTTAATAACAACGCCACTCAGAACCAAAATCTGAGCCTGTTTAATATTGGAGACGGAGTTCAGCAGAATTTATTTTCTCAAGCAATGAAAAACACTGTAGAAGATAAGCAATTTGAATACCAAATTGTTACGGAACCAAACAAGTCAGAGATAATAGAGAGAATAAAAAAATCCCCGAGAATTTCCGTAAAATGGTATTCAAAAGAAGATTTAATAACCGGATGCTCGGTCTCAAACGGGGAAAGTTACTATTTTTCAAAGGATTTTATCAATGAGTTAAAGCCTATAATAGAAAATCCCGATATAAAGAAAATAGGCTATGACGCAAAGTCTGATTACCACTTGCTTTTAAATAACGGATATTCGCCAAAGGGATTGGAATATGACGTTTTATTGGCAAGCTACGTGAAAGATCCAAACCGCAAACATACACTGGAAGCACAGGCACTTGATTTTATAAATCATATTATGACAAATCGTGACGATGAAATAAAATACGCTTGTGACGAAGCTTATACCATTTTCAGACTGTATGAATACTGGATACAAAATCTTGATAAAGAGGAACAAAACCTTGTTAACAATATCGAAATTCCGTTGACAATAGTTCTTGCAAAAATGGAACACACAGGCGTTGCGATTGATTGTGAGTATTTAAAAGAACTGTCCGCATATATGACGGAAAAGCTTGCCGAGCTTGAGGACTTAATCTACCAACTGGCAGGTGAACCGTTTAATATAAATTCACCCAAACAGGTCGCGGAAATACTTTTTGATAAGTTAGAACTTAAAACTAAGAAGAAAAAATCCCGTTCCACTAGTGCCGAAGTTCTGGAGGAACTTGCACAAGAATACGAAATTTGTGATTATATTCTTCAACACAGAAAGTTTGCAAAGCTAAAATCGACTTATACTGATGTATTACCTACTCTCATAAGCAAACGTGACGGCAGGATACATACAACGTATAATCAGGCTCTAACCGTAACGGGAAGGCTCTCGTCGTCAAATCCGAACCTTCAAAATATTCCGATAAGGACTGAAGAGGGGAATAAAATCAGATCCGCTTTCTGTGCGATGGACAAAGAAAATTCCCTTATACTCTCTGCCGATTATTCACAGATTGAATTAAGGCTCCTTGCACACGTATCCGGGGATGAGCATCTTATACACGCTTTCTCTACAGGAGAAGATATTCACACTATGACTGCCGCAAAAGTTTTTGGTGTAGATTTAAATGAAGTTACCAAAGAAATGAGACGACGAGCTAAAGCCGTTAATTTCGGTATAGTTTATGGCCAATCAAAATACGGGCTTGCCCGAAACCTCGGTATCAGCAATAATGAAGCTCAAGAATTCATCGATAAATATTTTGAAACATATCCGAGGGTAAAAGAATACATGAATTATGAAATAGACTTCGTTAACAAGCACGGGTATGTCGAAACCATTTTCGGACGTAAACGCTATCTTGCATCAGAACTTGCAAGTTCAAATTTTCAGATACGGGAATTTGCACAACGAGCAGCCATCAACCAGCCGCTTCAAGGCACCGCCGCAGATTTAATCAAAATGGCAATGATTAGAGTCGACAAGGAAATTGAAGGGTTAAAATCAAAAATGATAATGCAAGTTCACGACGAATTAATATTTGAAGTTCCCAAAGACGAATTGGAAGATATAAAATCAATCGTCCTAAGGTGTATGGAACTTGACCAACCTCTTAAAGTTCCGCTCGTTGTTGATGTCAACTACGGTCCGAGTTGGCGAGAGGGGTAGGGGTAAATCAGAGTAAATCAGGGTAAATCATAGGGGGAGGGGGGTAAATAGTAAATAGTAAATAGTAAATAGTAGATAGTAAAACTCAACTGACAAAGATAAAAACCCTACTCATACCTCAAAGCATCAATCGGATTCAAAAGAGACGCTTTATACGCAGGGTAGTATCCGAACCCGATACCTACTATGCCCGAGAAACTTAAAGCAAGAATTATTGAAAATAATGAGATAGAAATTGTCATTGAAGGTGCAAAAACCGTTATCAAATAGGAACCCAGAACGCCGACAACAACGCCGATTAAGCCACCTATCATTGATAACAAAAATGATTCAACCAAAAACTGGAGTCGTATATCGTTCACTCCCGCACCGATTGCCATTCTTATACCTATCTCTTTGGTTCTCTCGGTCACAGACACTAACATTATGTTCATAATACCAATACCGCCGACCAACAGAGAAACAGAGGCTATTGAAGCAAGCAGGATGGCAAAAGTTTGAACGGTAGATTTCATCCGCTCTTGAAACTCGGCAGAATTACGTATCTCAAAATCGTTTTCCTGATTTTTGCCGATATTATGTCTCGAAACCAAAATCTCATTAATATCTTCCATTGTCTCGTCTACTGTGTCAGGATTTTGGCACTTTATCACAATTTGACTTACCGTACCCGGAAAATCCGTACCAAAAACTTTCTTCTGAGCTGTTGTTATGGGAATAAATATCAAATCATCCTGATCAAACGGACCTGATTGTCCCTTTGTTTTCAAAAGCCCGATGACTTTAAAAGGAATATTACCTACTCTTATAACCTTATTTATGGGATCGACATCGCCGAACAGCTCTGTTGCCACGGTTGAACCGATAAGACATACCTTTGCACTGTTTTGCATGTCCTCAGGTATAAATCCCCTGCCCATCTCCGTTTCATAATTTTTAATATACAAATAGGCAGGTTGAACACCATATACCGTAGTGGACCAATTTTGGTTACCGTATGTCAACTGCTGAGTTTGGGAGGACATTGTAGAGATTGCCAGAATTCCCCTTGCCATTTTCTTTATTGCGATTGCATCTTTTGATGTCAATGTAGGCTTCGTACCCATTCCCATGTGCACTCCGCCCGATTTTGCAGAGGCGGAGCGTATGGTTAAAATATTGGTTCCCATCGCCTCCATATTCTCGGTAACCTTTTTACTTGCCCCGGTTCCGACAGCCAACATAATAATTACGGCACTCACACCGATTATTACACCCAGACTCGTTAATGCCGAACGGAGCATATTGACTCTTAAAGAATTAACCGCCATTTTTAACGTAGATTTAAAATCCAACATAAGCCCCACATCCGTTAAATAAATGCTTTAAACAGGTTATCCGCCTGTCTGTGTATAACTAACCCTTTTCCGCAAATATTGTGTCACAAATATTTGTTTGAGGAACATAGTCATACTCGGACATTGAAATTTTGTTGATAATCTTTGAGCGTTTTTTACGATATAACATATCAATGAAGGCTTCCAATCTCGTTATAAAACCTGCTTCTCCCGTATGTTCGTCAATCGTTAGAGAAAGCATCGGCTTGCCCGCCTCTTTAGCCTTTCTTGTAATTCTCTCTATCATCAACGAGTCAGGTCCGCATCCGAAAGCGTTAAGTGTTATAATTCCGTCTATTCGGTTATCCTTAAGATAATGCCCGGCAGTTCCTGTCATTTCATACTCGTTTGCCCAGTAGCGTTTTTGACCGAGAGAAGCAATACCCTCTTCCATCTGTTCATCAGTTAACTGCAAGGACGTAAACACTTTTACATCCATTTTTTCAAGCTTTTCAAAGATTTTCATACAGGCTCTGTCATCATATATATTATATGCGTGCGAAACCAATGCAACATTTATCGGAGCCGAATTTGAAGTATTTTCTATAAAAACCTTACCCTGAAGAGCATAATTCATGGCTTTCTTATAGCTCATACCCGTACGAGCCATAACAAGGAAATTATTATATACCTTCCAACCCTGCTTTGAAGCTTTTTTTATCTCATCAAAATTGACAATTCCAAACGGCTTAACCGCTTCTTCCAAAAAGGTATATAACCCCTGGTTTTTAGCAGATTTATCCAATGTAGGTTCTATAATATTTACATCAGCTTTAATAACGTTCCTGACTAAATCCGGCAGCCCTCTTATCTTTGAACAATTATAAATTTTCGGAGCTATTGACTGCAGGGAAGGTACAAAAATATTTTTTACACCTTTTGCGACTAAATTAAGAATGTGCCCCAAATATATCTTGATTGGAAGGCAAGTTTCAGTCACAACCAATGCCGAGCCGTCAGACATCGTCTGTTTTGTAGTGGGATCAGAAAGAACAATTTTAATCCCCAAACTTGTAAAGAAACCGTACCAAAACGGGTAATTATTGTAAAACGACATTCCACGCGGAATCCCTATAACCATATCTTTTGTATTTTCCATGAAAAACCTTTTCCTATTTACGTACTACTCTATAATACAGCGAATAAACGTTTTTGTCACGAAAGTATGATGAAATGTTAAGTTATGATATAATTTGGATATGAAGATATTAGGCATTGATCCCGGTATGGCAATTGTCGGGTACGGAATTATTAACATAGAAAACGATAAAATCGAACTGTTAACATCAGGTTCCGTACAAACCGATAAAAAACTTTCGGATTCAAAACGACTGCTTGAAATATATAATGATTTAACTACCATAGTAAAAAAATATCAACCTGACTGTGCATCCGTTGAAGAATTATTTTTCTTCAAAAATCAAAAAACCGTAATACCCGTTGCAGAAGCTAGAGGAGTTATTCTGACCGTACTGGAAAAGTTTAATATTCCAACTTACAGCTATACACCGATGGAAGTTAAACAGGTTTTAACAGGCTATGGAAGAGCGGAAAAAAAAGAAGTTGAGCAGATGGTAAGGATTGCACTTAATTCCGACAAACTTCCAAAACTTGATGACACAATTGACGCAATTGCAATTGCAATATGCCACTCGAGAAATATTGTATAAAATCCGCTTAGTCTACAGAGAAGATGTCTTTCAAATCTTCCATTGTTAATGACTTGGTGATGTTTCTGTCAATTGACACAACACTGTCTACCAAATCTCTCTTTCGACCTTTTATTTTCTGAATTTTTTCTTCAACCGTATTTTTGGTAATAAGCCTGTAAACGAATACCTTTTTCGTCTGACCGATACGATATGCCCTGTCGGTCGCCTGATCTTCAACGGCCGGATTCCACCACGGGTCATAGTGAATAACATAATCCGCACCTGTAAGGTTCAAGCCAGTTCCGCCCGCTTTTAAGCTTATAAGGAAAATCGGAATATTCGGGTTGTTATTAAAGTTTTCAACGGCTGCCTGTCTGTCCTTGGTTTTTCCTGTTAAGTATTCATAAGGAATACCCTCTCTCTCAAGCCAAGCCTTTATAATATCAAGCATATCTACAAACTGGCTAAACAGGAGGACTCTGTGTTTTTCCTGTATAATTTGCTCCAACATACCTTTCAAATACTCAAATTTACCCGACTTCATGACGCCTTTAACATGCTCTTTGTCGTATAATTTCGGATGACAGCATATCTGACGCAGCCTGAGAAGTGCCGAGAATATTGACATCCTGCTTTTTTCAAGTCCGTTAAGCTCAATACTCTTGAAGAGTTCTTCCTTAGTACTGTCGAGAACTTCGAGATAAAAGTCTCTCTGCTCGTCCGTAAGTTCGCAGTATGCCATATTTTCGACCTTATCCGGCAAATCTTTTGCGACATCTCTCTTCATACGTCTCAATATGAATGGGAAAATTTGAAGTTTAAGCCGTTTTTCTACCGTTTTATCCTGTCTTTCCATTATAGGAGTAACATACCTGTAGTTAAATTCCGCAACATTAAATAAGAATCCGGGCATCAGAAAATCAAATACCGACCAGAGTTCTTCAAGTTTGTTCTCAATCGGTGTACCTGAAAGAGCAAGCTTATGGTCGGATTGAAGCTCTTTTACCGCCTGAGCAGTTTGAGAAATCGCATTTTTAATATTTTGAGATTCATCCAAAATAATATATCTGAAATTGTATTTTTTGAGTTTTGCAATATCTCTTCTTACAAGGGCATAACTCGTAATTACGATATCATACTCTGGTATATGCTTGAATAAATCCTTTCTGTCTGCTCCCGTAAGCTTCAGGCAGGATAAGTCAGGCGTAAACTTTTGTATCTCGGCTTCCCAGTTAAAAACAACCGTCGTCGGTGCTATAACAAGAGTTGTCTGCGGTCCGTCAACTTCCTTTGCTTTTTGAAGTAAACTCAATGCCTGCAAAGTTTTACCAAGCCCCATATCATCCGCCAAAATTCCGTTTAAACCGTACTGATACAAGAACCATAACCAATGGAAACCTTTTATCTGGTATTCCCTAAATTCCGCATTTACACCCTTTGGAATTTCAACCCCGTCAGAAGTTGTTGAGAAGGTTGAAATTTGTTCCCAGAATTTTTGGAACTTGTCGCTCATAACAAGTTCAAAGCCCTGATTTTGGAGTTCTGTTATTAAACCTACACGATAAGTTTTGACCAAAAATTTATTTTCATTATTTCTATACGCATCAAACGAGTTAAACGAACGCATAATCTGATAAATATTTTGAGCCGGATATTCAACAAAACCGAGGCTTCTTACCCGAGCATATTTCTCACCGCTCTGAATGGTTTCATAAATATCATCAAAATCTATTATTTCTTCCCCGACGCGTCCGTAAAGCTGTATTTCCATACTGTCAATTGATTCTTCCGAAAAATCAATTTTGGCACACATTTTAAAAGGTTCACTCAAGAGTTTGAAGAAATTCATATCATCTCTTTCCTCAAACTTCCAACCTTCACCAGCCTGCTGAATATAGTAATTATAAAAATCAATTGCATTTTCTTTCTCAAGAGCAAGGTTATTGGTCTGCATCGGAACAAATTTGCAGGCAAGCAGCATATTATAAGCCATCTGCTCATGCTCATAGTCTCTTTTTATCCAATAAACCAACCCGTCTTCTTCTTTGCTCTTAACAGATATATATGGAGATTTTTCCTTGCTTTTCGAATAAGGCACCCTTACACCCGAGTAATCAAATTCCAAAGAAGCTTTAAGAGACTGGTCATAATCAATACCAAGAGTTACAACATTCAACGGAGGTTTATGGTCCAAAAGCAATTTTGAAATATTTTCCGCAATGGTAACATTCATAATCTCTTTTAAATGAGGTAATTCTTCGTATACAAATTTTCCGCCGTCAGCCTCCTTCAAATCCGTAAATGTAGACTTAATAATGCTTTGCGGAAGTTCATTCATTGCAATATTAATCGGGAAAATTATATTTTTATATCTTCCCCACTTAATTTGTCTTGAAAAATACTTAACCTCTTCAAACGGATATGTTTCATCCTTATCGGGACGCGTCCAAAAGAGCTCCAATACAATATTTGTAGCACCGTTAACATTTGTCGTGGACACATCAAGGTTTAAACTCCACATATTATCGGTAAACTGAATTCTCTCCTTAGTCTTTTCATCCAAAACTTCTTCAAGCTCAGCCATCAGCGGAAAAACAGGAGCAAATTTGGTTATCGGAATATCATACCATCCGGCTTTTTTATCCTGTTTTGAAATTTTCAACAGAGTTTGAAACAATGCTAATTCACGCTTTTGTGCTTCGTTCAGTTCAAAATCCGGGTTTGTACGCTGTACATCTATCAAAGCCCTTAATATTGTTTCCAAAGAGCGAACTATCTTGTTTGTAGCCCTGTCCCGTACAAGAATTGAAAAGAAATTTTGACGCCTTTTGGGGTTAAAGTGAAAAATATAACTTCCAATCGGAGGTTCTTTTAAAGCAGTATCCGTATCGCTTCTGTCAGGTTCAACCCCGTATTTTTCAAGCATCCAGTTTTCATAGGCACCTTCCTCAATAGCTTTAAGTGCCACTGCAACAGAGTGTTTACACCATTCTTCCTTGAGAGGGCAGTTACATCTTGCCTCTATCTTGTTTTTCTTGAATATTAAATCCGTCAGATAAAAATCCTGATAATTTCCTTTTACCTTACCCTTAAAAAAGTTTTTTTCGGGATAAGACTCAAGAATCATATCCTTCTGGTAATATTCATAGCCTCGCCTCCAGCTTCCGGGCGTTGCGTTTTTCTTTAAGAAATCGTAATTAAACCTAAATTCGCTCATTAATGTGAGGTACTCATCCTTTTCGGGCTTGTAAATTCTAAAATAGCCAGTCAAAATTGACTATCTATAAGGCTCCCAACCTTTAAAATTATTATGACACAGAATGCTTTTTTATGCAAGTACAAAACTTAGGGATTTATATCGCAGTTTACACTAAAAAAGCTAAAATTATCACCCTGAACCAGTTTCGGAATTGTATATATTACATAATTCGATGACATAGTAAAAAATCACTAACCCACATTTATTCCTGCTCCAAGTCGTAGGTTGGCGTGAAACCCAACAAAAAAAATAATGTCATGATATTAAATACAAATGTCATCCTGAAAGATTAGAAAAACAAACGAAAGTGTAGTTTTTCAATCTGTTCAGGATCTTACCGAAAATCAAGCATAATGCCAAGCCGGTAAGATGCTGAACCAAGTTCGGCAAGGCAAAATAATTTATTCGGGTCAGTTGTAGAACCTAAATTGGCAAGTCAAAATTTATTGTTGAGTTCCACCCGACCTACTGCTTTTATAGTTCATTATAATATTTTATTATAAAAACAACATTAATTTATTTGCTGGGTTTCACCCAACTAAAATATTATAGTTAATAAAAGGCTGGATTGCTTCGGACTAATCGTCCTCGCAACGACATGAAATTATATCATTTCACGTTTAGTTATAGTAGGTTAGGGTTTCTACCCCAACTTACTGCTGCTAGCCCACATTTATTCCGGCTCCAAGCAGCCTTAGTGCAATTTCCGGGGTCTGATTGGCGGTCGCAAGCAGAGTTGACGACGCATTCTGCAATATCTGCATCTTTATGTACTCACTTGATACTTCCGCAATATCCGCATCCTGTATTGTTGAGCGTGATGAGATGAGGTTTTCATACTGAATACCAATTTCTTCCAACACGGATTCAAGTCTGTTTTCAGCCGAGCCCAGTTCTGTCTGCTTAATTTCTATTGCCCGAATACTTTCATCTATAGTTTTCAAAAAATCAGGAGATGTAATTCCGCCTGCCATCAAACTGTCTAATCCCGGAAGAGAAATATCCGTATTATAGCTCAAGCGGCTTGAATCCGAGCTGTTGATTCCTACCTGCAAGCCAAATGTCGTGCCTAAAGTCAAATCAAGGCTCCCCGTCTCATCGTAATTACCCGCACGATTCCCTACTGTATTAAGCCCCAATGTCTGTATCCCGTCGTAATAATTGTCCACAAAATGGACTTTTGTGCTTGCTGTAACATCACCTGCTAATACTCCGGTATTTGTGATTCCGTTTATTTCTCCAAGTATGATATTATTTTTTACTGGTGTTGCATAATAATTGTAAAACAGACCTATCATTCCACCGACATTAGACTCTCCTTCCACAATACCTGAAAAATAATTATTAATAGCAACAATACCCGAACCGACAATCCCGCCCACATTTTTGGTACCGGTAATATTTGCCGTAGTTTTTGAATTTGAAGCACCGCCATCTCCGACAATTCCGCCTACCGCAGATGTACCTGTAACATTACCTTTTGAATAACTGTATGATGTGCTTGAATAATTATTCCACCCTGCTATTCCGCCAATGTCATTTTTCCCTGTGACATCCGCATCTGCGTAGCAATATTTAGGATAACCATAATATGTCCCTCCGACAATGCCGCCGACATAAGATGCACCGCTAACTTTGCCGCTCACCGAACAATTAGTTATATTGCTCGCACTGCTTTGACCGGATAGAATTCCTACATAGCTGGCTCCGGTAACATCAGCGTTTTCTATGCGTACATTCTTAATGTCACTGTAAGAACCATTACTCCTTCTGTCTGTTGCTCCAAAAAAACCACGGTATCCTGAATTCGGGGCATTTATGTACAAATTAGAGATTGTATATCCGTTTCCGTCAAAGATTCCTCTAAATTGCTTGGAAGGGGTACCTATCGGAGTCCAGCCGGTGCCTGTAGAATACGCACTCAAATCAATATCATTTGCTAGGACGATTTCAATTTCCTTTGCATTGCCTGAATTTACCATACGGGCAAGTTTGGCAAGCTCATCAGCCGTTGAAATTGAATATGTCCCGCCGTTTATTGCTATATTCTCATCTACACTCGAAAAAGGCGTCATTGCCGATGTATCACGCCGAACTATATCTTGCAGAAATCCCGCTGAATTTAAGCTGAGTTCTTTACCTTCGTTGCTTACGCTTGAGGCTGAGGAAAACAAATTCTGTCCGTTATACTCTGTTGAGCCTTTTATGCGGTATAATTCATTTATTAACGCATTAGCTTCGCTTGTTATGGCGTCTATGGAACGACCGCCGTATGTACCATTCAAAGCCTGTGTTCCGAGTGCTCTAAGGCGGGATAATATATCACTCATCTGAGTAAGAGAAGCGGATGCGGTTTTTATCATATCAAGCCCCATAAGAGCGTTGTTTTCCGCTACCTCATACGCACCGATTTTTGTGGTCATATTGGTAACTATAGAATACCCCGCAGCATTATCTTTTGCGTGGTTTATCTTAAAGCCCGTCGTCATACGCTCGATTGCCGTATTAAGACCGACGGTTGATGTATTAAGGTTTGATTGGACAATTAAGCTCCCGAGGTTTGTATTAATCCCTATCATACAACACCTCCGGCGTGAAGCAATCGGAGATGATGCGGGATTTTATCCTGGCTGCCGTATCGGCTAAAAGCACGCCCGGAGCAGGCTGACAGACCCCCCCCGAAAAGCATGAGTACAAGCGGCTTTCAAGGGCAGCGGTGTATATTAAAGCTCTATCATCTTCTTTCTGTGCCAACCGTTCCATCAGTTCACATATCCTTTGTTTATTATACTTTACTAATGCCACATATTGGGGATTTCATAACAGTTTTCAGGAACTTTGTTACATATTGTTACAAGATTTTAACCGACCTGCAAGTGGTAGACTAAAGTCTACCCTACGATACTAAAATATTATAGTTAATAAAAGGCTGGATTGCTTCGGCTTAATCAGCCTCGCAATGACAAGAAATTTATTTGCAAGTTTTCATCCGACCTACGATGCTTGTCATCGAATTACATAACATGTACAAGAATGACATTATAGCCATATTCCGAGTATATTTTGTATAAAGTTGTATATAAGCCCCAAAACTTATAAAAACTCGGAAAGAATTATATTACTTACCAAAATACCCTTTAGGTTTAGGGCGTACCTGTCTTTTTCAAAATATTCCGAATATTTGTCAAGAATATTTTTATATTCACATCCGAAATCTATCCCGAATTTATCTTTTATCTTTTTAACATTCACCCCCTCAGTTTTTCTGAGTCCGAGAAAAATCTCCTCTTCCAACTGCTCTTTTTTTGTTAATTGATGACTTTTTTCACTTTCACAAGGATTATGAATATAAGTTTCAAGCCCGTTATAGTTGGAATACCTTATACCGCCAACATAACCGTGTGCTGCGGCACCAAATCCGTAATATTCTTCATTGTTCCAATAATTCAAGTTATGCCGTGACTCAAAGCCCGATTTTGCAAAGTTACTGATTTCGTATCTGCAAAACCCGTTATTATTTAAAAAAGCATTTATCTCCTCGTACATATCAGCCTGCATATCCTCATCGGGCAAAGAGAGAGAAGCATTCCCCCCCCCCTCAGAATCTGACAATTTATTCGTTTTCCCGTCATAAAAGCGACCCCAATAAGACTCTTCTTCTATCTTGAGACCATAGGTTGAAATATGCTGAATATCCAAACTCAGAAATTTTTCCAAATCTTTTCTTACCCCCTCTAATGTTTGCATGGGAAGCCCGTAAATCAAATCAACGCTGATATTTTCAAAACCTGCTCTCTTTGCACTTTTTACCGCCTTAATTATATCATCCGCACAGTGTCTCCTGCCGATAAATTTCAGTATTTTATCATCAAAAGTTTGAGAGCCTATGCTGAGCCTGTTTACACCAGTCTCTTTAATTCCTCTTATATTATCCGCATCGTCGGGATTAAGTTCAAGAGTCACTTCCGCCTCATTACTCAAAGAAAACAAGCTTATAATCTTCTCCAGAAGCTTTTGCGACATAAGAGACGGCGTTCCGCCTCCAAAATAAAGAGTTCTTATCCTTTCTCCGCGATATTTATGTTTAATTTCTTCAATAAGAGCTTCCGCATACAATCCCATAAGCTCCGGTTTATTATACGAGACAAAGGAACAGTATTTGCATTTTGATTTACAAAACGGAATATGTATATAAACACTCTCGGGCATTATTCATCCAGCTTGATATAACTTGTATCCCAACGCAAGTCGATGTATTTAACCTTTTTATTAAGCATTTTGACTTGCGGCAGTAAAGAAGGTATTCTGTGAATTTTATCAAACGTTCCCGCATTAAAACTCCCTAATCGAATGTTTACTGTTGGAATTTTTACATACACATCTTTGGGGTTTCTGTAGTCAATATATTCAACGGGTTCTCCTGAATCAATCTCTACTGTGGCAGCAAGCTTTTTAAAATTACTGATTTTTGTTCTGTCCCAATTACGATAATCATCTCCGCTGCCGTAAGTTATAACTCTGACTGTTTTAAATTCGGGAGCCAAGGGCATATACTCCCTTCCGATAAGTTTTCCGTCGGAAGAAAAGAAAGCAATGGGAGCGACTTCAGTATCTGGAGCAATCGTGATTGCGGGAATTCTTTCTATTACAATAATTTGAAGCCTTGCCGGAAACCAAAAGCGTCTGATATAAACGTCTCTGACAGGTTCAAGCTGCATTATACTTTTTTTCAGATTATCGGTTTTGACTAGAAAAATAGGCTTTAACGGTACCTGATTCCGCCTGAGTGCCGAAAGAACTTTCTGAGACGGAACAATCCTGTTATTTACGATTTCCAATGACGGATTGTTCAGGCTGTCAAACGCATTTGTATGTAATCTCCATTGAGGCATTTTTAGGATAAAAAAGCCTAAAAACACCATAAACAACATCAAAAATAATTTCCAGAGCACTCTCAATTGTCTGAGACGTTTTTGCGAACGCCTTATCTTTCTCTGCATTTTTGCCTGTTGCAGACGACGATTTTGGTGATATCTCGGATGCTCCTCATTAGACATTATTTATTTAACCCTACGCTGTTAAGTATCATTAATACAAGATTATCATAGTCAATTCCGCAAGCTTTTGCCTGTGCAGGTAAGTCGCTTACATCCGTCATACCCGGGTTTGTATTAATTTCAAGAAAATAAGGTTTATCATCTTTAATCATAAAATCTACTCTTGAAACCCCGGAGCACCCTGCAAGAACGTGAGCCTCTACGGCAATTTGTTTTGTTAAGTCAGACGCTTCTTTTGAAAGTCCCTTTGCCGGAACAATAAATTCGGAAAGCCCCTTTGTATATTTTGCATCCAAATCATACCATTCCGTTTTTGTTCTTATTTCCAAAATTTCTGTCGCAAAAGGTTTCCCGTCCTTTTCCAAAACCCCTACGGTTGCAAAAAAGCCGTCTATGAACTCTTCTATTAAAACATCTTTATTGTACTTACGAGCCTTTGTAACGGCATCATACAATTCGCCGTCACAAATAACTTTTGTCATACCGTAACTTGACCCCTCAGAAACAGGTTTTACCATCAGAGGATATTCAAGTTCCATAACTTTTTTTACGGGATCTTCGTTAAAATGAACATATACAGACTTAATAAGCGGAACATTGGAATTTCTCAAAACCCGCTTGGTGTATTCTTTATTCATACAGATTGCACTGGACATAACGCCGCACCCTGTGTACGGGATTTTCATAATTTCCAAAAGTCCCTGAATACATCCGTCCTCGCCGTATTTGCCGTGCAAAGTATTATAAGCATACTCAAAACCTTTTAAATCTTCGGCAACTGTCGGGCTTACATCTACAATTTCCGCATTTTTATAACCCAACCTTTGCAAAGCTCCGAGAATGTTTTTCCCGGAACGGAGCGAAACTTCTCTTTCCGAGGACATCCCTCCGCATAAAACCGCTACTTTTGCGTCTTTTGGTACAATATATTGCATAATTCTTCCTCTTTTTTCGTCTTATCACCGATAAAAATCACTTCAGGCTTCAATTCAATTGTATACGTATCTTTTACCGCCTGAAACATTTTAACCATAAGTTCCAAAACGTCCTCCGACGTTGCATTACCTTTATTTACAATAAAGTTGGCGTGTTTTTGCCAAACCTTTACATTAGGCATGTCAAAATTTTTAACCCCTGCTTTATCCAACAGTCTCCCCGCAGAATCGTTATCGGGGTTTTTGAATACACTGCCCGCATTAGGTTCTTTTAAAGACGGCTGAACGGTTTTTCTAAAAGTCAGGTTTCTGTCCATTAATTCTTTAATTTCCTCACGCGGAAGTTTTTTCAAATCGAATTCCGCAGACAACATAATATATCTGCCGTCGTGCAGAACCGAATGTCTGTACGAAAACTCCATCTCGTCTTTTTGTTTAAACACAACCTCTTTTGTTTCCTTATCAAACAGGCAGCATGATGACAAAACATCAGCAACACATTGTCCGTGTGCACCCGCATTCATATAAACAGCACCGCCGATTGTCCCCGGGAGTCCTATTAAGAACTCGAAGCCGCTTAAAGAGGCTTCACCCGCCTTTTGTGAAATAAGAGGGTCTTTTACTCCGCAGTCCGCATAAATTTTGGTACCTTTTATCTCAAAATTTTTCATCTCGGTTGTCAAAATAACATTCCCACTGTATCCGTTTGAAGAAAACAAAACATCCGAACAGCTTCCGAGAACCATATAATTATCAATTTCTCTTAAAAGTCCAGTAAATTCTTCTATACTCTCTGGCAGATAAAGCTTTTTAACTTTCCCGCCGATTTTAAAGGTCGTTAAATTTTTTATTTCAAAATCTTCTTTTACTTGCAATACCCTATCCTTTATACATTTACCGTTTTAACATTCAAAAGCCTTACAGCCTCCAGATTCTTACCCAATGAAGTTATGCTTCCCGCTCCCAAACCTATAACCGCATCGCCTGACTTAAGCGTAGGAAGAAGGGTTTTTGCAACATCCGCCATACTGCCTTTAATATATTCCGCCCCATCCAAAGATTTTGCGAAAGCTTCACCGCTAACACCTTCAATCGGTTCTTCCGAAGCTGCATAAACATCCGTAACAATAATTCTTCCTGCCGCATCAAATGCTTGAGCAAACTCTTTCCACAAAGCTTTTAATCTTGTATATCTGTGCGGCTGAAAAACCGCAACAACATTTTCCTTGCCAAATTTCAAAGCGGCAGCCTCCAAAGTTGCTCTTATTTCAGTCGGGTGATGAGCATAATCATCATAGACTTTAATTCCGCCGAATTCGGCAACTTTCTGAAACCGACGTCCCATACCGCTAAACTGTTCAAAATACTTCGCGAACTCTTTTAGGCTGCTTTCGGTAATTTCATCGACAGGGTTTACCCCCTCATTTACCCCCTCATTTACCCCTACATTTACCCCCTCATTTACCCCTACCCCAGCCCCCTCGTTTAAGGCGGCAACAACAGCAAGAGTATTGTACACATTATGGACACCAGAGAGTTGTATTTTCAACTTCAGCAATAAAGTACCGTTATGATAAATCTCAAAGCTTGTCCCGTCTTGAGCATAACAAATATTTTTTGCCGTATAATCGGCATCATTAAGCCCGTATGTTATAAACTTACCGCTTAACAACCTTGTACCATTGTTATCGTTATTTATCAGGACTTTTTTTGATTGCAAAATCACTTTATTAAAAGTCTCAATCAAATCCGACATTCCGTTTTTATAAAAATCAAGATGATCCTCTTCCAGATTGTTTATGACAAGAATATCAGGATTATACTTTACAATTGTCCCGTCACTTTCATCAAGTTCTGCAATAAAATATTTACCGTTCCTGTGCTGAGCATTTGTGTTGTATTCGGGAATAATACCGCCATCCACAAAAGACGGCTCCAAACCCGCTTTAGCTAACACATAAGATGCCATTCCGCTGGTAGTTGTTTTTCCGTGTGTACCTGAAAAACCGATAAAGCACTTGCCTGCCTCCTGAGCGGATTTTGCAATTTCTTCCAAAAGGTCCGAGCGGTGAAGGATTTTTAACCCCAACTCCTTTGCCCGTATTAACTCGGGATTATTATCTCTTATCGCACTGCTTTTTACTATAACGGCATCAGCAGGTACATTTTCCGCACTATGTCCGATAAAAACCGTTGCACCTAACTCTCTTAATTTATCTATATATTTAGACTCTGCAATGTCAGAACCCGACACCGTATGACCGTCCTCCAGTAAATACTTTGCAAGCCCGCTCATTCCGATTCCGCCGATTGCAATAAAATGATATCTTCCCACTGTTTTAACCTCGTAATATACAAGAAATATTATATTATAAATAAACGTTCTTTTACAATAGGAGAATACAGAAAAATTAGTATTTTTCCGTAAATTCATCATTTAGCAGAAAGGTGACATTTTTCCCGCCGTAGTTTTTTTGTTTTATAATATCAAACCCCGCAAAATCAATGGATTCCGAATGTTCTACAATGAGTATTTTCCCAAACGGCAAGTTCTCCGAACTCTCACCATCCACGTTTTTATCAGGGGATTTACCTTTGTATTTACCCCCTAATTTACCCCCTAATTTGCCACGTAGTTTCATTAAAATATCTTCATAAATTCCGCTTTTATACGGAGGGTCAATATATATAACGTCAAAATTCTCCTCTGTTTTGAAAATAAGCTTTTCACTGTCACCAATCACCAAATCGGGCTTAAGAGAAAGTTTTTCATAATTCTTTTTTATAATTTGTGCCGCTTTAATATTCTTTTCAAACACTTTGACTCTCTCAAACCCTCTTGACAAGGCTTCCAACCCCATAATGCCGGAGCCGCCGAATAAATCCAAAAAACTCTTTCCCTCAAACTCTCCGACTATTGAATACAGGGTATTAAAAACTCCCATTCTGACTTTAGAAAGGGTTGGTCGCGTTATATTTTCATCGGGAGCCAATAATTTGCGTCCTTTATAGATTCCTGCGGTTATAATCATCAAAGTTCCAGTTTTTCTATTTTTACATTAAAAACACTTTCAATATCAATGCCGTTCAGGATACCCGTTATCAAATCCTCCGGCGAAAAACCCGACTCAAGATGCGGCACCAGCCCCAGTATCTTAATATTAGTATACTCTTCTATCACTCTAGGTATCGCCGTAAGCAGATTTTTAGGGCAATCTTCCGTTATATTGTTAATAATAACCCCTCTGATGTCGATTCCCTTTTCCTGAGCCGTATATATAGAAAGCAGAGTATCATTAATCGAATCATCCCGCGGAGTCACTACAAACAATAACGGGACCTGCAAATGCTTTACCATATCTGCGGTTTGAACACCCGCTGCCAAAGGACTCATTATCCCGCAGTCGCCGTCAATGATTGTACACTCGGACATTGCCGTAATTCTGTTATACTCACTGTTAATCAAGTCAATATCTATTGGCTCGTTTTCCAATTCGGAAGCTATCAGCGGTTCCAAATTTGATTTAAACAAATACGAAAAATGGGTATCAATGTATGGATCTATTGTTTTAATATAAGTCAAATCAGGCGATTGCATAAAACCGTTTATTTCAATTCCCGCAGTTTGAACAGGTTTATAAACACAGGTTGAATAGCCGAGACTTTGCATGGTAGCCGCAATACCTGCCGTTATAAACGTTTTACCTTCTTTTCTGTTTGAAGATGTTACATACAAGTTTAACATATTATCTGCACCATTATATTCCTTGAACGCTGCTTGTTGTCAAAATCCAAAAGCACAACCTGCTGCCAGGTTCCGAGATTCAGAAGTCCGTCTTTTAATGCAATATTTACGGAGCTCCCGACTAAAGCGGCTCTTACGTGTGCATATCCGTTTCCGTCGTGCCAAATCTCATCATGGTGATATTCCATACCCGTCGGAGCAATCCTCTCCAGAGCCTCTTTTAAGTCCTGAACCAGACCTTTTTCGTATTCTATTGTAGTAACAGCAGAAGTACTCCCCTGAACGGAAACGCAGACAAGTGCATTCTTTAATTCATGTTGATACACGCAATTTTGCACATGTTTTGTAATATCAATTATATCGTTGTGCCCCTGTGTATTAATAACAAAATTTTCATTTATTATCGGCATTTTTCCTCCGTATAGTCTCCATTATTCCTCAATTACCCTGTAAAGAGTTGAAGCTTCTTGTACGCTTACGTTTCCTGTCGGTATAATAATCACCTCGATTTTCTCGGTACGGTTAGAATACTCTATTTCAATTATATCCCCAACTTTAAGTTGTTTGGCAGGTTTTGCGGCATTACCGTTCACAAGCACACGCCCCATTTCCGAAACGGCGTTAGCTACGGTTCGGCGTTTTATCAGTCTCGATACTTTTAAAAATTTATCCAATCTCATAACTCTTTAATAATTTCTTTCACAAGTTGTTTAAACTTCTCTTTTGCATCACCTGCCGCCTTGATAACGTCCTCATGGGAAAGCCCCACTGTGCTGACTCCCGCCGCAGAATTACATATACAGCTTATTCCGATAACCTTCATACCTGCCCAAGAAGCAGTAATTGCCTCGGGAACAGTCGACATACCAACTGCATCCGCACCGATTACCCTTGCCATCCGAACTTCCGCAGGTGTCTCGTAAGAAGGTCCGGTAAATGCCATATAGACACCTTTTTGAAGTGATATACCAAGTTTTTCACCTGCTTTTTCTACCAAATTCACATACTTTTCGGTATACACCTCACTCATATCAGGAAATCTTTTCCCCATAGAGTCATCATTCGGTCCGATAAGAGGATTTACGCCCATGTGATTTATATGATCGGTTATAATCATTAAATCCGAAGGTTTAAAATCAGGATTTACACCGCCTGCGGCATTTGTTACAATCAAATTCTCAACCCCGAGTTTTCTCATAACCTTTATCGGAAAAACCACCTTGTGTATTGAATGCCCTTCATAAAAATGAAATCTTCCCTGCATCATAATTACATTTTTACCGTTTATCCGTGCAAACACCAATCTGCCTTTATGCCCGGAAACCGTTGAAGCTTCAAAACCCGGAATTTCCGAATACGGAATTGCACAATCACAATACTCATCGGCAAGTTCACCAAGCCCTGAGCCTAATACTATACCGATTTCAGGTTTAAATTCTCCTATTTTTCCTTTTATAAACTCTACAGCAGTTTCTAACATAACACTAAATCTCCCGTTTAGTATTTTACAACAAAAAAAATCCCCGTACATCATAGTACGAGGATTTTTTACAAAACTCAATATCAGAACATCAATCTGAACAATAAGAATCTCTTATTTAATTTTTCTGAGAATTTCTTCAGGTTTGCAACCGTCTCGGATGTGTCTTCCACAATCTGTTTCAAGCCGTTCTTATCGCCATCTTCACCATTAATTGTTTCCAGTGCGGATGAAACCTCACACATTGTTACATTCAAATTATCAATTGATGTTTCGATTTTTGTTTTCAGATTTTCATCTTTAGTCATCTGACTTACGGATGTAGATATTTCGTTAAGATTACTCATAACCGCATTCAAATCTTCACCAAACTCCTCTGCATCAATAGCACCTACTATAGGAGTGAGTTGTTTAGACAAATTCGAAATTGCTTCAGCCGTATCATACAACATCGGCTTGAACTTCTCATCACCTATTATACCGTTAATATTGGTTGCAAGTTTGTTAAAGTTGTTTGAAACGTCGCTCATCATCCAAAGTACCGCATCAATATCATTTCTTGAAGTTTCTACGAGTTTTTCCGTCTTTTCAAGCGTAGAAGTTGCTTGAGCAGTCAAGTCTTTGAAGTTTGTGACCGATTGTCTTAATTCCGTAATCATAGAGTCATTCAACAACTCATTAATAATTCTGTTTGTTTCCGTAAGTGATTCGGCAGCCTTATATTGTAAATCCATAAAATCTGCAATTCTCATCGGCTCAATAATAGTATAAGGCGATGTCTGTTGCGGATAAGGAAGAGGAGTATTATCCAACGGTGTTATACGTAACTTTTTAACACCGTTCACCGTAATTATTTTACCTGTCATAAAGCGGGGTAATATTAAACCCGGAAGGTTTACCACATAATCCACTTTATAAGCATAATTTGTGTTAATAAAGTCCTTTAACTCGTCCGGCACAAGCTTTGAAGTCATAATCAATGATTTTTTGACAAGCCCTACGTCATAATATTTATCATCTAGCTTTATTTCAACAGGAGCGTCATTCGGCAGTATATCTTTGTTAACAACAGGAATATAAACGGAACGAACTCTGGGGGGGGTAATTTCTAAAAACTGTTCACCGATAAGCCCGGACTGTTGTATTGAAAGCATTGAAGCTTTCGGGATTGTTATTCCGGGCTCCGTAATAACAAATTTGAGTTTTACATAACTTGATTCACCACTCACAACAGGAGTTATTTCTTCAACCTGCCCGACTCTAAGCCCCATCATTTGGACACCCGAGCCCGGACGCATACCGTTTACGTCCTTAAACTGTACTTCTATACGTTCCGCAGACGAAAAAGAACGACCCTTTATCCACAAAACCGTAAAAAGAAGTATTGCTAAAGCTACTATTGTTAAAATTCCTACTTTAAATGATGGTGACAACTTCATTTTATTTCCTCTTATCTATGCATTCATTTTCATCGGACCGTCTAAAGCGGCGTTTACAAATTGTTTTGTATAAGGGGTTTCTTCCCTCATTAACTCTTCAGGTGTTCCTTCAAAAACAGCATGACCATTATACAACATCAACACCGAATCTGCCGTCCTTTTAATAGTTGACATTTGGTGAGTAACGACAATGGAAGCCGCATTTGTTTCATTTTTTAACCTGACTATATAATCCTCTATCAACGTTGATGATATCGGATCCAAACCCGCAGTCGGTTCATCATAAAGAATAATCTTGGGTTCCGTAACAATTGCACGGGCAAAACTTACACGCTTCTGCATCCCGCCCGAAAGTTCCGACGGGAATTTGCCTTCTATTCCTGAAAGTCCTACCATTTCTAGCTTTTCGGCAACGATTTTTTCCAATTCACCGCGGGTATATTTTCCACGCAAATCTTTACGTTCCTGAAGAGCAAAGGATATATTATCAAAAACATTCAGCGAATCAAAAAGGGCAGAGTACTGAAATACCATCGCTATATCACCGCCTGATGTATTAATCTCACCCGAATCTTTTTCTATAAGACCGCTAATCAATTTTAAAACGGTACTCTTACCAGAGCCGCTAAAACCGACTATTGATAGTATCTTCCCGTCATCCACCCTAAAAGAGATGTTATCCAGGATAACTTTTTTGTCAAAAGATTTTACTAAATTTTTAACTTCTATTCCCATTTTAATGCCTTTTATTAATAGAAAAACATTGCCGCAAATATCAAATCCAGTATAACTATCGCCACAAAAGACCAAACGACAGCCTTTGTAGTCGCAATACCGACACCTTTTGCACCGTCTTTAGCTTCCATACCGCAAGAACAGCTTATCAGAGTTATAACAAACCCGAACGCAAGAGATTTCAACATACAAACATTCAAATCACGTATACTGAGTCCAAACCATACGGAATCAAAATACGCTTTATAAGTGAGCCCGGAGGTTAAATTAGAAGCAACTGCACCCGTTATTATACCGAAAAGTGAAGCTACAACAACCACCAGAGGCATCATTAAAGTGCCCGCTATTATTCTGGGCGTAAACAGGTAATGAACGGGGTTAACTTTAAGCACCCTTATTGCGTCTATTTGTTCCGTAACTTTCATTGTCGCGATTTCCGATGCAAGCGAAGAGCCTATCATTGATATTATGGCAAATCCCGCCATTATGACCCCCTCTTCGCGCACCATTAATATTGCAACCAACATTCCGACATAATTTCCCGCACCCTGTTTAACCATTTCACCTGCAACCTGCATAGCTATAATAATAGAGGTCATGCCGACAATCGACAGAGTAATCGGAAGTGAAGAAATGCCAAATCGGGAAGCCTGCTCCATAACGGATTTAAATGTGGTCGGGAAACTTCTCAACCCCTTAAGCAGCTCTATGCCAAAAAGAGCAATGTTACCGAGAGTTGTAACAAAACCCTCTATTTCCGCCTGAAGCATTCTGAATATTTTATACGTGTATGTCGCTTTGTAATATATTTTCACCTTGTGTAGTATTTTACCACACATTTATATTAATTTACAAATATTTTTTTATTCATGCTAAACTTATTTCTAGGGAATATTTTTTAGCGGGAGCGATAATGTTAAAATTAAAAGATACAACAACAAGGGATGCTTTTCGTTACGGGTATTTGCTTAACAAAATGTATCCGTACATAAAACTGGTTTTGGGACGCTCGATACTGTTATTTTTACTGGCCGTACCGTTGGGATTGCTTGACGGGGTTGTCGCATTTTCTTTGAGACCTTACATGGATTTTGTAGTAAACGGCAATGAGTATCAAACCTTTGAACTTTTGGGACACACTTTTAAATTGCAAGCATTTTTTATCAAATTAATTCCGATTGCAATTGTTCTTTTTGCCCTCGTTCAAGGTGTCTTAAAATACATTTGCAACTATCTTTCCGACTGGACAGGCAACAAAATGTCAAATGCCTTGAAAGTTGACTTGTTCAAAAAACTTACTTCAATGGACACCAAGTTTTTTGATGTTAATTCTTCAGGTATAGTACTCAGCAGGTTCTTTACCGACCCGGATACAGCTTCCAAAAACCTGATTAATACGCTCAAAAGTTTTATACTTGCAATTTTTGAATTTGTTGCCCTTGTATTCGTGTTGCTTTTTAACTCCTGGAAGCTTGCCTTAATAGGCATAGGGGTTATGGGCATTGCGATAACTCCTGTTATCCTCATAAAGAAAAAAATTAAAAACGTATCCAACGCAACTATGGTTGTCAGCGGTGATATGACGACAAATTTTAACGAAACTTTTGCGGGAAACAAAATCATTACCGCGTACAATCTGCAACAAAATCAAAATCATAAGTTTGAAGAACAAATTCATGAGCAATTTGACTTAACAATGTCATTAACAAAACGGGTGGGCTGGATGTCTCCTATTATGTACTTTGTATGTTCCATCGGTATTGCAATCGTAATGAACTACGGAAACAGCCTTATACTTTCAGGCGAAATGACGGCAGGAAGCTTTGCTTCGTTTGTAACATCACTGCTTTTATTGTACAAGCCGACAAAATCACTCGGATTAACTCTTACAAACCTGCAATCCACGTTTGTTTCAATTGCCCGTGTATTTGAACTGTTCGATTTAATGCCCGAAATAAAGAATTCGCAAAACGCGAAAAAACTGGACGGAGTCGGAGATATCGAATTTTCGCATGTATGGTTTGAATATGAAGAAGGACAGCCTGTTTTAAAAGATTTCAATTTGAAGGTTAATGCCAATGAAACTATAGCACTTGTCGGAAATTCGGGCGGTGGAAAATCCACTGTTGTCAGCTTGTTACCAAGATTTTATGACATAAATTCAGGTTCCATAAAAGTTAATGGTGAAGATATACGAAATTTGGATATCGAAAACTTAAGAAATAATATTTCATTTGTTTTTCAAGATAACTACCTTTTTACGGGAACTATAAAAGAAAACATTTTGATGGGGAAACCCAATGCTTCAGAGGAAGAGCTTTTGCAGGCAATTAAGCTTTCACATTTGGACGAATTTATAGGGACTTTACCCGACGGAATTGACACGGTTGTAGGAGAAAGAGGGGCTTCACTTTCCGGCGGGCAGAGACAAAGAGTGGCGATTGCTAGAGCCCTGATTAAAAATGCCCCTATAGTTATTTTGGATGAAGCAACTTCCGCTTTGGACAATGAATCAGAAGCTATTGTTCAAAAAGCTCTGGATAACTTAATGAGAAATAAAACAGTTTTTGTAATAGCACACAGACTTTCCACAATCCACAGTGCAAACAGAATTGCCGTATTGAACGAGGGAGAACTTGTGGAATTAGGAACTCATGACGAGCTAATTAATAAAAAGGACGGCAGGTACAGATATCTTTACGAAATGCAATTTTCAACGGGGGGTGTATAAATGTTTGGGTTAATTTTAGCCGGAGGCTCCGGGAGCAGATTATGGCCGTTATCAAGAGAACTTTATCCGAAACAGCTGATTAATATTCAAAACTCTGAGAGTCTGTTACAGGCGACATTTGAAAGATTGCTCGAATGCATATCGTCTGCGGAAATAATCAGTATGACAGGTGTTAAACACGTATCAAACGTACGATACCAACTTTCCAATCTGTGCGAAAACCCGATTATTTTATCGGAGCCGATTTCTAAAAATACGGCACCCGCAATCGCACTCGCTTCCAAATTCATTGTTGAAAAATTCAAAGTCGATCCCGTCATACTTGCGGTACCGTCGGATCATTTGATAAATGATACAAAAAAATTCGTCCAAACGGTTAAAGAAGGGGAAAAAATTGCCGAACAGGGATATATTGTTACTTTTGGCGTCAAACCTTCTTATCCCGAAACCGGATACGGCTATATTAATGTTACCGACATTAATATTGAACAGGGCTTTAAAGTTAATAAATTTGTAGAAAAACCCGATACGGAACTTGCGGAGAAATATATTCAATCCGGCGATTATTATTGGAACAGCGGAATTTTTATGTTCAAAGCCTCTGTTCTTTTAGGAGAATTGTCAAAATATTCGCCTGAAATTTATTCGCTTTTGGGAAATTTTGATTTTTCCGAATCAAATGAGATACCTTTTACGGAATTTGACAAAATGCCTAATATATCAATAGATTACGCCGTAATGGAAAAATCCGACAAAATCGCTTTGCTAAAACTCGAAAGCGACTGGAAAGATTTAGGCAGTTGGAAATCCGTCTATGATGTCCATCCTAAGGACAATGACGGTAATGTAAAAATAGGACATATTCTTGATGAGGGCTCTAAAAATTCACTCATGTATTCTTCCTCAAAACTCGTTGCAACAATAGGGTTGGAAAATACGGTTATCGTTGAAACGGAAGATGCGATTCTTGCCTGCAAAAGCGATAAAACTCAGGACGTCAAGAAAATTTTTGATATCCTAAAAAAACAGAATGATAATACACACCTTATCCATAAAACAGTTTACAGACCATGGGGATATTATACGGTTCTTGCACAGGGAAACGGATTTTTAACCAAAATGATACAGGTAAATCCCGGTCAAAAACTCTCTGTTCAATCTCATAATCACAGAAGCGAACACTGGGTTGTTTTGGAAGGGACGGCAAAAGTTATACTCGAGGGAAAAGAACTTATTCTAAGCCCCGGACACAGTGTTGATATTCCGGTTAAGGCAATACACTCTCTGCAAAATCCTTTTGAACACACGGTAAAAGTTATAGAAGTTCAAAAAGGCGACCTGCTCATAGAAGAAGATATTATAAGATACGAGGATATGTACGGAAGAGTTTAATTAGCAGCAGTTTTGACTTGGAGTATTGTCGGATTTTGTGTTAAGATTTAGTCACTATGAAAAAGTTTTTTCTCAAATCCATGGGATGCAAATCCAATCAATTTGAAGGGCAGATTGTAGCTCAGAGTTTAGTTCACGCAGGTTTTAAAGAAGTGAAAAAACTTGAAGATGCGGATTTTTATATACTCAATTCCTGCTCTGTCACCCATAAGAGCGATAACGAAGCTATGTACCTTTTAAGACATGCTCACGGTTTGGGGCTAAAAACAGTACTTACTGGATGTATTGCACAGATTGAAAAAGAAAAACTCCTAAAAGAACCCTTTATTGATTTTGTATACGGAAACGAAGATAAATTTAACATCGCAGCTTACCTGGATGAGGGTAAAAATTGCGTTATTAAAGATTTGATGTCAGAAGAGAAGTTTTATAAAATCAGGCTTGATGATACGACTAAAACACGGATAAGCCTTAAAATTCAAGACGGCTGTGATAACAGGTGTTCATACTGTATTATACCGTTCGGACGGGGAAAATCAAGGAGTGCGGACTCCGACTATATTATAAATGAAATTAACAGGTACTCGGATTTAGGATACAAAGAAGTTGTTTTAACGGGAATTCATATAGGGCTCTGGGGAAAAGATTTTGATAAAGAGCTGTTGGACCTTTTAAAAGATATTGAGACAAAGACTCAAATTCCGAGATACAGATTGGGCTCATTAAACCCGCTTGAAATCACACCCGAGCTTCTAAATTTTCTTGAGAAAAGCGAAAAATTCTGCCCGCACTTTCATCTTTCACTCCAATCCGCTTGCAACAGGACTTTAAAGAACATGAACAGGCATTATGATGTGGAATTTTATCTCGACCTTATTG
Source organism: Candidatus Gastranaerophilales bacterium (assembly GCA_944323705.1). Classification (GTDB taxonomy): domain Bacteria; phylum Cyanobacteriota; class Vampirovibrionia; order Gastranaerophilales; family Gastranaerophilaceae; genus CAG-196. The sequence continues at coordinate 38,602 of CALUTM010000011.1, forward strand.
AAGATATAGTTTCCAGATTTAATACCCCGTTTCTCGGAAGCGACATCATAGCCGGTTTCGTCGGAGAAACGGAAGAAGATTTCGCAATTACGGTTGAAAATCTGAGAAAATCAAAATTGAGCCAAATTCATACATTCCCTTATTCAATAAGGATAGGAACCGCAGCAGAAAAGATGGAGGGGCATCTGAGCGAGTCAATAAAAGAAGAACGAGCCAATGTGATAAAAAAGATTTCTGCGGAAAAGTACAAGTCATTTTTAGAATCAAATATCGGAAAAGAGGCGGAAGTATTAATTGAAAAACACCTTGACAAATACGGGAAATACAAGGGATTAACAAGAAATTACATAACAGTCCAACTTAATGCGGGAGAATTTAATACGCTAAAAAAAGTTCAACTGACACAAGGCATGTTGAAATATTAACTCCGTGACAAATCTATTTACGCAGCATTTTTTTTATGATAATATTGTCAATATTGGAGTAGGAAAAATTATGATTACAATAAAGGATGTAGAACACGTAGCAAAGTTGGCTCGATTGGAATTAACGGAAGAAGAAAAAGAGAAGTTTACAAAACAATTGGGTGATGTCTTAAAGCATGTTGATGCGATGAATGAAGTCGACACTTCTAATGTAGAGCCGATGGCACACGCTATTGATTTTGTGAACGTAATGAGAGAGGACAAAGTCTTCTACGAACAGACTAAAGAGGAACTGATGAAGAACGCACCCGACGAAGAGAACGGATTTTTCAGAGTCCCCAAAATCAATTAAAAAAAGAGGCTTGTCAGCCCCTTTTTTTTATTAATATGAATTAAGTTTTTAAAGGGATAAATATTTTAAGGAGTTTGTATGACTAAATATATTTTTATAACAGGCGGGGTAGTAAGCTCTCTGGGAAAAGGGATAATCGGTGCTTCCTTAGGGAAATTATTAAGAGCAAGAGGTTTTTCCGTTGCAATACAAAAATTTGATCCTTATATAAACGTTGATCCGGGTACAATGAGCCCGTTTCAACACGGAGAGGTTTTTGTAACCGACGACGGAGCTGAGACTGATTTGGACTTGGGACATTATGAACGGTTTATTGACACAAATTTTTCGCAGTTGAGTAACGTTACCTCGGGAAGTGTTTATCAAACGGTTATAACAAAAGAACGCAGGGGAGATTATTTGGGAGCAACTGTACAGGTAATTCCTCATATCACAAACGAGATTAAATCAAGATTGGTAAAAGCCCAAAAATATTTCAAGCCCGATTTTCAAATTATAGAGATAGGCGGAACCATTGGTGACATTGAGGGTTTGCCATTTATTGAATCTATCCGTCAATTCAAAACCGAAGTAGGTATCGGAAATGCTATTAATATCCATTGCACATTATTACCGTACCTTCCGACATCGGGCGAATTAAAAACAAAACCCTCTCAACACAGTGTACATGTTCTAAGAAGCTATGGTCTGCAACCCGAGATTCTCGTATGCAGAACTTCAAAACCCATACCCAAAACCGAAAAAGAAAAACTTGCTCTCTTCTGCTCGGTGGCAAAAGAGGCTGTAATTGAATGCAGAGACATGAAAAGTATTTACGAAGTTCCGCTTGCTCTGGAAGAACAAAACTTTGCGGGAGTAGTTCTCAAGCTTCTTCAGGTGCAGGATAAAAAGGCGGATTTAACCGCCTGGAGGGAATTAGTGGAAAGAATTAACCACCCCAAAGGTACCATTAAAATTGCTATTGCAGGGAAATACACAAAACTTTCGGATGCCTATATTTCCGTCGTTGAATCAATTAAGCACGCGGGATATGCCGATAATGTAAAAACCGAAATAAAATGGATAAATTCGGAAGAGTGTCTTGATGAGGAAAAATGCAAAGAGTTAATGAAAGATGTTGACGGTGTAGTCGTTCCGGGAGGATTTGGCATAAGAGGGATTGAAGGGAAGTTAAATGTAATAAAATACGCCCGTGAAAATAATGTTCCTTTTCTTGGAATATGCCTTGGCATGCAGTGTGCGGTGATTGAGTACGCCAGAAATGTTGCAGGACTTAAAGGTGCAAATTCCGCAGAATTTGATGAAAATGCCGTAAATCCCGTCATTGATTTAATGACGGAACAGAAAAATATTAAGGGGTACGGAGGAACAATGAGACTCGGTGCTTACGACTGCCACCTAAAAAAAGGAACTAAGGCACATGAAGCCTATGGAACAAATAAAATTTCGGAACGACACAGACACAGATATGAAGTTAACACGGACTATATTGAACAACTTAAAAAAGCGGGACTGGTTTTCTCGGGAATGTCTCCCGACGGAATGCTTTCGGAAATAATTGAACTGCCTGGACTGGATTGGTTTGTAGCATGCCAGTTCCACCCGGAATTTAAATCCCGCCCAGAAAGACCTCATCCTCTGTTCAAGGGGTTGATTGATGCCGTAATAAAGAAAAAATAAACTATTTTTTAGCTACAATATTTTGGAACATCTTGTTGTTAGGGGCATCATTGCCCAGTTTGATAAGCTTTTCCAGTGCAAACTTCAGGACATTTTTTCTTTGTTCGCACTGCACCGTGACGAATTTATCCATCTTTAAATCCTTCATCGTCTTAGGGACAATAACTCCGTCCTTTGGTATAAAACGGGCAAATGTAATAAACGGCTTGCCGTCAACTTCTCCTATATCGACTCTTAATCTGCGTTGAAGATAGTATTTTTCTACATTTTTTCTTGATTGATTTAACTTATCAAACTTTCCATGTTCAACCGCATAATCGGCTACAAGCTTTAAAGATTTACTGTCTAAAAATCTTGCTTTAAAATTAGGAGTATTATTTGAAGAACTTATATTCATTTTAATCTTACCCTTTTTGAGGTAAAAACATCTGAATATATTTTTTTGCTACCTTAATTTTAGGAACGCTTCAATTTTTGCTTTAATCGAATTGGATGCGTAATCATCAATATCGACATAAAGCCCGTTATACTTATCAGCCAAGTATTTCGCAAGTTGAGCCTTTGCACAGAATGCCTGTGCGTAAAATACCGTCGGTACTTTTTCATCCACATACATTTCCAAATCCAAATCAGCAGGCGTCCCCGCTTCTACACATCTTGTCCAGCCGTAAACACGGGTTGTATCAGGGAATAGTTTCAAAATTTCCAAATCGTTCGGCGGAACTCCCCAAAATCCGGGGGTAAATATAGAAAATTTCGCATCCTGAGTTTTTGGGGAAATCGAACCTGACAAAATTCTTGTTTTTGCACTTTCTAAAATTTCGGGATTAATTATGCCCGCAGTGATTGTTGTAATTTTATCATACAATGGCATATTACTGTCACATATAACTATTTCTCTTTTAGGCTCTAATCTCTCAAAAACCGTTTGAATAACATTAAACCCCAAATCGTCAAGGATTTTAGATGCGAACCAACCGCTGTCGCACTTATCTTTCCCGATTGGTGCAACAATTAAATTCGGTTTTAAGTACACTGAATTATCAATAATATTTCTTATAATTTTACAATACGATTCCGGCAATATACTTGTTTTTGGGTAATAAAAATCAATATCCAAATCAATCCATTCGGCATTTGGATAATCTTTCTTGACTTTTTCGACTATATCGGGGTCGGGATAACCCCAGAACCCGATTTTTGTTATACTAACCATATTCTAATATTACAATAAAAAAGGAGAATTTGATTATGTTAAAACAAAATGATACAATAGGGGTAAAAGGAGGGGTAGGGGTAAATAGGAGAGAACTACAAATAAACTCTATTTACAGACCCAATATAGCGGAGGATTGGAAAATGGACGAGAATATACAAATAAAAGAAGTTGACGGAACGGACATAGTTCAGTACAAGCCGTCGGGTGTTTGCTGCAAATTGATGCAGATGAGAATAAAAAATGACATTATTGAAGATGTAGAGTTTTTTGGCGGCTGCAACGGAAACCTTAAGGGAATCGGGATTTTAATCCGCGGTATGAATATTAATGATATTATTCCAAAACTAAGCGGACTTCCTTGCGGAAGCCGACCGACAAGCTGCCCGGATCAGCTTACAAAAGGTATCGAAGCATATTTGGAAGCAAAGAAAGCTGCTGCTGTGAGCTAACGAATATCAGTCACACCCTCTCCTCAAGAGAGAGGGCTAGGTTGAGGTGAGATTCTAAATAATATGGATTTTAATATTTCCGTCTGGTTAAAAGAGCTTGAAAAGAAGCTAAAAGAAACTTTCAAAAACAATTTACTTTATATTGGTCTGCAAGGCAGTTATGCCCGATGTGAAGCCGATAAAAACAGTGATGTAGATGTAGTTGTTATTTTGAACAGTTTATCAATAAAAGATTTGCTGGCATATAAATCCATAATCAACAGCATGCCCTATAAAGAAAAATCTTGCGGATTTGTTTCTGGAAAAGAAGAAATTCAAAACTGGTCAAAAGAAGATTTATTCCAGTTTTTTTATGACACAAAAAATATTTACGGAAAAATAGAAGATATAATAACTCCACCCTCAATAGAGGAAATTAAGAAATCAAATAAACAAGCTCTTGAAAACTTGTACCATGCAGCGGTGCACTCTTACCTGCATTCTGAAAATCTACAGGAAGTGCTTGTTTCACTATACAAAACAACTTTTTTTATCTTACAGACAAAGTATTTTATTCAAAACGGAGAATACATTAGAACAAAACAAGAACTTTTATCCAAACTTTCCGGTTTAGATAAGGAAATTTTAACTGTTTGCATCAACAAAAATTTAGTTATAACATGTGATAATGCAGGACATTTATATTTGCAACTAGTTGATTGGCTACAACGCAATCTTAAAGAATTTATAGGAGAAGCATGAAAAACATAACACTTATCAAAGGAGACGGAATCGGACCGGAAATAACGGATTCGGTAATAAAGATTATTAACGCGGCAGGCGTTGCAATAGATTGGGATATCCAAACCGCAGGAGCCGACGTTATTGAGCAAGAAGGTGTTCCGCTCCCCAAGCGTGTTATAGAGTCCGTAAAAAAGAATAAGATTGCCCTGAAATCCCCTGTTACAACACCCGTCGGCAAAGGCTTCCGCTCAGTAAACGTTCAATTAAGAAAAGAACTGGACCTTTATGCAAATCTCAGACCCTGTTATAACTTGCCAAACGTTAAAACAAGATATGACAAAGTTGACATAGTTGTGGTCAGAGAAAATACGGAAGATTTGTATGCGGGAATCGAACGTCAGGTTGACGAAGACACGGCTGAAAGCATTAAAATAATTACCCGAACAGCATCCGAGCGGATTGCAAAATTTGCATTTGATTACGCT
>CALUTM010000012.1 GCA_944323705.1 Candidatus Gastranaerophilales bacterium
AAAAAAAGTAGAACCCGGAAGTTTTGTTATATGTGACCAATTCGTAGACTGGACAGACGGAAGAAAAACAACATTTTTTGAAGGTCCGATTGTAACACACCCGTCAGCAGCAGAGACATATTGTCCGGAATTAAGACAGTTAGCAGTTGATACTGCTAAAGAACTCGGTATAAAGGTTCATGAGACAGGAACGGTTGTTGTAATTAACGGACCGAGATTTTCCACAAAAGCCGAATCAAAGTTCTTCACTTCTCAGGGTTGGGAAGTTATTAACATGACTGCTTTCCCGGAAGCTTATCTTGTTAAGGAAATGGACATGTGTCCTCTTAATATTTCACTAATTACCGACTATGATGCAGGGCTTGTCGGAGATGTACCGCCTGTTTCTCATCACGAAGTAATACAGGTGTTTAATAACAATCTTGATAATTTGAAAAAACTTTTATTTAATATGATAGAAAAAATACCCGCAGAAAATAATAACTGTGATTGTGCAAATACCAGAAAAAAATCACAAGGGTAAGGAGGAAATATATAGAGGGGAAATGCCCTTGAAGTTGGGGTTAACACCTCACCCTAACCCTCTCCTTGTAGGAGAGGGAACAGTTAAAAGGAGAAAAGATGATATCAAGAGCGGTCAGTACATTATTTTATTTTTATTACTTGCTAATAATTATAAGAATATTCTTAAGTTGGATTCCGTCAATTGATTGGCTTAGTCAACCGTTCGCGGGCATTCGTTCCGTTACGGATCCTTTTTTAAATATTTTCAGAGGGGTTATACCGCCAATAGGAATGCTTGATATATCACCGATTGTGGCGATTATTCTTCTGCAAATTCTGCAAGGTATTATTGTCGGATTTTTATCCGGGTTGGGATTATGATTGATATCAAAATTATAAATAAAGCCATTTTGCTCACCAAATACGGACGTTTTGATGAGGCAGAGGCTATATATACGGATTTGATGAAGAATAATCCAGATGATTTTAACTTGCTTTCCGTTGCAGGTTTGTTTTATGTGGATATCGGAAATTTTGACAAGGCAAGCGAACTTCTGCAAAAGGCGTGCAGCATTAAAGAAACCCTTGGGACACTATCCTCTCTTGGGTTTGCCGAATTTGAAAGAAAAGATTATTTAAAAGCGGCCGAATATTTGGAAAAATCTCTTAATTACGGGAAAAATGCAGACATTTATAATAAGCTTATTCTCAGTTTGTTTGAAATTACGAATTATAAATCGGCAATCGAATATTCACAAAAAATGTATGAACTGTATCCCGACGATGTCAGGTCAAGTACCAATATGGTAAAATCTCTAACGCAAGAAGGAAAAATGCTTGAAGCACAAACCTTTTGCATAGAAGCTCTAAAAAAACATCCCGAATCCGCATCCCTCTGGTTTCATTTGGGGTACTTAAAAGAACTCATATATTGTGATGATTTACAAGCAAGAGAATGCTATAAGGCGGCGTCCGATTTGGGAAACAAATCTGCGGATTACAATATTGCAGTAACATACCAAAAACTCGGCGAACCCGAACAAGCTGAAAAATATTACAAAAGAATGCTTGAAAATTTCCCGAATGAAACAGAAACCATTACATCACTCGGAATGTGCTATCTTTCACAGAAAAAATTTAAAGAAGGGTATGATTTATTTTACAAAAGGGAGTTGGCTCCGGCTGTCAAACGTACTGAAAACCTTTGGAAACCGGGAGACAGTTTGGAGAATGAAATTGTGATAATTTGTGAGCAAGGACTCGGAGACCATATTCAGTTCATACGTTATTTACCTTTCTTTAAAGGTCGGAAAGTTAAAGTTGCCTCGCAAGAGTGCCTAAAAGACTTATTTCAAAAAAATTATCCCGAATTTGAATTTATAGATTATAAAGACATCAACCCCAAAACTCAAGCTCTGAGAATTACGGATTTGGCATATATTTTAAACATGGATTTTGAGCATATACCTTTTGCCGAAGGATATTTAAGCTCGGATACGGCAGATATACAAAATTCAAAATTAAAAGTCGGACTCTGTTGGGAAGCAGGAAGTGCGGCAATCAGGACAATGATAAACCGTACAATACACATAAAATGCTTTGAGCCGCTTTTAAATTTAACCAATATTCAGGTCTATTCATTTCAAGTAACTGACACACTCGGCGGAAACGAAAAATATCCGCAAATGATAAACCTTGCAAAAGACTTTAAAAACTTCACGGATACGGCAATGGCTCTAAAATCAATGGATGTTCTTGTAACCGTTGATACGTCTGTTGCACACCTCGCCGGAGCCCTGGGCGTTAAAACGTACTTACTTTTACCTTATGCTACGGATTGGAGATGGTTTTCGGACACAAAAACGACCCCATGGTACAAAAGCATTGAAATCTTTAAACAAACAGACCATATCTCCTGGGAAGAACCGATTGATAAAATTATAGAATTGATTAAAAAGTCTTAACATGCAAAATTTATTTTTATAAGGTTTATTACAGTATGCTTATAAAACCTACAATTACTACAAGCTTTATAGATAACCGGAAATTATGCTCTTTTGATATCCGGCATAGGGCACTAGGTTTGCTGAATATCAACAGTAAAATGGTTTATAACCAGGGTTTTAAGCGTTTATTCATAGAATTAACGGACAATAAAGAACTTTTGGGCAAAGAGGAATTATCTCTTAATGACGACAACGGTAAAATGATTGGACTTGGTATTTCCGTAATGAATAAGTATAGAGATAATGGAGAAAAACCCGGCTATCGGCTGGGAGAAATTTTACGTTTAGCAAGCATTATAGAAATGCGGGAAAATAAAAAAAATCATTTTAAAATATATTCAAAAAATTCTGCCGTATATTTTCATTCTAAATATAAATTCAGTCCAAACATTACAAGTTTTGATGAAAGAGATGCGGCTCTTAGCTCAATAATAGCTAACGACACAACAAGTACCTCTGACTTAACAGAACTGGCTGTTGATATAAAAAAAAGACTTCATAAAAACAACTCACAGGATGCACAAATCGAAATTAATAAAATAACTAACGTACTTGTTAAAACCTATATAGACAGAGTCCTGTCATTAGGGAAAGATGTATTCAAATTACATCCTTTCAGTAAAGGATTTGACATGATACTTACACGAAAAATACTTACGCAAAACAGAGATTTTTATAATAATTTATTTAAAAAGCATGGAATAGACTATATAGTTTAGTCTATGTTTTATACCCCCGAGCCTTTGACTTCAATTTTTTTCAAACGCTGCTCAATTCTTCGGTACCACTTCAACTTACGTTGGAATAATGTATCATAACCTTTAAAATTACCCTCGCTTATATCATGGAATTGTTTATCACACAAACTCTGTAAGGTATGGGCAAGATATTCGGTATATTCTTTTCTATTTGGCTTATCGCTGTTCAGTTCAATGATTTCACCCATCTCAACGATAACCTCAGGGCGATTATCACGCAAAAACATATAATTTACCGCTATCGGCATTAAAGCAACTTTTCCGTACTTTTTGGCAGCCTTTTCCGCAACATAGGTTAAGCCCGTCTGAAACTCTATCGGACGGTGATTCGGCGGTTTTATAATTCCTTGAGGAAATAAATAGAGTATATTATTAGTATCACCCAAAATCTCTACCGAGTACTTCAGTGCTTCCATAGAAGCCTGTGCGGATTTTTTATTCACATTAAAAGCCCCGCCGCGTCTCAAGAGCGGAAAGCGGTTAAGCTCTTCTACCATCAAACGAATTTCTTTTTTGAAGATTCTGTTACATATATTATACCCGACAATTCCGTCCCACCAGTTGCTATGCGGTGCAAACATAATTATCGGAGTATCCGGGGATTTTTTATAAAAATTCTCGGCACCCTTGTAGCGGAATGCGTAAAACCTGTTCTCCAACATACCGTAAAAAAACCTGTCCGCTACCCATAGCCAAAAAGGCGAAGTCTGTGCCGGACGAAATTTTTCATTAATATTTCTCAACTTTGTCGGCGGGACTTCCGAATATAAATGCTCTAAATCTATCATATAACTATAATACACGCTTTTTAAAAGTTTGTGAACACAAGATTGACTAAATTTAATTAAAGTTTACAATTATTTTATGGGGGGAGTAATGAAAAAGTTTTTAGCTCTTTTTTGTATTTTATTGATATGCACTATTGTACTGGTCGAACGACACTCACTAAACTTTATATATCTTAATCCTTATACGAACACATCTTCTTTTAAATACATAGGAAAAGTAATTAAAGAGTTGGATAAGGCATTCGACTACGCAAAATATTCGGCAAATCAAGATGGGTTGAACATAAAGTATCTGTTTTGGAATGCATACGGTTCGGGATTTATAAAAAACAACAATATACCGAACGATCTTGATTTTGCAATAGGAATAGACCTTGGGGAATACAAGTATGACGGCAAAAATTCGGAAGAGATAGCCAAGTCGATAGTCGATAAAATGAATGCTTTTCAAACTTCATTTAACTTTTACATAAACAGCTCTCAAAATTCCCATACTGATATAACCAAAACACCTTTTGAGCTTCAGGAGCTTTTGAGTCAAGAATATACAAATAATGTAAAAAATATTGCCGAAAATCTGAGTAATGCTCTCAGTGATAAAGCTTACGTAAATTATACCAAAAAGCAACTTGAGAATTTTGCTATTGATGTTCCGTACATCATGAAATCTCACGAAATATTGGTTGAAAATAGGGAGCCGCTTATGTTGTACAGTGATTTGGTGGAGTACAATCCCTACATGCCGCACTATAAGCGTGAGATTTCCATTATCCCTGAATTTTTTGTTAATATTGATTATAACGGCAAAAAGAATCTTATCGAAATCGTCCCGGAATCCTTTCTCGGAGAGAGATTGCAACTATCAAGACGCTTTTTTGCATCAACTGTTTTTGTACACTGTTTATCCGTTCCTTTCTTGCAAGAACAGCCTTGTATAAAAAATGACGAGCAATATTTGTTTTACAGAATGCTCTCTTTTAAAAGACATTTACAAGAAATTAACAACATTCTTGTAATGCAGGACAGGCCGGTAAAATTAATAAAACGCCTGATGCAAACTGCGGATATGATTTCACCGATTCTATCACCTGAAATGTACAAAGAAATTACGGATTTTACAACAAAAACTCTCAATAACAAAGATATTCAACTATTAAATGAATATGCTAATATTTGCGGGAATGTACTGAACCTTATGGAGCATCCAAAACTGTTCAACAGACTAAAAAAAGACGGCAGCATAGAAATAATGTATAGGACGCTCGACTGGACGACAAAAGCATTGGAAAATCGGGCAAATATTGATAAGGAAACAATAGAAGTCCTTAAAAATTTTGAAGAGAAAGAGATTAAAAATCCAAATCGTGATAAGGTTTTGGAAGCATACGAAAAAGTCAACGAGGTCATTGTTGCATCTACATTTAAGCAAATGCATGGAACAAAAGAGATAGAAAAATATATCTCCATATTTAACCAAATATACATTGATGCCGGGTATCACAAAGTTTCGCTTTATTGGCTCGATAATAATACAATTGGAATTTTAGAAGACGAGTTTACAAAAAGTATAAAGGATTTTAAAGACTTTGCCGGAGAAAATGACCTTGTGGATATTAATTATAAGCTAATTAAACAAAATGAAGTACCGAACTTGAGCATGAGGTATGATATTTTAGCAAGATACAATTCAACACAAGAAGAAAATACTGAGTTTGAAAAATTCAAACAAAAATTGCTTAGTGACAGAAAAAACTTTAAAATCAAGATAAAACCCACACTTATTGTTAAGTAAGTATTTTTTTCCTTAAGAGATAATAAACTGCGTAATTCATAAGCAGGAAAACTATGAGTTTAAGGAGATTTACGCTCACACCATCGTATACGAATATTGACTTTGAAAACAGATAACATACAAAAGTTACTAAAAAAACAATTCCAAAAGTCTTGAGTATTGCAAAATGATTTATATAATCGGTATCCCTAAATTTTATAAACATATTAACAACAATAAGACAGAACTCGGTTAACAGCATTACCGCAGCAGCTCCCGTTATTGAATATTTTGGAATCATAAAAACATTCAGGAAAGATGTCAAAAATACAATAAGAATACTGAAAGACATTTCTATATAAGTTTTTATTTTCAGGTGATACTTTATATTAATAAGCTTCATAAGTTCATGCAAAAATATTGTAATAGCAAAAAACGGCAGTAAAATCGCAACTGCACCATAACTTTTTGGTAAAATCATTTGGGTAATATCTTTAGAGAAGAAACAAAATACCCCTATTATAGGGAACAACAGATATAAATAAAACTGGATTACATTTGTAAAATAAGTTTTTATATACTTACGTCGTTCAAAATTCTTTATTATAACCGGGAAATTAACAAACATAAATAATCCCGCTATCGGAGTAATGGTATTGGATGCCAAAGACCAGGCAACCCCCATTACAGACGTATTCAAATATTGGTTTAAGAATTGAAAAATTAACCTTGCAGAATGAAACACAAACCAATAACAGACATTTGTAATTATTAGCGGTAAAGAATATTTAAAAATTTCTATTATAATATCTTTATCAACTACAAAACTTATCGGAAAAGCAAAGCGAATAGAATACATCACAACCAAATCTATGCAAAAAACCGCAAAAGACATTGCCAAAATTATGGAAGTCGCATTCGGTAAAATATTTACGATTCCGAGAAATGCCGCAATAAATATGAATTGGTAGAGTATAATACTTAAAGTATACAGCCCGTAATGATTTTTAATCCTGAGAATGGAATACAATATTTGCCTTAATCCGCAAGGTATCACAAGTAAAACTGTCAGAAAAAATACGGAATCCGTTACGGAAAACTTTGTTAACAACACCCCTTTGCACATCAAGTACAGAGCGGACACAAAAATATAAACAAATACAGAAATCCAAAATACCGTTGAGAAAAAGATTTCCGATTTATTTTGCAGGTTGTATTTTTCGTAAAATCTTAGTACGGATTTTGCAATCCAATCAAAAGAGCAGGTACATATAAGGTTCAATATTTGCAGAGCAACCAAATATATACTTACTTCTTTTGCATTAAGTATATGCGTAAATAACGGTATTATTAAAAAAGAATTTAGTATAATTATTCCTCTAGAAGGCAAATACTGCACCAGATTCTTTAATATGAGCGAATAATTATAAAAAATTCTTTTTTCCACTGTTATTAATAATCAAACTTGAAATTATTACGCATGAAGTGTCCGAAGCAGCCGCCGTAACCGCCCTCTTTACAGTATGAAAAACGATTATCAATTCCTTCTAACACATTGTAACCATATTCTCTAACTTCAGGCGTAATACTTGATTCATCAATACTGCCATCATAATATACATTAAAATGCCAGAAATCATACCCGACTTTATTGGGTCCTTTTTTACCGTTCACATCAAAATATACGCCCATAGGTACACTCTCATCACTATCGTAATCTATGCTGAATACAGTACCGTCTGCTAACACGTATATACCATCATTATTAAAAAAATTGTTTACATTATCCATACTTGTATCTTTACCATTCCAAGAGGTATACTTATCAGGATAACATTTATCATCCGCATTACATTTTTGAGCCAGATTAAAATATTTACTTGCAAATGTATCAGGTTTAAAATCATTACCCGTTATTCTATCCACCCCTTCTTCAGCTTTATATAAATCTATTGCTTTCTTAAATTGAGTATAAAACTTTAATGTTTGCTTTTCCATTGCCTGATTATTTACATTGGCATTTATAGACGGCAAAGTAACAGCTGCTACAACACCTAAGATAGCCAATGATATTAAAATTTCCGCAAGAGTAAAACCCGTCTTCTTAAACATAAACAAAATCCTCATCTTAATTAACATAGATATTTTATCAAAATTACATCATTATATCAAGCCTGTATTGCAATGCATTTGTTAAATGCTCCAGTGAGATATTTATATCACCGCTTAAGTCAGCGATGGTACGGGCAAGCTTTAAAACCCGACCATATTTTCTCCCCGACAACTGATATTTTTCTGCAGCAGTTTTCATAAAAACGGAAGATTCTTTATCCAATGTACAATATTCTTTTATTTGTTTATTATTAAGCTCGGAATTTGTAAAAATCCCTTCATCCCTGTAGCGTTCCGCCTGAATTTTACGAGCTTTTATAACTCTCTCCCTTATTTTTGCGGAAGATTCAGCCTCCGAATTTATACCTGCAAGTTCCGACGGAGACAACCTTGGAACATTTATGGTTAAATCAATTCTGTCCAAAAGAGGACCTGACAACCTTGAGCGGTATTTTTGAATCTGATATTCAGTACAGGTACACTGCTTTTCTCTATCTCCTAAAAAACCGCAAGGACAAGGGTTCATCGCTCCAACCAACATGAATTTGGCAGGATATTTAATTGAGCTTTTTGCCCTTGATATAACGACCTCTCCATCTTCCAAAGGCTGCCTCAAGACCTCCAGTACTTGTCTCGGAAATTCTGCCATCTCATCAAGAAACAAAACTCCTCTATGAGCAAGAGTAATTTCCCCCGGTTTCGGTGTAGTCCCTCCGCCAATAATACCATTTTGAGATGCGGTATGATGCACCGTTCTGTATGGTCTTTGGGTAACCAACGGCTCATTAGGTGACAAAAGTCCGCAAATGCTGTATATTTTGGTAAGCTCCAGAGCTTCCTCCAATTCTAATGGCGGCAGGATAGAGGCAAGACACTTTGCCATTAATGTTTTACCGGACCCGGGAGGACCGGACATTAAGACATTATGTCCGCCTGCGGCAGCAATTTCCAAAGCCCTCTTTGCCTTTTGTTGCCCTTTCACGTCCTTAAAATCAAAAGTGAAATCCGTGTTTATATTATCAATAAAATATTCATCAATATTGATGGAAGTTTTATTAACCGGAGTATCAGTAAAATGATTAACAACATCACCTAAATGTTGCACTCCATAGACATCTATACCTTGAACCAAAGCCGCTTCTTTTGCGTTTTCGACTGGAACAAATACAGATTTAACTCCCGCCTCCTTCAGCCCGCATACAAGAGGGAGCACACCCGCAACTTTTCGCAAAGACCCATCTAAAGAGAGTTCGCCTAAAAAACCGATACTGCTATCTTCAGGGATTGCTACCCCCTGCTCTTTTAGAATGCCAACCGCTATAGGTAAATCGAAATTTGTTCCCTCTTTTCGTAAATCAGCAGGTGCAAGATTAACAATCACTCGCCCTGTCGGAAATGAAAAGCCGGAATTTTTAATAGCCGAACGAACTCTTTCTCTAGCTTCATTTACTGCACTGTCAGGCAAACCGACGATACTTATATTAGGCAGAGAATTTACGACATCAACCTCTACCTCTATCTTTCGGGAATTAATCCCTATTGTCGCCGCTGTTATTGATTTTGTAACCATAATTATGAATCCGGCAGCATTGAAGATATTTCCGCAACAATTCTTGCAATATCAGGTCCGCCAAAAATTGCCTCTAAAATTAAAGAAGAATTAATAACAACAGTCTCTCTGTATTCCATTGTATCAACGTCAATTATATTAAACTCAACATAATCTTCACCAACATACGTAATTTTGCCGTATTCAGCTCCCGTTGCCCATCTTAAAAATACATACTTCTGTTCAAATACCTTAAGCCTGTTTATTAATCTCATTCAAACACCTTCGTATATAATATTATTAGTTTTATTTTTCTTAAAGTCAAGCTAGTTTAATCTTATTAAAAATGTTTTTAGGATATCTTCATCATCATAAGAAACATTCATAAATCTGTAAATGTAAAAAGTCTCACCAAAGTGTCCTTCTACATCCTCCTTTTCCCTCACCAGTTTGGTCTCAACAGTCATAGCACCATGCGGGAAATTGAATAAAGTATCATCCGGCAATTTCAAAGTTAAAATTCCCGTAATCTTTTTATAAATACTTGTAATCGGAGGTTTATAGAAAAAAGACACACCACTTAACGACAAGTCGTACGAAGTGGCATTAATTTCAAATCCGTCATTGAACTTTATGTTAACAGGAAGCTCTACTTGTTTTCTGGTACTGTTCCTTAACTGTATAAAATTCCAACTCTTAGGTAACGAAACTTCGTACATAACTTCACGCATAGAAACATTTGAGTCAATAAGCGAAACATTTGTCTTATAGACTCCGTCAGTCGTGAATACATGCAACTCTGCGGGAGTTTTTTTCTTTGGTTTATTAAAATTAGACGACACTGGAGCAGCAAAATAACACTCTCTATTGTCCATAAACCTCAATTTTACATTTTCCCGCTTTTTGGAACCGTTAATTATATATATTAAATAAATTTTTGTAATATTTGAATCTTGTAATATATTCTGCTGCATTAGTTCAACTCTCCATTAGCATAATACCATGATTACTAAAAAATTACAATAAACTTGACGCAACTCGATAAACACTGTAAAATCTAACTTATGTGCAGAATAGGAGCTATAAAATCAAAGAATAAGTTGCACCCTTCAATTGCATTAAAACTGATGCGAAGCCAGCAAGAGGGACACGACGATTCGGGATTTGCTTTTGTCATGCAGGATTTAGGCGGTATATTTGAATCCTACAAGGATTTGCCTCTTCTTTCTATGGCGGCAACAGTTGAAGGGACCAGACTTGCAGAAGATATTCTAAGAGAATCAGGTTTTTCGCGAGTAATGCAATGGACTCCTAATATTAATAACGAAAAAGGGCTTAAAATAGACGCGATGCCAAATTATATATTTGAAGTTCTTCAATACCCCAAAAGTTATAAGCATGCCACAGAAGAAGAAAAAGAAGAACTTTTAATTAATACATCCATAGAATTAAGAAATGCCCTTGAAAAAACAAATTCAGGTTACATATACTCTTTTTGGCCTGATACACTCACGCTTAAAGAAATAGGAAGTCCAAAGGACATAGGGACATATTTTGATTTGTGGAATGAAAATAAAGACCTCGCCTCTGGTATTATAACAGCACAATGCAGGCAAAATACTAATTATGATATTGTAAGATACGCAGCCCATCCGTTTTTTCTGGAGGGTTACACCGTTCTGGTTAACGGAGAAAACACGTTTTACGAAAAAAACAAATACTATCAGCAAAAATTATACAAAGGATATCTCGGTTTTGAATCAGATTCACAATGCCTTTTATACACACTGCATTATGTTCATAAAATACTAAAATGGCCTTTGCAATATTTCAAGCATACAATAACACCTTTGGAGTATGATGATATTATAAAGAGAGACAACAGGGAAATTTTATTAAGGATAAAAGCTTCTCTTTCGCACCTTGAAGTAAACGGTCCGAATACAATGCTTGCAGTAACACCTGATAAAGAATTGTTATGTGTTTGCGATTCAAAAAAATTACGTCCTGTTGTAGTTGGCAGGAATAAAGACATGGTAATTATGACATCGGAAGTTGCCGGACTAAATGATTTAATGCCCGACAGGGACTTTCGTCAGGATATTTATCCTACAGAAAGAGAGACAATTGTTGTGAAGAAGGATTTAACGGTAGAAAGATGGCAGCAGTAAAAGTGAATGAATTACGAAAAAGCGACTTACCTTGGATTATAGAATATGATGAATCCAAGTGTATCCAATGCGGGAAATGTACAGCCGCCTGTTCTTTTAATGCCATAATGCCATGCGTTGAAGAAAGAAAGTCAAACTCAATAACAGCACCGCGTAAGACAGAAAAAGTCCTTGTTATAAAGCAAAATATTTCTCTGGATAACTATTGCAGAGGCTGCGGTATGTGTTCAAATGTGTGCCCGAACGGAGCTATAAAAGCAGTTCGAAACAAAGATGACAAGTATTCGGTTGTATATAGGGCAGAAAAAGCAGATTCTTTCAAAAAAGGCGGACGCTCTAATCTGAACACGGAAGGTCGGACTTTAGACAAAATAAAAATCGGTCGAATTTCCCAGATGACCGACCCTTCACTTGATGCTCAGCGGCATACGTTTGAATTAAGAACCCCTTTGGGCAGAGTTTTAAAGGCCGACAAACTGAACTTCGGGCATAACGGAGAAGCTCTTTATGAGACAACACCCTTGCCACCCAATCGATGGATATATCCGATAATATTTGGGGATATGTCAATAGGAGCCGTGTCCTGGAGAATGTGGGAAGCGATGGCGATTGCAACTGCATATCTTAATGAAGTTATGGGTATACCTCTCCGAATGTGCACCGGAGAGGGGGGAATCCCGACAAAACTTCTTAAATCCAGATATGTAAAGTACATGATTTTACAAATAGCCTCAGGGCATTTCGGTTGGAACAGGATTATAAAAGCCATGCCGGATATGACGGAAGATCCTGCGGGTATACTTATTAAAATAGGTCAAGGGGCTAAGCCCGGTGACGGAGGACTCCTACAGGCAAGCAAAGTTGCAAGATACGTGCAAGAAATAAGAGGAGTACCAAAAGCGGACTTACTGTCACCGCCAACTCACCAGGGCTTGTACTCTATTGAAGAAAGCGTTCAAAAAATGTTTCTTTCCATGAATGCGGCATTTAACTTTAGAGTGCCTGTTGCCATAAAAGTTGCCGCCTCGGTTACAAGCGTATCCGTATATAATAATTTGCTGAGAGATCCGTATAATATCGTTGGCGGATTTTTCCTGGACGGACTTGCCGCAGGTACAGGGGCAGCACACGAAATTTCGCTTAACCATACGGGACACCCTATTACATCCAAGCTGAGAGACTGTTATCTTGCAGCCGTCCACCAGGGCAGACAGGGAGAAATTCCTTTATTTGCAGGCGGCGGACTCGGACAAACAGGCAGTTTCGCAGCAGACGCATTTAAACTTATATGCCTTGGAGCAAACGGCGTGTTTACGGGAAGTACACTTCTTGAAGTTGCAGGCTGCGTAGGAAGCGATACGGGGAAATGCAACGCTTGCAATACAGGTTTTTGTCCTGCCGGGATTGCCGCACAGGATGACAGACTCGTGAAAAGGCTTGATGTTGATAAAGTTGCTCAAAATCTTGTAAATTACATCCTCGCAACAGATATTGAACTCAAGAAATTAATGGCACCAATAGGTTGCTCTTCTCTGCCTGTAGGACGGTCCGACGCATTAATTACCGTTGATAAGCATATCTCTGACAGGTTAGATATCCAATACGGCTGTTAAGAAACAGGACACAAATTCAGATTAAGAAGGTAAAATATGACTGCTTGTAAAATTAAAACATTGAACAATAATACCAGAATGTCGACCCAAGAGCTTCTTCAAACTATTAACAAAAAGATTGAAGAAGGGATTACGGAATTTGAAATTGAAGCCTGCGGTCAGCACGATATCGGTGGTTCGGTTTGGTCCAAAAGCGGCAAAAATATAACTTTTAAGATTACAAATCCGGGGCAAAGAGTCGGAGCCATGGCTATGGACGGGACAAAAATCATTGTAGAAGGCTCTGCTCCAGCAGATGTAGGTTGGTTAAATTCCGGGGCCGAAATTATTGTAAAAGGTGACGGCGGAGATACAACGGCTCATTGTGCCGCGGGGGGTAAAATCTACATTGGCGGAAGAACAGGTACCCGCTCGGGAGCTCTTATGAAGCATGACCCAAGATTTGAAGCACCAGAATTTTGGGTCCTAAAGAATACCGGCTCTTTCAGCTTTGAGTTTATGGGAGGCGGGATAGCTGTTATATGCGGCTATGAATGCGATGATATCCCGTCTATTCTCGGGAATCGCTCTTGCGTGGGAATGGTCGGTGGGACTGTTTATGTAAGAGGAAACGTTGACGGTTTGGCAGAGTGTGTTCAAAAAGTTAAGCTCGATAAATTTGATAAAGATTTCCTTAAATCGGGGCTGGACAATTTTCTTAAAGAAATCG
Source organism: Candidatus Gastranaerophilales bacterium (assembly GCA_944323705.1). Taxonomy (GTDB): domain Bacteria; phylum Cyanobacteriota; class Vampirovibrionia; order Gastranaerophilales; family Gastranaerophilaceae; genus CAG-196. Next base: position 13,982 of record CALUTM010000012.1, read on the forward strand.
GAAGAGAAGAACTCAAAGAAACACTGTCGGATTTTACGAATTGGATGAAAATTATTCCGTTACCCAAAGCTTTAAAAGAAAAAAATATAACCGTAAAAGAATTCAAAGATACGCAATGGTTTACCGACGGGTTATTTGGAGATTTGGTAGAGGATAACGGTGAGGTATTTGCCCTGTCTCAAGCGGGAGATGCTCGGCTCAGAAAACCAGTATGGGATAAAGCAAAATGTATCCGCTGCAACCTGTGTGTAAAGAACTGTCCGCAAAATGCAATAAATGAAGATTACAATGTTACGGATAATCGGTGTATAGGATGCGGCATCTGTTCTGCAGTATGTCCTAAATCAGCTTGGACTATGGTTTAAGCCAATCATACAGATTTCTTATTTCTCCATAATCAAAATTCTTTAACAAAGACGGCGTGTCAAGATTATCTTTGACGGGATTTATAAAAACTTCCCTGTCTTTATATACGGAGGAATAATTTTTTCCCTCATTCGCACAGTATGGCAATTTCACCGTATCATTGCCGCATATATACGCAAGACCGTGCACCCTGCATATAATAGGTCTGTAATCATAAACGGAACATAAATTTTCTATTAAAAAAGGACAAGCCTCTCCTCTTTGCATAGTCTTAATATTCTTTTGCACAATGAGCTTTTTTTCACTGTCCAATTCAATAAAGCCCTGCATCAAATATTTCAATTCCAATTCCGATACGGGATAATCCCCCTTTTCACAGCAGGAAGAACAGCCCGCTCTGCAACAAATATACGCCTTATGTGCCTGAAAATACCCTTCAAGAAGCGAGTCTAATTTTTCAAAAAAAGCTCTTATTTTCCCCTCCAAAACCTTGCCCAAAAATGTTTTGAAGCATGACTTTCCAATTGCTCAATTCTCTGAGACAACTCCCTATTATGTTCCAACAGCTCTTTTACCTGCTTTGCAAGAATCTCGTTATCTCTCTTATAACCGCCCGCTTCAATCAAACGGGTTGCCATATCGGAATTGGTAATATCGTCACTAATCTTTTTTGCAACAGCTTCTGCCAACATCTGAAGCGTCTGACTTGAAACATCCAAAGTGAAACTTTTCCCCGAAGAGGGCTCTTCTTGAGGAACAACTTCCGTACTTTCTTCCTCTTCATTCATCAATTCGCTTACCATTAAAGGTTGCACGGGCTGAGCAACTTCTTCACTGCTTTTTTCAACCTTAGCTTCCATCCTTGAAAGCTTGGTAACTATTTGTTCATCACTATATCCCTGAGCCTTTAAAGAAATACCCTTCTTTATTTTTTCTAATGCCAAGTCATCATAAAATTCAAGTCCGTCCTCATCTTCATATATGGACTCAATTTTCCAGTCCTCAAGAAACAAATCCAGCGAATGCTTATCAATATAATAATTCTCCGCATTTAAACTTTTTAAAATACTTTCTCTGTTAAACATCCGCCTACCCCCATTTCCGATTTTCGGAAAATAAACTTTCCTATCCTCTTTTTGTTAATCTGGCAATATCTCTTTCCTGTGTTTTTCTTGTAATAGCTTCCCGTTTATCGTACAGTTTCTTACCCTTTGCAAGTCCTATCTCTATCTTAGCAAAACCATGAGACAAAAACAATTCTAAAGGAATAATTGTTACACCGTCTTTTTTTACCTTATCTTGAATTTTTAAAATTTCACGTTTTTGAAGCAACAGCTTCCTTACCCTGTCAGGTTTGTGGTTATATCGATTTCCCTGCTCATAGGGAGAAATATGCATTCCATATAAAAAAATTTCATTATCTTCAACTTTTGCAAAAGCGTCTTTAAGATTGACAGTACCGCGTCTTACTGACTTAATTTCCGTCCCCGTCAAAACAATCCCTGCGACAAATTTATCAAAAATCAAAAAATCATGAAAAGCTTTTCTGTTTGTGGATATTACTTTCTTGTCCATATATGTATTATAATTCAAATTTTATTCCTTGCCAAGAATCCCTTCTTGCAAACTCTCTGTCGATTTTATTCAGACAATCTAATTTTTTGCCAATCCACCGGGGTGCAATCAGTTCTGTTCTTAAGCCGTTTCCCGCCAAACGATGAATTGTTGTTGAAGGCGGCAAATATTCCAAAAAATCACAAACAGTACTGACGTATTCATCCTCGGTCATAAATTCTATTTCACCGTTTTTATACATTTCTGCAAGCCTTGTTCCCTCCAAAGCACATAACATGTGGATTTTCACTCCCTCAGGTTCAAGCTTTGCAATAGTCTTTGCGGTTTCCATCATCTCTTCATAGGTTTCAAACAGGTTTAAAATAACATGCAAACAGACATTTATTCCCGCATTTTTTGTTTTCTTATAAGCTTCCAGAAAGCATTTATAATCATGTCCGCGGTTTATTTTTGCCAAAGTTTTATCATGAACGGACTGAAGCCCGTATTCTATCCACGTATAATAGTCCGGCACAAACGATGATATGAGTTTAAGTTTTTCGGAATCAATGCAATCAGGTCTGGTACCTATTGAGATTCCGACGACATCAGGGTGAGTCAGTGATGCTTTGTAAATTCTTTCAAGTTCACAAATCGGTTTATATGTATTTGAGAATGCCTGAAAATATGACATGAATTTTTCTGCTTTAAATCTTTTCTTTAAAGTTTCCGCCCCTACATTAACCTGTTCCTCAACATCAAGCTTGTTAGAATGTGCTTGTGAAAAACTACCGCCGTCATCGCAGAAAATGCACCCTTTGTTTGAAATGGTACCATCCCGGTTTGGGCAGGAAAAACCGGCGTCTATAGTTATTTTATAGACCTTTGCCCCGAATTTATTCTTTAAAAATGCACTGTATTGATTATATCTTTTATCAGTTCCGTTAAATTCCATACTACAAGTGTAACATTAATATACATAAAAATATTTATCTGGTAAAATCAATAATATGAAGAAGGGTATATTAACAATACTTATACTGACTTTTATCGGCTCTTGTGCGATTGCCGATGAGAATAACGACTTAAGAACTCTGTTTTTAAATAATAAAGCCAATATTTGCTGCATAAATATAAGAACATTTAATGCAAAAGATACTAATGGCAACGAAATTATTGATGAAGAGGAGGAAAGCGGGAATTTTTTAAATGCAATCGACAGACTTGACGAAATAAAATCGCTTGGAATAAATACATTGCATGTATTACCAATAACCCCTGTGGGGAGACTTAAAGCACTGGGTACGGCAGGTTCTGTTTATGCTATAGCTGACTTTTGGAGTATAAATCCGCAATTAGTCGACAAAAACTCCGACTTGAATGACATTGAGCAAGCTAAGAAATTTGTAGATGAATGTCACAAAAGAGGGATTCGAGTCATTATAGATTTACCGAGCTGCGGAGCCTATGATTTATTTCTTACGCACCCGGAATTATTTATAAAAGATGCCGGACAATGTTCCATAGTTCCAACGGACTGGACAGATGTAAGATTATTGGATGTCGGGAGTAATTCTAAGCTGAATCAGGACGTTATGGATGCTCATAAAAAATTTGTCGATATGATTATGGATATCGGTGCTGACGGTATAAGAGCAGACGTCGCGACCATAAAACCTGCAGCCTTCTGGAAAGAATTGATTAAATATTCAAGAAGCAAAGATGCAGAGTTTATGTTTCTTGCGGAAGCTTCAGATTCCTGGAGGGAGCCTCCAAGCCAATACGCTCCGTTCACACCGTACAATAAACTACTACAAGCCGGATTTGACGGTTATTACGGGAGTTTTTTCAACCTTAAGGAATGGAGAGCGGAACAGTTCTTAGAACATATAAAATTTAACCAAAAACTGCTTAACTCATACAAAGAGCCCAAAAGTGTCATAATGAGTTTTTCCACGCACGATGAAGTCAGTCCCGTTGTATTGCACGGCGAAAATTTCTCAATTATGATTATATGGCTCAATGCAATGCTGCCTTACAATCCCTATTGTATTGACGGTTTCTTTACGGGTGACACATACCTTTATCCGTGGGCTAACACTAAAGCCGACAGAACAGAAACCGATGATGATTTTTATTTTGTACACAGAGGAAAGATGGATCTGTTCAACTTCTCAAGAAAACCCGGCGGGAATAATAAGAATATTTTAAATAACTTTAAGGAAGCGTATAATTTTAGAACAAACAATGAAAATATAATAACCAAGGGTGCTTTTACACCTTTTAAAACAGAAAATGAAAAAGTCTTTGCTTTCGCCCGTTCATATAACAAGGAGCAAATTATAGTCATAGGGAATTTGGACTTTAAACATCCTCAGAACAAAATTACAATCAAAATACCTGAAATAAGACGGAATACGAAGATAGAAATCATAACCGGAAACAGCAACATAAAACAAGATTATAAAAAAATATTCACGGATTTAGATTCCGGCGAAATTAAAGTTTTTAAGTTTAGTGAAAGGAAGTAGTAATATATGCAAAATAAAATAGTATTTACAGGGATGCGTCCGACAGGAAAACTTCATTTAGGACACTATTTAGGAGTAATTGAAAATATGGTCAGACTCCAGGATGAATACAAGTGCTACTATTTTATCGCAGACTGGCATGCATTAACGACAAAATATGATAAAACGGAAGCTTTAAGGCAGGATATTATTGATGTGGCGACGGATTGGCTCGCAAGCGGAATTGACCCGCAGAAAGCCACGATATACGTACAATCACTTATACCGGAAACAGCTGAACTGCATGTTTATCTGAGCATGATAACTCCGCAAAATTGGGTTGAAAGAGATCCCAACCTCAAAGATATGGCAAAAATTTTACGCTCTAAAGAAGGCTTTGCATCGCAAATAAATTACGGTTTAATGGGCTACCCGGTTCTTATGACTGCGGACATTCTGTCTTTTAATGCGGATTTCGTTCCTGTAGGAATTGACCAGGTCGCACACGTTGAACTTACCAGAGATATTGCAAGAAGGTTTAATAATATATACAAAACAGACTTCTTTAAAGAGACTCAGCCCCTTCTGAACAACTGTTCTCTAATTTGCGGGTTGGACGGTAACAAAATGGGAAAATCTTTTAATAATGATATTAAAATTTCCGACTCGGAGGAAGTAACCGCAAAAAAAGTTATGTCAGCCATAACCGACAGAAGCAGAATGAGAAAAGATGATATCGGTCACCCGGACGAATGCGAAGTCGCTTTCAAATATTGGCAAATATTCGGCTCAGAAGACGAAATTAAAACAGTAAGATGCGAATGCGAAAAAGGGCAGAGAGGATGTGCAGACTGTAAAAGACAATTGGGCTGCAAAATAAACGAAAAATTCCGAGCAATAAGAGAAAAACGAAAATATTATGAAGAACATCCTGAAGTTGTAGAAAAAATTCTCAGAGAGGGTTCCGAAAAAGCAAGAATTGAAGCTAAAAAAGTGCTTGCAGAAGTTCGAAAACTCGTAAGAATGTTTTAACGGCAAAAATTTTTTTTAGAGACTTTAAAATAATATGAAAATATCAGGTTACTTACCCAAAGTGAGTTTAATATGCACGGCATTATCAATACCGCTGGCTGCAAGGTCTGTTACAACAATTATGCCTGCCCGACAGGATACTTTTACTAAAACGCAAGTTCCTGCAAAAGGAACGGAAGATAAGAGTGTACTATTTGGGGCACCGTCTGCCAAACTAAACATTATGGGAGAAGAAAAATTTGCTAAAATAGTTGTTGATACGGAAACCAATGTTCTATATAAATATGACGAAAAGGGAAATGCACAAATTGCATACCTTGTTGCAAGCGGAAAGAAAAATACCCCGACTGATAAAGGCGTAAGAATTGTAACACACACGGAATCCTACCCGTACGCAAGTGCACCGGAGAAAACCCGCCGCAGAAATCATCCCAAGGACTATGGTCCCAGAATTATTTGCCTAAACAAGCTAAACACTGAAACAGGAGAACAGAGCCCGATAGGAGAATTTATTCACGGAAACAACAACCCTTCTTCCATTGGAAAATACGTTTCTTTAGGATGTATAAGGATGGACAACGAAGTCATAAAAGAATTGGCAAATGAAGTCAAAAAGGGAGATATTGTAATAATTAAGTAGTTTATTTCTTCTTCTCGCCTCTTGTTCTTACAGAAATTCTTATCGGAGTACCAACAAAACCAAACGCTTCTCTGAGTTTATTTTCCATATAACGTTTGTAATGATCTTTCATCAAGTCTTCGTTATTAGCAAACAAAATAAACGTCGGCGGTTTAACGGCTGCCTGAGTAGAATACATTATCTTCAAACGTTTATTTCGTATCGTTTGAGGCGGATTTAAGGCATAAGCCTCATTTACGACCTTGTTCAACAGCCCTGTTGCAACCCTCTTTGAGCATTCCTGCCATACCTCAACCACTTTTGTAAATATTTGATTTAGGCGTTGGTGTGTTACCGCACTTATATATATTTTAGGTACATAGTCCAAAAAAGGGATTTCCTTCACTATTTTTTGCTCAAATTTATTAATCGTATTAGATTTTTTATCCTCAATCAAATCCCATTTATTAATTGCAATAACCATTCCTTTACCCGCATCGGTTATGATTGAGGCAATTTTCTTATCCTGATCGGAGATTCCGTTCGCAGCTTCTTGGGCATCAATTACCAACAAAGCAACGTCACATTCTCTTATTGAACGAATTGCTCTATCGACGGCAAACTTTTCCACTCCATAATCTACCTTTGATTTTTTTCTGATACCCGCCGTATCAATTATCACAAATTCCCGGTTATCATAACTGAACCTTGAATCAATACTGTCTCTTGTCGTACCTGATACATCAGAAACAATAACCCTGTTTTCTCCCAATAAAGCATTGACTATAGAGGATTTACCCGCATTAGGACGTCCGACAATTGCTATTTTTATAACTTCATTATCACTATCATCATCAAATTCTTCAAAATCTGCCGTAATATCTTCCAAAAGATCTCCGACACCGCCCGAGCCGTGCAAAGCGGAAATTGCAACAGGCTCTCCTATCGCAAGAGAATAAAAATCGCTAAGCATTGTAATTTGATTATGAGAATCAACTTTATTCACAGCCAAATAAATCGGCTTCTTTGATTTTCTCAAAATATTGGCTATATCAGAATCAACAGGAGTAACGCCTTCTATACCGTCTACCAAAAATATAATCTTATCAGCCTCTTCGCAAGCTATATTAGCCTGATCATATATAGAAACCATAATATCATCGTCATCACCCGGAACAATACCTCCGGTATCAATAACAGTAAATTGTTTATTTTGCCACTCAACATCAAAATAAATCCTGTCCCGAGTTACACCCGGACGGTCATCCACAATCGATTGACGTTTGCCTACCAATCTGTTTACGAAGGTAGACTTTCCGACATTCGGTCTTCCAACTACTGCAATAATCGGTTTTCTTTTCATAACAGACAAAGTCTAACACAAAAAGAAGCAAAAGTATAGACTATAAGGTTTTAAAAACGTCGCAGAAAAAGGAGGATAGAAGCCCTCACCTTTTCCATAACTCCTACTTCAAAGACCTGGATATTTCCGCCTGTATACTGTTTGCACGAACTATATATTTTGAAAGTCTTTCATACTTATCATACGATTCACCGTAAGGAGTATTGAGTTTAACCAATTCGTTCACATTTTTATTAATAATCTCAAGCTTCGACAAAGATTTTTTTAATTCCAGTGCTGATGAAAACGGAGCGGGGAGCCTTGATATAACACGTTCGACAAATGCATAAAGTCCGCGTCTTATAAAATTAAACTTATTTTTGATACTGTTTGTTAAACCGCCCGTTATCTTTGCCGATAAACTCGTATCGTTGTATATATCCAACAAATCCTGTAACTCTTCTTGCAGCCTTTTTCTTGCAGTACAAAGAAGTTCAACCTTATTGAAATCGTGAATATCCTTAGAAGCCTGAATTCTGGCATCCAACTGCTTTATCTCGTTTTCGATTTTTGCCATTTTGTATTCTAACTTAAAAACCTCGTCCTTTACATCTTTGTAAGCTTCTTCTTTCAATATATTATAATCATAATCATTCAAACGACGAGACAATTCACCCGAATGATGCGATGAAATATTTTCAGGTTGTAAAAAAAAATTATTCACAGACTCGCCGGAAAACGGATTATCTTCATTATTATTTATAAAAGCATCACTTTTCATAAGAAAATTATACTATTAAATGCAGGTTTCTTCAATTCTTTGCTTCAAGACCTTAGCAGGATAATAATCCGGGATAAGGCATAAACACTCTTCTACAGCAGCATAAGCCTTTATATAGTCATGCACTCCCAAATAATATTTTGCAAACATAAAATGCAGTTCCGCATCCGTATAATTAATTGCCCGGGATTTTTCCATATAACTCAAAGCCGCAGCATAAAGCTTATTAGCATACATAACACGTGCCACAAACTTATATGTCTCATAATTTATTTTGATAAAAATGTCTAATGCACCCAACAATTGCTCCGTATAATCTATTTTTTCATTCTTTATCAAAAAATCCAAATCTATTTCCAAAAAATTTCTTATCTGAAAATATGTAGGATAGACATCCAAATACCCCTTTAACACAGATACCAATACCTTACCCCACTTTGCACGAGGAGAATCAATTCTCCCAAAAATCTCTTTTGCACTCACCAAATCATCATTTAAAACCGCCAAATATGCATGCTCTACTGAATCAGGTAAAATCTTTATCTTAGAGCAGTCCTCTTCAAAAAAGAAAAAATTTTCTAAATTAAGACTCGGCATTTTTTTTGTTAATTCTCATGGAAGACTTGTTTTCTTCAACAACAACTTCATCTTCAACCACAGGTGCTGCTTCAAATTTCTTATTCAATGCATTTTTGTCTTTTAACATGTCAGAAACCGAATCAACAGCAGAAACATTCGTATTTTTCCCGATTAAATTCGCTAACTTGATTTGCAAATAAATCTCTTCTCTGTATATTTTTACATCCTTATCCGCCTTTATGGCGACCTTACACACACCATTTTTAGCTTCGACAATAGTTATTTCTATATTGTCGTTAATCATTATTTTTTGACCATTTTTTCTAGTTATTACAAGCATTTCAATCCTTAAACTTTCTTAAACATAGGATAACTTATGTCATATCCTGAACCGGACAGAACTACCTGTCCTGCTTTTTGGTTATCAATATTAAATATTAAAGGAGCCAATAAATTGATAGTAGTACCTTTTGGATCATTCTGCGGTATGGACGTAATATTCATAACCAAAACACTTTCCACACTTTTAATATCAAGGGCTTCAATTACGTTATCGGCAATATCGATAGTGTAATCGTACTCCAGTGCGGAAACAGATATTATGGGGAATGCCAAGGTTGCATCTTCTACCGACTGAAGCCATTTAAAAAGACTGTCTTTATTCGGATCCAAAATAACAAACTTTTTAAGTTTATCAAACCCGATAATAGGCAGCACAAAATCAAATATACGGGTTTCTTCTACATCAATTTCACCAAATCTAACTGTATCTATTTTCATCTTTCTTAAAATCCTAATTGGTTTGTCAATAAAGACTGTATCACCTGCGGGTTTAGAGATGAGTTGCCGTTCCCCATAAGCAAATTTAGCATTGCAGCATTATTATTGCTATTATTACCTGTTATAAGTGATAAGTCAGAAGTACTACCTCCTAACATATTACCAAGCCCCGCTCTTTGGAGAACTCTCAGAGCTGCAACAATCTCATCATTTGTAGGAACTTCGCTTGAAAAATCCTTATATTCTTTAAATTTTTGAGGTGTAATATCATCTTTTCTATTCATTTCACGCATTAAATTTTCAATTTTTTGTTTTTCATACTCACTGCGTGCTTCTTCCGAGAATCCGCTTCCGAATTTACCTTGAATAAAAGCATCCAGTGCCGACGTTTCCGACTCTTCGTGACATTTATCCGGCATAGTTATACAAGTCTTACCCTTTTCGGCATAACGTCCTACTTGAGAACTTGGAGACAAAGTGATAACCTTTTCATAATTTGAAATAGCTTCATCTCTTTTACCTATCTGAGCGGATGTCATAGCTAAATAATAATATGCAACTGCATTTGAAGGATCATTCTTTACTATATCCGATAATGCAATATAGCATTGGGAATAGTTACCCGCCTTATACATCTTTATTGCAGAAGCTAATGATTTATTAGAAGTCGTCTTTGCCGCAGCAAAATTAATTGTAGAAAAACATACCATTATTGTAAGTAAAGTCAAAATATACTTTTTCATAATATTCCTTCTTCTTATTTAATCTCTAACTAAAGTATACACCGAAGTTTAAATCTTGATATACACCATATAATTGAATTATACTATATCTTTATAATGATAACAAGCTCTCAGTCAACAAAAAATCACAGATTTCTTTTTCTAAGTTTACATTGTAATAATTATTAATCTCTTTTATAAAATAGCAAGGACTTGTCACATTAACTTCTATTATCTTTCCATCAATGACGTCCAAGCCTGCCATCGGAATTCCCAAAGAATTAAGTTTTTTTGCAACAGGAGTAAAGTCCTCACGCTCTTGGGACGTTAATTCTTCGCCGGAAATAAAATTATCGTTATGAGTATTAAACTTAAAATCGTCATTTGAAGGTAATTTTTTAACACAATATTTGAGAACTTTATCTCCCAATGTCAGGACACGTTTATCTCCACGTTTAACCCCGGAAATAAAACTTTGAACCATTATCAGAGTTGTTTCGTTATTAGTCATTGTATTAATAATCGTTCTGGTATTAGGATCCCCTTCGTAGAGGTACATAACTCCCGAGCCAAAACATCTGTTTAGAGGTTTCAGTACTATTTGTTTGTGCAAAGCCAAGAAAGCCTCTATATCCTTTAAAGAAGATGTCACCATATTATCCGACATAAGGTCTTTAAAATAAACACTGTGCAACTTTTCATTAAAATCCCTTATTGCTCTCGGCGAATTTACGACTTTTGTAGAAACAAAATCAAAAATATAAGTAGCATTTATATAATCTATATCAACAGGAGGGTCGGGTCTAAACATAACCAAATCAAAATCGTTGATTGCCGTTTCAATTTTCACGTCTTTATAAAAAATATTACCCTTATCTGCAAAAGTTTCATAGCATTTTGTATATGCCGTATCTCCTCTTAGCAGCAGATTCGGGATTGTTGTAATATAGACTTCGTTTCTGTTTTCCAAAAACTCCTTGATTAACCAAAAATTGGTTACCAGATTATTAAATTCAAAATATTTCAGTTCTATTTTATCGATTACAAATAAGATTTTTTTCATAACATTCAATTTACCACCAACCAAATCCATATACAAGTTGACTTGTTTACTAAAAATGAATTATTATAAAATACAAGGTATGAAACGTTACAGGAAAGAGAAAAAGGAATCTTTTTTTTCAAAAATTGTTAATTTTATATTGACAATCATAATAGCCTGTGCAATCGGCTCACAAGTATGTACGGCAGCCAATAACAACCTGAGAATAGCCCAGGTAAGTGATGCACATTTTTCTTCCTTTGAAGATAACACCTCGTATAAATTTTTAAAAAAATCGGGTGATTTATTAAACGACGTGATATTTCAAATTAACACCTCAGGGCCTTACGATTTTGTAATATTCACCGGAGACTTAATTAATGTCCCAAAAGTCAGTGAGCTTGAAATATTCACATCTCACGTACAGAATTTAATTTATCCCTGGTATGCAATCGACGGAAACCACGACATCTCAATTGACGGCCCGCTAACTAAAAGAAAGTTTTTGGATGTCTTGTCAAACGTCAATGACAATATGAATCAAAAAAATATTTACTATGCCTTTACCCCCAAGAAAGGATTCAGAGTAATTTGCCTTGATTCTATAATTGACTATAAACTCACTGCCAACGGAGAAATCTCCAATGAACAGTTTTTATGGCTCCAGGAGGAACTCACCAAATACGAAAACGATATAGTAATTGTTTGTACTCATGTCCCGATTATTGAGCCGTATTCAAGTTCCAGTCACAAAATGCTTAATGAATATGAGGTAAGAAAGCTTCTTAAAACCCACAAGAATCCTATTATAGTGCTTCAAGGACATTATCATACGACAAAAATAAAGCAGGATGATAATATGCTGGTAATTTCCTGCCCTTCACTGGTAACATATCCTAATGCATTTAGAGTAATTAATATACATTCAAACAAAAACAGAACCTTAGTTGATGTATACTTAAAAGAGACGAACCTTAAGGATATACAGGCACGTTCAAAAATGCGTCTTATGGGGTCTGAAAGACTATACGGAGATGAAAACGACAGAAATGCAAGCTTTAAATTAGGAAGGAAAGAGTAATGGATGAATTTAAAATCAAATTCAGAGGTGTAAGAGGAAGTTACCCGGTTGCGGACAAAGATTTTTTGAAGTACGGAGGTAATACCTCATGTGTTGAGGTTCGCGTCGGAGGACATTTAATAATTCTTGATGCGGGTACGGGTTTAATAAGTCTCGGGAATGAATTGATGCAAAAATACATTGAATCAGGAACAACCATTAGTGACAGAACTCCTGTAAGATGCACTATCTTATTAAGTCATATCCATCTTGACCATATTCAGGGCTTTCCGTTCTTCAGACCTTGTCATTTGGCTTCTACGAGAATGTGTATGATGGGCGGAGTAAATTACAACGAAACTCTTGAGCAGGAGCTTGCCAAACTTCTTTTTACAAAATCGTTCCCGCTTGATTTGGGTGACATTGCGGCTGACTTAAGAATAATGGATTTGAATGAAACAAACTATATAATATTCAAAAAAGGCGAGGAAATACCGAATGTCATCAGAGTTAATGATTTAAAAGAGGGAGATTATAACGATGAAGACGTTGTAATTACCTGCTACAAATCATACGCCCACCCGCAGAACGGAGTATTTATATATAGGATTGCTTACAAAGGCAAAACACTTGTATACGCTACCGACAAAGAAAGTTACCCCGGAGGCGACAAAAAGCTTGTTAAATTTGCCAAAGAATGTGATTTAATTATACACGACGCTCAATATTCAACAGAGGACTACTTGAGTATTTATGTTCCCAAACAAGGGTTTGGACATTCGACTTTTGAAATGGCACTTGAATGCAAGCAGCAAGTTGGAGCTAAAAAAATGGTATTCTTCCATTATGATCCCGGATACAATGACGAAAAATTGGATGCTTTGGCGGAAGAATACGCTTCTGAAGATGCTATTTTTGCATACGAAGGCTTAGAAATAGATTTACTATGAAAAAAATAATTTGCTTGCTTTTATTTTTAACACTTATCATTTGTTCGGGCTACAAAAAGCCGTACAAGTATACTATTGATGCGGGTAAAGATGCTTTTTATCATAATAATGTAGGCTTGAATTACCTGAAAGACAGAATTTATTATGCGGCAATTCAGGAATTCAAAATTGCCATTCAACTAAGCCCAAATAGTCAGGCAACTGCGATTTTTAAGAATAATCTCGGAGAAACATACAATTTTATAGGATATCCCGATATGGCAAGAGTTTGCTTTGAAGATGCCATAAAATTGTACGGATTGAATTTTAAATACTATCAAAATCTTGTAGAATGCTACCAAACTCTCGGCATAACACAGAGTAAAATAAGGGAATACAAGGATAGCAAAAACCCTTATGAAAGAATACAATTGGGGCTTTTATACATTCAAAGCGGAGAGACCAGAAAAGGAGTAAATACGCTCGACGAACTTTGTATGGAAGAGCCGGACCTGCTGATTACACCTGCGATTCGACAATACCTCAAGGAAGTAACCTCTAAGCTTTAACTTTAAAGTATCACTTTAAATATTGCCTCATTATAGCGGCAATTCCTCTGTTAAAAAAGGCTCCAACCTCTTTGAAATTACGATTTAATACTGCGTGCGGGGCAATTTTAGTAGCAACCATTTGATTACTTACTTCTGCAAGCGTTTTAACAATTTTTTGAAAAACTTTCACGTAATCTGTGTCTTTTATAAATGTATCGCTATTCGCCATTTGTCTTGTTATACTCGCAAGCAAAGTATAAGCTTTTACTGCAAGTTTTTCTTCTTTCGGAGAGTTTAAATTCCTTAATTCATCTCCAAAAAACATTGATTTGTCGTCCAAATACAAATAATCTGCCCTGTGTGTTCGGTTGTGCATAAGCATAATCGTATCTTGAACATCATCAATTCCCATTTCTTTTTGCAACTGCTTCCATTTTGTAAGATCAGGACTTCCCTCATCCGTCAACTGGACTGCCACATAAGCAATCCCCGTACCGTCACCGTACGAAAATTTTTCTACTATAGGATTTTTATAACCTCTAAAACTTATATTCATACCATCATTAAACCACCTAAAAATAAATTTTGCTATTAAATAAAAATTATTATAGAATATTTTTATGAATAAGAAGGCTGTTTATGCAGGAAGTTTTTATCCGCAAGATCCCGAAGAATTAAATAAGTTATTAGATTCCTACAAAGAGGACAGGCTGGTTGAGTACCGTTCAAAAGCCATAATAGTACCACATGCAGGATATATGTATTCTGGTCATGCTGCAATGGCAGGATTTCAGTATTTGGAGCCGGGAGAAAATATATTCATAATAGCCCCATCACACCACGAGAGCTTTAATAATATAGCCATGCCGGAATACACATTTTTCGAGACACCTCTGGGGAATTTGGAAGTCAACAATCGCCTGATTGCCGAAATTGCAGAAAATTTTCCCTGTATAATTGCAGATGAAGTCTTTGATAAAGAACATGCAATCGAAGTTCAGCTTCCTTTTCTTCAGAACCTTTTTTACCCGCACAGACAGAGTGCAGCCGATTTTGTAAAAAATCTGAAAAAAATAGGGAGAAAAATCAGAATTGTCCCTATCCTTACAGGAAATTGCGATTACCGTCTTATATCAGACTTAATCTCAACTTACTGGGAGAATTCTTCTTTTGTAATATCCTCCGACCTGAGCCATTATTATACCCTTCAACAGTGCAGACAAATAGATACGTATACGGCTACCATAATTGAGACAGGCAGAATTGAGTTTTTACAGCAGCCGCAGGCTTGCGGATTAATCGGCATTAAAGGACTGGTGGATTTTGCCAATAATAACGACTGCACAATGATTAGGGCAGAAATGTATAATTCCGGCGATATAAGCCCGGAGAAAGATAAAGTAGTCGGTTACGGTTCCTGGTTTTTGTATCCCGGCTCAAGAAATGATTTTATAGAAAAAAACTATTCCAAATACGTTTTGGAAACTGCAAAAAAAAGTATAATATCGGAAATGAACGGAGAAGAGTACATTCCTCGTCAAATTCCTTCGGTGCTGACAGAATACGGAGCGTCTTTCGTTACCTTAAAACTTAACGGGGAATTAAGAGGTTGTATCGGCTCTATTTATCCGACAAAACCGCTTATTTTAGACATTATAGATAATGCAGCCAATGCTGCCTTCAGGGATTCCCGATTTGCCCCTTTGGGAGAAGAAGAACTCGACAGACTGGAGCTTTCGGTCTCAATACTGTCTGCCATTGAACGGATTAATTTTAAAGACGAACGAGACTTGCTCTCTAAAATTTATCCGCATGGGGTAATTATTGCGGAAAAAGATAAAAGAGCCGTGTACCTGCCTGTTGTATGGGAACAGCTTCCTGATAGAGAAATTTTTCTTAACTCCCTAAAAGAGAAAGCCGGGCTTCCGCCGAATTATTTCTCTAAAACAATTGAAGCATACAAGTTCAGTGCCACAAGTATCAGTGCTTATTAGATATTGTATAATTGTATGCCGTTTTTACACTGTATTCCAAATCCTTCTCAGGCTGCCAATTTAAAATACGTTTTGCCTTCTTATTTTCGGCAAGGAGTACAGCAGGGTCTCCGGCTCTTGCAGGAAAAACCTCTAGCGGGATTGTCACGCCTTTTACCTTTTCACAAATATTAAAGACTTCTTTAACACTGTTTCCCTCTGATGTTCCCAAATTAAAACAATCGGTTTGACCACCGTTATTCAAATATTCCAGTGCCCGTATATGTGCAAGAGCCAAGTCCTCGACATTTATGTAATCCCTTACACAGGTTCCGTCTTTTGTATCGTAATCCGTTCCAAACATTTTAAAAGTTTTTTCCGAATCCGCATTTAATATATTGGGGATAAGATGTGTCTCAGGCTCGTGCCATTCCCCGATTTCCGCATCCGAATCCGCACCGACTGCATTAAAATATCTCAGGCTTACGGACTTAAAACCGTAGGCTTTGTCATAATCTTTGAGTATCCTCTCTATCATTAACTTTGTATTTCCGTAAGGATTAATCGGATTTTGCGGATGATTTTCGTCTATCGGAATGTACTCCGGCTCACCATATACTGCGGCAGTTGACGAAAATACCATCTTTTTTACATCAAACTCTAACATTGCATTTAAAAGATTTAAAGTGCCATAAATGTTGTTATAATAATATTTTTGAGGATTACTTACACTTTCTGCGACCTGAGAAAACGCAGCAAAATGCACAACAGCATCAATTTTGTTTACAAGAAAAGCACCTCTTATCTCATCCAAATTCTTTAAATTTCCTTGAACAAACTTTAGTTTGCCGTATTTCTTTAAAATTTCCACGGTTTCTGTGTGACCTGTCTCAAGGCTGTCAAATATAACAACCTCTTTTCCTTTCTTCAAAAGGAGTTTAACCAAATGACTCCCTATATAACCGGCTCCGCCCGTCACTAAAATCATACAACTTTCCCTCCGCCAACCTTATATATTATAACATCTTTTAAAAATTCTTCCTCAAATAATAAGGTATCAACAGACGTTATAATTGTTTGAGTATCATTATCTATCGATTTAAGAAGATAGTTTTGCCTTGCTTCGTCTAGTTCCGCAAGAACGTCATCAAGAAGAAGTATTGGAGAAAAACCCGTTTTTTCCTTTATAATTGCAAGTTCAGAAAGCTTAAGAGCAAGTACTAAAGTTCTCTGTTGACCCTGAGAAGCAAATTTCGTCGCGTCAGCATCATTTATATAAAATTCTATATCATCCCTGTGCGGTCCGACACATGCCTGACGTCTTGCAAATTCTTCTCTTCGATGTTCAGCCAACTTTGTCCGCAGGTATTCACAAATTGCTTCAATATCCGTTTCGGGACAGGTATAATTAATTGACAATTTTTCGGAATCGCTTATTATATGGTGCCTTTCAAAAGCGATTAATTCCAACTCCTTAAGGAATTTTTTTCGCAAAAATATAATATTTGCCCCCGTGATAACCAGTTGTTCATTATAAATATCCAAAAGAGCTTCATCTACATATTCATTTTTTAAAAGATTATTTTTTTGAATCCTTATTTTATCATATTTTGAAAGCCTTTCATCATAGGCGGGATAGATTTGCGAAATTGCTCTATCGAGCCATTCCCTCCTGTCTTGAGGAGAACCTCGCAAAAGCAGCAAATCCCTGGTCGAAAAAAGCACTGTCTTAACAACCTGTTTAAAATCCCGCGGTGAAGATTTCACCTTATTTATTCTTGCTTCGCGTTTCTTCTCCGTATCGTAAGTATAATCAAGCTCTATATCGGTATGATTTTTTTCAATACCCGCATTTATCTCAAAGCGTTCCGCACCGAATTTGATTAAATCCGACATTACCGATGTCCTTGGACTCTTTAGTGCCGATAAAAAATATATGCTCTCAAGAATATTTGTCTTACCCTGGGCATTCTTCCCGATAATAAGAATTTTCCGGCTCTCGAGATTCAAATTAATACTTTCGAGGTTTCTATAATTCTTAAGCCCCAATCTTACAATTCTCATAGCTTAAGTATATCATAAATGTTCAATATCAACAGGTTCTCTTTGGAGCAGAGATATAGCCTCCAACAAAGCTTGCCTCAAATTGTCATAATACTCTGAATCATTTGAATAAAAACGACCGTAATCACAGATGGTACACATTTGCTTCATTAAATCAACAGTCATTGCAATTTCTTTAAACAAGCTCCCCTCATCTTTTATTGAATCCTTAAATTTGCCTGTGCATAATTTATGCCAATTTTGGCGGCTGTTTTCGGAGAGATTATTCAACTTTGCCCACCCATATACGTGATTAACCGTATCTGCACTTATCCCCATTTCCAAATGAGAAGATATACCCTTCATATCCTTGTGATAATTAGCTATATCACGGGCAATCTTTTGTGTAAGCTTAACGAGATTTACGCTTTCATTCTCTATTTCATACGGTTTTAAAGGATACTTTTCCGAATCATTATAAACTATATTTGCAAGAGCCGAAACCGCACCCGCCAACTCTATGGGAGACAGATTTTTTAAGTCTTTGTCGGCGATTACCTTTATAATCGGAATTTGCTCATATCCGTTCACATGTTTCAACAGTTCGCCCTTCAGGGTCATTTTTCCGTCCTTAACAAACCCCTTTGTCTCCAAAATATCCTTCATAACTGCGTACTGCTCATATAACTCCTCTCTCATATACTTATTTGTAAAACCGTACAGAGTACGGGAGATTATTTCCTTAATTTTTGCATCATCCGAATAGTTGGAGAGGTAATTGGCAATGAACGAAAAATCAAATTTAAAATTGCTTATCAAATCATTTGAACTTGATTCTTTCAAGCTTTCAAATATTTTATTCTGTGCGGTATTACAACTTAACGGCAAGCAAAACCCTTTTACATCTATTCCGCGTCTGCCTGCCCTTCCCGCCATTTGATGAAACTCATTCGGAGTAAGATTTCTTTTTCCGTCCTCACTGCCGTCAGGAGATGAAGCAGGTTTTCTGGGTGAAGATATAACAGTCGTTCTGGCAGGCATATTTATACCGGCTGATAGTGTCTCCGTCGCGATTGCAACCTTTACCAGTTTCTTTTGAAACAATTCTTCCACAAGTTCTTTTTGGGTCGGAAGCAGTCCTGCATTGTGCAGAGCAAATCCTTTATACAATGCATCCGTATCCAGATTAACCCCTAAATATTTATTTTCGCGAGCATATTTTTGTATAATTTCACCAATCTCTTTCCGCTCTTCTTTAGTTGTAAGAGTAATTTCCGAGGAAAGGTGTTTTAACAAATTCCGACTGTCCTTTTTGCTAAATACAAAATATATCGCAGGCAGCTTATCTTCGTTAAACAATTTCATTGTTAGCTTAGAATACGCATCGTCAGAGGGTTTTGCATATATTGTTTTAGATTTTTTTAATGCAGCTTTTTGAGCCTCTTTCTTTTTATAAGAATGTTGAGAATTTGATTTTTTCATCTCCGGTGCAGTATTTTCAATTGATATCTCAAGAGGAACATGGCGATTTTCTGCCGGAACATCCACCCACACAGCATGTTTATATGCCTCTGCCGATTTATACGAACCGTCACATACCGCCTTTTCTGACGGAATACTCCTTATTTTTGCCATCCAATCGTTAATAGTTCCCGCATTTTTTGCCGTAGCAGATAAAGAAAGCATCTGCACCTTTTTGGGGGTAAACATAATTGACTGTTCCCAAATACCGCCTCTATCTATATCTCCAAGATATTGCAGCTCATCAAATATAACGGTTTTCAAATCCTCCGGCAAAGGGGAGTCTTTGTCAAACATCGTAGACAAAAGCATATTCCTGTACACCTCGGTTGTCATAATAACAATCGGAGCATCAATATTAACTTTCATATCCCCGGTTAAAAGTCCTACGTTTTCTGCCCCATATACCCTTGAAAAATCTCTGAATTTTTCATTACTCAATGCTTTAAGCGGCGTTGTATAAAAAGTCCTTTTCCCGTCCTTCAAATTTTTGGTCATTACATATTCGGCAATAGCGGTTTTTCCTGTACCCGTCGGAGCCGTCACAACAACATCATCATTGTTGTACAGGTAATTAGCACTTGTCGTTTGAAAAACATCGGGTTTAAACGGTTTACCTGTATTTTCATCAATCTTTAGCTGAAAATAGTTTTCCTCGTCTATTGAACGGCTAAAATCCCTGTACTGTGTCGAAAATATCAACGGACAAGTAGCAGCAGGGAGTATAGCAGCCTTATAGGGTATTTTTACGGGAGTCGATTTTGCAAGAGGAGCCCCCTTTATCAGCGATACAAATTCTTTTCCTATCGGATTAATTTTCACCATTTTTAAATTCCTTTATTCCATATATAAAAAACCGTCAAAATATTATTTGCTAGTTTGTTGCTTATTATTTTACATAATATAGAAATCATCTTATCGGCTAACGGACGTAGGGTTATGAAAAATTTTACAATCCATTATCTTATAGTTAACAAAATAAGAGAGGTAATCAATATGAAACAAATAATTCCCGAAAAGAGTTCCGAAAAGGTTGCCAAGTTTCTTAAAAAAAATTCACTACACAAACGTGATTTTGCGGAAATGATTGGCGTCACGTTATCTTACGTTTATAACCTTATAGACGAAACAGTTCCGTTTTCAACCAGAGGTACAACTATAGAAAGAATAGCAACCGTAATGAATATTGCACCAGAAGATTTTGCAGAATATAGAATTCCGCAAGAACCGATTTTAATAGACGAATCCGTTGAAACTTTAAAAGACTATATTAAGGATAACAATTTGTCGGTCGTCTCATTTTTAAAATCCTTCCCGCGAAAAAAGCGAATTGAAATAGTCGATATTTTAAGGGGTGCTCTTCCAATACCTGTTGACTACAAAGAATTGAAACTGATTGGTAAAACACTGAACATGCCTGAAGAAGAGATATACTCTCTTTGGGAGACAAGAGTCAAACAGGTTATGGAATCCGCAGGTATGAACATTTACGCAAATTCAGGGCTTATAACATCAATGTTTGAATGTGCAAAAAAATATTTAGAAACAAATCTTAATAAATAAAGCAAATTTTCAATACAAAAAAACTTTATTAATATATAAGGTTAATAAGGTTAGGTTGTAGAAATTTTAAAAGCCGATTTTATCAAATCGGCTTTTTTCTTAATTCTTCTTCTATACAAAGAGCAACTTCTCTTGCAGAGTATTTATCGGACAATTTTTCCTTAACATGCCCGAGTGATTCAATTATAAATTCTCTGTATTTTTTATCATACAACAATCTCTCTGACTCATAGCAGATATTATCGACATTGAACTTTAACTGTATAAGCTCCGGGACAATATCTTCATCCGTAATTATATTCGGAAGCGAAACCTTTTTAATACACCTAAAAATCAAATATGCAAGATACAAAATCCACGGTCCGCCATATCCTATAACCATCGGTACCTGATACAGTGCAGCCTCCAAAGCAACGGTACCTGATGCCAAAATCAGCGTATCCGATACACTCAAGAGTGCTTGATTCTCACCCTTTATAATTTTAAAATCAGTATCTTTGATATATTTATCAAACGTACCATCAGACAAATTCGGGGCATGAGAGATACAAAACTGCAACTCGGGATGCTGCTTCTGCAATTTTTTTGCAGCCTTAATAAAAGTTTTGGCAAGAAAATGCAATTCAATAGGTCTTGACCCCGGAAAAACCGACACCAACGGTCTTGAAATATCAAGCCCGTGTTTTTCGAAAAAAGCCTTTTTATCCGCAGGAGGAGGCAACTGTTTTATGAGAGGGTGCCCGCAATAATGAACATCAATTCCCGCTTTTTTATACATTTCCACCTCAAACGGAAATATACAAAGTACCTTATCTACGTATTTTTTCAAACCTTTAATCCGCCATTTTCTGCTTGCCCACACCTGTGGCGGAATATAATGAAAGACCTTAATACCACTGTTTTTCAAGCGTTTTGCAACTCTCAAATTAAAAGTTCCGTAGTCAATAAGCAAAACCAAATCGGGCTTATAAGAATTCAAGAGATAGTCCGCAACCCTTTTTTCCAAAATAAGATGATCAATTATCATTTTTAAATTCAGCCCGAAGCCCGACATCTTGGAATGATCACAAAAGATTTTTGCACCTGCATTCTTGAGATTTTCCCCGCCAATCCCTTCTGCCTCAAGCTCGGGATCCATCTGTTTTAAAATCTCTAATACCTTAGCTCCGTGAATATCGCCGGAATACTCCCCCGTAATAATAAAGATTTTACTCATATTAAACAGCCATCACCACTATATTATGTTTATTTGCATACTTTATGACATCTTCTCTGTCTACAATTATGGTTTCGCCCGCTTCGACTGCAATTAAGTCAGCCTTATACCTTTTCATCGTCTTAAGGGTTTTAAGCCCTATTGCGGGGATATCAAAACGTTTGTCCTGAGTCGGTTTTGCGACCTTGATAACTCTGGAATGGTTCTTTGCGATTTTACATCCGCGTTTGATACAATTGTCGGTACCCTCAATTGCTTCAACAGCCATAATCATCTTATCTTTAATAACGACAGATTGTCCCACATCCAGTTTCCCGGTCTCTTTGGCAAGCCAATAACCGTAATTGACATCCTCGATTTGCTCCTGTGTCGGCTGAACCTTCCCAAGGATACCCGACGGAATCATCAGGTTCTTTATAAACAAAGTCTGATCCAAAATGGTTATACCGATTTTTTCAAGCTCCTCAATTATCATAAGCATAACTTTGTCATCATTTAATCTGATTGCTTTTTTTATAAATTCCAAGGCTCTTGAATCAAACTTCGGACGCTTAATAAGTATTGTCTTGCTGACTTTTCCCAAAAAAGTGATTTGCTTAATATTTTCAGCCTTTAAAATATCCTCTATTTTTTGCACCTCACCGGGGCAAAACGAATATACTTTTGAACAATACTTTTTCAGCTGCGAATAATTGTCATTTGACAAAGATATCGCTACCACGTCAAATCCGTTTTCTTTAGCATATTGAGCCATTTTTACGGGTAAAAGCCCGTCTCCTGCAATCAGCCCTTGCTTCTGTTCCAATGCTACCGACAAAATATTACCTCCAACTTTTATGATAATAATACTATAAACATATTTTTGTAACAAAATTTATTTTACAATTTTACTTCAAATAAAAATTTAACATTAATTTACAATTGTTTATTATAAAATAACCCTATGAATTTAGATGCCGTAATAGATAGCTTACTTTCACCCGTCGCGGACAAAGTCTCAGGCTTTATCTTTTCTTACGTTACAATAGGAGGGGTTAAGGTCGAACTTCTCGTGGCTCTTTTGATTTCAGCAGCAGTATATTTTACACTGAGAACGGGCTTCATCGGATTTTGGGGATTTAAACATGCAATAAAATTGATTACCAATAATTATAAACACAATAACCCGAGCGGTTATCAGCGTAAAAAGAGGGGAGAATTATCCTCATTTCAAGCCTTAAGTGCGACAATTTCGGCATCAGCCGGAATTGGTAATGTTGCAGGCTCAGCCGCTGCAGTATCCATTGGCGGACCGGGCGTTATATTTTGGATGATTATTGCAGGGCTTTTTTCCATGGCATTAAAATTTTCGGAAGTATTACTCGGGGTAAAATTCAGGAAAACAAACCCTGACGGTACAGTTGCCGGAGGTCCGATGTACTACATTCCCGCCGCTTTCGGGGGTAAATATGGGGGAAAATCCGAGAGTAAATGTAGGGGAAAATATGAGAGTAAATTAGATAATTTAAGCATTGTTTTTGGCAAAGCTCTGGCAAAAATTTATGCGATATGCTGCATTTTTGCAATGATTGGGGGTTGGAATTTATTCCAAATTAATGCGATGACAGCTCAGTTTACGGAAGTAACGGGCGGAAATAACAGTATTTTTGCAAATAACGGTTGGATATTGGGCTCAATTGTCGCGGTTATAACCTGGTTTACGATAATAGGCGGTATTAAGGCTATAGGCAAATTTACCTCTAAAGTTACACCTATAATGTGTTCATTATATGTATTGAGTGCTTTTTTAGTCTGCATTTTTAATATTCATCATCTGCCGGAAACAATTGTACTTATCATAAAAGAGGCTTTTTCACCCCGAGCCGTAACAGGGGGAGCTTTTGCCTGCCTGCTCTGGGGGTTCAGACGTGCCATGTTTGCTAATGAGTCCGGACTCGGTACTGCCCCGATAGCTTTTTCCGCAGTTAATACCAACAAACCCGTTGCACAAGCATTTGTATCACTGCTTCAACCTTTCGTTGACACGGTAATAGTCGGGGTTGCAACCGCTTTTGTAATAGTTGTATCCAAAGTATATCTCAATGTTGACGGTATTGCGGGAATTGAATTAACATCCAAAGCTTTTGCTACGATTTGCCCCGCATATCCCATACTCCTAACGGTTATGGCAAGCTGCTTTGTTTTATCTACAATGCTTTGCGGTTCTTACTACGGACTGAAAGCGTGGAATTTCCTCTTTGGGGATTCAAAGTTTAAAACGAGATTATTTCAAGCAATTTATTGTATTTGTATTATTGCGGGCTCAGCAATGAATTTTCAAAGTATAATTAATCTTTCCGATGCCGTAACTCTTTTTCTTGCAGTACCCAATTTGATTGCGGTTTTTGCCCTCTCTAACGTAGTAATGAAGGAGCTTAAGCGGTATTGTGAACGCTACAACGTCGGCGGTAAAATAGTAAAATACTTGCGTTAATATAATCTTTACTTGCGGGGGAAATACAAATATTGTAAAATAAATGAGCAAGGAGGGGGTTATGGCAAAAATTTATTTCGTAGATGTAACGAACAGAGACGGAGTACAGACTTCAAGATTAGGTCTGGCTAAACTCCAAAAAACTATTATAAATCTTATGCTCGACGATATGGGAATAACCCAATCCGAATTCGGTTTCCCGACAACAATGCACGAAATAAACTATCTGAACGCAAACCTTGAACTTGTTAAAAGAGGGGTGATAAGAAGGACGAGACTCTCAGGTTGGATGAGGGCTATTGCACAGGATGTGGAGAAATCATTTACCAATTGTCCTCTGCTTGAAAACTGTAACCTTTCGCAATCTACATCTGACCAAATGATTCAGGGAAAATATCTCGGCAAAAAAACAAGAGAAGATATATTAAAGATGACCTGCGAAGCGGTAGAGTGTGCCGTCTCCAAGGGGGCTAAAATCATTGGCGTAAACGCGGAGGATGCTTCAAGAAGCGATTTGGATTTTCTGATAAAACTGGCAAATGAAGCTAAGCTTCGGGGTGCTCACAGATTCAGATATTGTGATACCCTTGGCTACGAAGACCCGAGCACCGCTTATAAAAGGATTTACCGACTGGCACGGGAAACTCAAATGCCTATAGAGCTGCATTACCACAATGATTTGGGCATGGCAGTCGCCTGCTCCGTAGAAGGTGCCCGAGCTGCGGTTGACGCTGGTGTTGACGCCTACATTAATACCGCAATAAACGGAATGGGGGAAAGAGCCGGGAATGCGGATTTAGTATCATGCCTGCTTGCAGTACTCAAGTCCGCTGGATTCAAGGGGATTTACAAAATTGACGGTAATATTGATTTAAGCAAGTCCTGGAAGCTTGCCAAATATACAGCCTATGCGTTTGGACTTCCTATCCCCATTAACCAACCTGCGGTTGGCGACAACGCATTTGCACACGAGTCAGGAATTCACGCCGATGGAGCTCTGAAAGACAGAAGAAACTATGAACTGTATGATTTTGAAGAATTGGGACGAGGAGAGCCCGAAATTATTGAAACAGGACGAATGATTACCACCGGAGAATACGGAGGAATTAAGGGGTTCAGAAATGTTTACGACAAACTTGAGATTGAATTTAAAGACGAAAATGAGGCAAGAAACATTTTGGAATTGGCTCGTTATGCAAACGTACATACACAAAAACCGCTTACGGAAAGTGAATTAAAGTTTATCTATCATTATCCCGATATTGCAGCAAGGATTATGACGGTATCTCCATTCTACGAGCCGTCAGGAGAACTGCAAAAACGTTTGGAAAGCGGAGCTCTTGCAATGCCTCAGCACATTATATAATTATAGCAGTGGCGGATTTTGATAAATCAAAATCCGCCACCATTAAATATTTTACCTGTTATTTATTACAAATACTAAATTCATCTATCAACAAGGCATATACCGTTTCGCCTTTTTTAGCTTTGTAGTGGCAACCCGGAGTAATCAAACCGACAACAAAACCGACACCGCAACCTATCGGAATACCGATAGCTAAACCTGTACCGATTTTTGCGGGGTTAGGAATAAATGCAAAACCGACACCTGCACCCGCACCCACAATACCAAGGGTTAAGGTTGACAACGTCAATTTACCCGCTGTAGTCCAAGGACCTTCTTTGAGTTTGCAATCCTTTGTGAAAGGACGAGCCTTTATATCTATACAAGTATTGTCAGGAAAAACTATTTTTCTGAATATAAGGCTTACGCGTGCATTCTTATTAAACCATTTCGGTTTTTCTACATTGGTAACCTCTGCAACAATTTTCGTTCCGCAGGGTAAAAGCAGAGTTCCTTCACAGGTATACAATGCCTGGGGTACTACGAAATGCACAATATCACCCGCTTTAGAACATTTTGAAAAATACTTTTCGTCAAAAGCAAATTGTAATACGTTTCCTTTTTCAACCGTTTTACGCAGATTAGTTATTGTAACAACGTTGCAAGGAGCATCTTTATGTACGTCAAGGTGCTCTATAGCCGTAGTTTTTTCACACGCTTCTGCAAGTACGGGAACCGTATTCAAGCTAAGAATTGAAAAGGTAAATAATAGTGATAAAACTTTCTTTAGCATATTTAATACTCCTATGAATTTAACTTCATAATTTCATTCTCAGTATAACCAAGTTTTATATAAAATTCAAGAGATTTATAGAGAATTTTTCGCCTTATATTCTACTTAC
This sequence comes from Candidatus Gastranaerophilales bacterium, assembly GCA_944323705.1. Lineage (GTDB taxonomy): Bacteria > Cyanobacteriota > Vampirovibrionia > Gastranaerophilales > Gastranaerophilaceae > CAG-196. The sequence goes on from CALUTM010000012.1 coordinate 40,885, forward strand.
ATCTTCGACATCTTCATTCTTTGCCTTTTTGTTTTCGGCTTTTTTGTCGTCCTCTTTTTCCTTGTCGTCGTCAGCTTCATTGCGTGCTTTTAGAGCTTCAATAAGCGATTCAAACAAGCCTTTTGTTTCCTTGTCCATAGTTCCTCCTTTAAAATTGCGTATCCAATCGAATACAGGTTGATATTTATTTATTGCTTTTATTGTTGCATTGGGGTTGAAATCTGTTTGATTATCGGTTATACTGTCTTTAGACGGGTTCAAAGTCTCCGTAGCAAGTGAAGCTACGATGCTGTTTGAAGCCGTCTTTTTACGTCTATACAAAAGTAAGACTGAAAATTTGTAGGTCGTGGCATTGCCCGACATTAACTTTTAAAGGCGAACGTGCAGCGAAGCTGCAATAGTGAGCCTAAGTGTGCGGGTTTACCCGCCTGGTATGAATGCCCGAAGGGCATAGAAAACGATTGCGTGTTTTCTCTTTCTTTTCGTTATTGTAGCTTTTTTATTTTTAATTACCGTGTCCTACTCCTATTAACATTTACCCCCTTTTTCTATCATGCGGACCAGTTGGGCATAAAATCCACAAACTTCATTTACCCCCTTTTTCTATCA
>CALUTM010000013.1 GCA_944323705.1 Candidatus Gastranaerophilales bacterium
TTTCGACGGCTATGAGATTTTCTTGCAAGTTCTTTTGTATATCTGCTTCCTGCCTCTTAACCCAAACATCTTTAAACCCGTCAATAAAAATTTTACCCGTAAAAGCCATTGCACCTAGGGTTATAACACCAAGCGAAGCCAATATGGTTTTTCTGTTCGGCGATTGTATCATACTGAAAATACTCTGGTGGATTTCGTTGTTAATACAGTGGTTTCGCGTTATTCCAGGCAAAAGGTATTCCTTTGTACTTTCCAATCTTCCTTTAGAGAACTTTCTCATCATAGCGGTAAACCCGCCAAACAGAGCCATCACTCCAACCGTTACGGCACATATCGGAATCAGGGGATTTGTTTTCTTTTCTTCTTTTTCATAAATTTTCTCGGGCAAATCTATATTCCTGTTAGAAATAACAAGTGTATCACAGGTTTCATCAAGAGATTCCTGGGGAGTAAATGTATTTGTTACACTGTCGTAACTTCCCGCTTTAACCCCCTCCAAAAGCGGGTCTTTAACAAACGAGTTTACGATAACACCTTCTTTCACAAAAGTGTCGTTTCTTTTTTGTGTATTTGTCATATTTCTTTGATGTCTTGAAGATTCAAGATCCTGATTTATCTTTGGTATCATCTTTTTTCTTTTCCCTAATCTTTTGAATAAATTTTTTCAAATTAAATATTTTCTTATCTTCATCAATTTTGCTGTCATCATCTCTCGTATTGTTTCTTTTGAAGATTTTAAACAACCCGTCGAACTTGGACTTTATGCTCCCGATAAACTCTGTAACCTTTTTTTCGACAAAAGCCTTTGCCTCTCCGAAAATTGCATTTAATTTATCTTGAATATCAACAAATTTCTGCTTTATCTGAGACAGTTTATCCGCAATATTTGATATTGTTGAGAGGATAGCACTTCCTATATTTTTAATTATGTTGACAGCCGGAACCAAAATATTAGTAATTACAAGAGCTGCGGGTTTAAAGATAAAGTTTTTGGAAATAATGTTCGCAAAATCAATCAATTTCTGAGCCATTTTTTCAAGATTTTGCTGAAATTCCAATACAGCTTCCGCATGCAGTTTAAGATTTTTTTCATGGGCTTCAATCCTTTGTGCTCGAGCTTTCATCATTGCTCCAACCATCGCACATTGATGATAACTCCACTCACCTGCCTTTTGAGGACGCTCTCCGACTCTGGTGCTGCCGCCTCCGCCCATACCCGAGCAGATGGGACACGCTCCCGGAGACATCCCGTGGGGACATAGCCCGCTTTTAACATTATTTACATTTGGTGTTACGCCTGCCAATAAAAAACTTCCTTTACTGCATACGTGCCGCAAAGAAAGCTTTATGCAATCCTGTGACTCGCAGTCTTGCATGATTTTGTAGTTTATACAGCAGAGACAGACCTGAAGAAAAATTTTTTATAAAGAAATTTCACCAATGTCTGCAGACCATATTCCTACGTATGTAGTATTCCGGCTTTAACGGTTGCGGCACAGTCACGGATTTCCACCGTAGTTTCCTCGTATTTAGTTTTATTTAATTTATAACATAATAACTTTTATAGTACAATGTTCTTATGCTGGTCCGAAATTTTTATATAAAAGACATTACCAATATAGCAGGCCCCATAATTTTAGGAAATCTGGGCTTTATTATGATTGGCGTCGGAGACGTAATTGTTGCGGGCAGACACTCCACCGATACATTGGCTGCCGTAAGCCTTGCTACCGCAATTATAAACTGTATTATGATTTTCGGAATAGGAATTCTGGGGAGCATATCTCCGATTCTTTCAAACTACAGGGGGGCGGGAAAGGAAGCCGAAAAATATTTTTATCCGTCACTAAAATTCGCAGCTTTACTGTCTGCCTTAATGTCAATACTAATCATCATGTTTATCCCGCTAATCGACAAATTGGGGTTTGAAGCAAGACTTGTTCCGATGATAAAAGATTACTTCTGGATTACAGCATTTTCAACATTCGGAGCATATTTGCATACGATGACAAAAGAGTTTTTACAGGCTTTTGAAATTGTTTTACTTCCCAACATCCTGACGGTTATATGCATATTTGTAAACCTGTTTTTAAACATAATTTTTTGTTTCGGAACAGGTCCCATCCCGGAATACGGAGCGGGAGGGCTTGCTATTGCGAGTTTATTAACCAGATATATTATGGGATTTGTATTGTTTTTCTACTGTTTTAAAAAAGTAAATATCAAACACCACAAAGATAAAAATTATTACAAAGACCTGCTAAGAGTCGGTGTCCCCGCATCTTTAGCAGTTATGATAGAATTTATAGGGTTTAATGCTATAACAATAATTATGGGTCGTGTTGCGGGAATTTATGCAGCTGCACAGAATATTGTCTGCACTCTGACAAGCGTATCTTTTATGGTTCCGCTTGCAATCTCCAATGCCACAGCGGTCAAGGTCGGCTTCGCAAACGGAGCCAAATATTATAAATCTTTGAAAACATACGCATACACAGGAATCGCACTGTGCGTAGCATTTATGAGTTGTTCCGCAATTGTCGTGGGACTATTCCCCGAATTTTTGGTCAAATTATTTACGGAGGATGCCGAATTGATAAAGGTTTGCATTCCTGTTGCTTATGTTTTGTGCTTCTTCCAAATTTTTGACGGGCTTCAGGTTGCACTTGCGGGAATTTTTAAAGGAATAAAACAGACAGGTATTGTTATGATATCAAACCTCATTGCGTACTGGTTCGTCTCTATCCCCTTGGGGTGTGTTCTTGCCCTGCATTACAAATTAAATCTCTTGGGTTTCTGGTACAGTTTAGGCGTATCTGCCATAATTTTATGTACGATAATGCTTACAACACTTATTAAAAAATTCAAAGCAGACTATAAGGAAACCCGCGTTTAATTATAGGACGGGCAATGACTAACCTACGTTTTTATATATTTTTATATTAGAATATAACTATAAGGAGACCTCATGCCACACTTCTTTATAGGAGGGGTAAATGTAGGGGAAGGGGTAAATTCAGGAACAAATACAGGCGTAGGACGCACAAATGAAACAGCCCTTTCAAATACAATAGCTCCACCGCTGATTATAATAAAAGATGCCGATAATTACCGTCATATTGCCCGCTCACTAAGGGCAAGGACGGGAGAAAAACTTTTGCTGATTGACGAAAACCAAATTCAGTATGAAACTGTTATAAAAAAAATTAATTCCAAAGAAATTATTTGTGAAATAGAAAAATCATACCTCTCAAAAAGAGATTTGGATTTTGATTTATTCCTTGCACAAAGCCCTTTACGCAGCGATTCACAGCTTACGATAATGGAAAAAGCAACGGAGCTCGGAGTCAGGGCAGTGTATCCGGTGTTTACGGACAATTGTGCCCTGAAGGTCAACAAGCGTGAAAAATGGCAAAAAGTTATGTATGAAGCTTCAAAGCAGTGCGAAAGAGCCAAAATTCCGACTTGCTTTGAGCCGCAAACGTTTGATGAAATACTCAAAAATAAGTTTGATAAAATTATAGTATTTGCAGAACGCTCAACAGAAAAAAACTTGAAACAATATCTGAAAGAAAATCCGATTTACAAAGGCGAAAAAGTTTTGGTTATTATAGGACCGGAAGGCGGATTTTCGCAAAGAGAGTTTGATTATTTTAAGGCAAAAAACCTTCCGCTTATATCACTCGGCGATTTGATTTTAAAAGCCGATACAGCAGTCATTACCGCACTTGGAGATATTATTTATGAATATCAGGGATGATTTTATTCTTAAAGAGTTGAAAGAAGGTTTTTTGGTCGGCGGCTCAGTCAGAGATTTTTTGCGAGGGAAAGAAAATACGGACAGAGACATTACTGTTAAGGGTGCCGAAAACTTTGCAAAAAAAATCGCCCAAAAACTTAATGCAACCTTTATTACGCTTGACAACGAAAACAAAATTTACCGCGTTGTTTTAAAAGACAAAACCAACTACCTTGATATTTCGGAACTCCAAGGCGAAAGTATAGAAGAGGACCTGAAAAGACGTGATTTTACGATTAATGCGATTGCTTACGACTTAAGCTCGGATAAGTTTATTGATGTAACGGGCGGACTAAACGACTTAAAAAACGGGGTTTTGCAAAGTATAAGAGAGGGGAATTTTCAAGATGATCCGCTTAGAATCTTAAGAGCATTCAGGTTTTATGCCCTGACGGGGTTTGAATTTACGCCGGAATTAAATGCCGCAATCAAAAAATACTTACCGCTTGCACTCAACCCCGCAAAAGAGAGAATAGCGTATGAAATTATGAAACTTTTCGGCGGAAAATATGCAGATAAAGCTCTCCTTAAAATGGATGAAGCAGGGCTTCTGGAAAAGATTTTTCCCTGCATTATTGATACAAAAAAAGTTCCTCCAAATACGCATCACCACCTTGACTTGTTTCATCACACGGTTGAAACGGTAAGGCAAATAGAAATAATTTATGAAACGTCTCCCGAGACAGTTCAAGAACACTTAAACTCTGTTGACTTCGGAGGCTTTCCGAGAATTAACCACCTTAAACTTGCGGGCTTTTTACACGATATCGGAAAATTTTCTACCTGGACACTTGAGGGGGGAAAATGCAAAAAAGAAGAATGCCTGTATAATAAGCCCGAATGCAGCGTATGCAATGCTCGCCATCGTTTTATTAAGCACGATGATGTAGGTGCAAAAGCGGTTGTCCCGCTTCTTAAGGATTTAAAATTCTCTAAAAAACAAATAGAATATATCTCAAGTATGATAAAAAACCATATTTATCCCTCGGGTGTAATCGCAGCACCTGATTTGAGCGAAAAAGTCATGATGAGATATATAAGAAAAATGGGAAATAACGTTATTGACAATATTACTCTTGCAAAAGCAGACAGGCTCTCCGCAAGAGGTGTTGATGTTACGGACGGGATGGTCGAGGCAAATCTTAACGGACTCAACAAATTATTAAATTTCTACCTCCAAAAAAGGGAAACACTAAAACCGCTCCCAAAATTGCTTGACGGCAGAGAAATAATGGAAATTTTAAATATAGGACAGTCGCCGATGCTCGGAAAGATAATAAAAAACCTTCACGAAGCACAACTAAACGGTGATGTTACGACAAAAGAAGAAGCCGTAAATTTCATTATCACGCATAAAGATTAACTTTCCGAAACCGATAATACCTAAAAACTCATCGTTTCTCCGTCAAGCGGAACCAAGACAGAATACTCTCTTACTGAAAGAGGGAAAAACCTAATACCTGCTATTATTGAGCTAAACCGTTGGGGGATGTATTACCTGAAAGAAGAAAATATACTCTGTGCTTACAAAGGGGAAATTTGTCTGCCCGAATAAAATACCATCCGGCTTGTCTAAATATCACCTGAAAAAATACTAAAAAACGGGACTTGATATAAATCAAGTCCCGTTTGATTAATCCTATATTTTGACTAAGCTTCAGGAGTTTCCTCAGCAGAAGCTTCCTCTGCGGGAGCCTCTTCTGCAGCTGCTGCTTCAGCCGCTTTTGCAGCCTCTTCAGCTTTTCTTGCTTCTTCTTCAGCTGCCTTTTTAGCCTGAGCCTTTTTAGACAATTTAACAACTTCTTTCTTTTTATAGTTCAAAGTACCGTCATCATTACAATTTGCTATCAAATACTTAACCGTATCCGTAGGTTGTGCACCTTTGGAAATCCACGCAAGTGCCGAAGCCTTGTTAAGTTTCATTTCTTTTGTTTTAGGATTGTAATGACCCAATTCTTCAATCGGTTTACCTTCTCTTTTTGTCGTTGAGTTAATTACGATAACTCTGTATGAAGGAGATTTTTTTGCTCCTAATCTTTTTAATCTGATTTTTAACATTTTTTATTCCTTTTTTGTACTAACACTGACGGAGTATCTGAACTTGATACATTTACTCCAAGCCGCTATTTACATTAAACAGACTTAAGAGGATACAGTCTGTCCATGTATAAGAAACCACAAAAAAGAAGAATAATCAAGTAATTGTAAAGTTATATATTAAAACTTTTTCTGGAGCCTTCTTCGTGGTACAAACCTCCGCCGCATATTGTTTCGATGACCTTTAATACAAATTCTCTGGAGGCATCGGAAGAATTGAGGAAAAACTCCCTGTTTGCAAGGTGTCTTATTTTAAATATGGAATTTTGTACCTTATCGGCAGGTACGTAAAGTGAAGCTACCTCTTTATCCAAGAGCACCTGCATCATCTCGCTTCTTGAAGTGATACCCTCCGTTAAGTCGTTATAATTGCCGTTAATCGCCATTATACGACCGGAAAACATCGGAGGTGCTGATTCCCGAAACAAAGCCTGAGGCTCATAGTTACAACGGGTAGTAAGGCTTATTGTATGCCACAGGATATTTATTATAGCAACGGTTTTGTCCTTATCGTGCTCTACGTATATATTCTCCGTCGTTACTCCCCTTGAGGCAAAAGACTGCTTTAGAGAATCCGCCGTTGCCTTTAAATTCTCTATCATCTCCGCAAAAATCTCCGTTGTATTCAGGGTTGCATGTTGATAGTCCAAAAATTGCTTATACATGTGAGTAGAAACAAGTCCTATACGTTCCTGGATAAGTGTGGATTTTCTGAAAGATGTCTCGGAATTATTAAAATTTTCGTAGCCTTTACTCAAAGTTATAAAGCCTCCTTATATAATTTTACACTCAAACTTATGTCAATGTAAACATAAATTTATTAACTTTTGTAACGATTTTTTTAAAAAGTGTTATAAAAGTTCAAAAATGTGGAATAGGAATAACAGAAAGGAGATAGAAAGTTATGGAAGTTTTAAATTTAGTTTTATTCGGTTGTATCTTCTACATTGCATTAATAGGAATACCAAGCCTCTGTGAGAAAAAACATTAATCGATGATGAGTCCGACAAGCTTGCCGTTTGCGGTTGCAAGTGCAAGTTTTTGTTCTTCGGATTCAATATTCACGGAGGATATTCCTTCATTTTTCACTGTGTCTACAAAGAGTTTCTCAAACAAAACGTAGATTATTTTAGAGCGGTTATTATATTTCTGCAGTAAGGCAAGTGTGTCATTAATTATCAACAGAGCTCCTTCAATCTCCGATTCGGAGAGTTTTAACAGTGCAATAAAATACTTGGCAAGAGCCGCTATGTTAAATATTGCGGATTTTTCAGCCTTGTCCAAAACATCATTATATATAAATTCCGCTTTTTTTGTTAAACCTATATTTGCGTATGAATACGCGATTAATAAGTCGCAAAACTTTTCCAATTGATATTGATGCAAATCGGCTGCCAAAAGCTTTGCCTGATAAATGTTTTGTGCAAAAGTTTTGTAATCCTTTGCATGCTCGGCAAATTCTTGCAAGATAAGGTATATGACTTTAGAAAAAGCCGTAGCATCCTCTATTTTTGAAGGAGCATACCCCTTACCGTTAAGAAAATCTCTGATTGCAATAACCGCATCCTTGTCAGGAAGCTCATCGCCGAAAGAAACACGTATTGCATCAAAGAAATCTTCCAAATCATCATCCATTAAGAATAACTTGGCAAAACTAGCAAGTCTGAAGGTTTCCATCATGTGTTCCACAAAAAGATTTATTGAAAATCCCGCAGGTTTTATCTTGTCAAGAATATCCGGCTGCAGCACGGCAAGCAAATCTTTTGCCACATCAACACACTGTGCAAAATCACCTATATTAAACAATATTTCTATATTTACCAGTGACAACAGCAAAAATCTCGTATTAACCGCTCCGTCCACAAGCAGCGTAGGATGGGGCATTCTGGTCAATATATTATGTAAAAGAGTAATCGCATCCGTATAGTTGGAGGAAATAAGTGCCCCCTGAAGCATAAGATTTGAAAGTTTTACAATGCGTTCGTTATCATTTTCTTTTATTGCATCAACCAGCAGAACATTTTCGATTGAATATATTTTTTCGGGCGAATAACCGTAAAGACTCATCAGAATATTTTGGAAAACCGTTTTTTTATGCTTTTCAATATCTTCAACAGGAATATCTGTCTGCTCAATAAGAGAAAGAAATCCCAAACAATTTTTCAAATACGCGTCAAAATCCCCCGTATTCATCGCAAATTCTGAATTTTGCAACAATAATATATATTCTTGCTTAAACATCGAGAGCTTACCTGCAATAAGCAATGTGGAAGCGGCATCCAAACCTTGCCCGATTTTGGAAAGGAGGTTTTTACACAAAAATTCTACAACTTCCTTTTTCAAAGAATTTTGAATAATCGGTTTGATTATATTATAGTTATTGATGTAAATTACGCCGTTATTTACGTGTACAAAGCCTTTTTCCTCAAGAAATTCAGCCTGTTTATTAATCTCCTTAATTCCAAGCTTCGATAATACTTCAAAATCCAAACGGGCACCCAAGAATGTTGAATACGCCAGAATCATTGAGGCATCCGTTTGCTTACTCAAAGTCTTTAAGCGTGATTTTAACAAACCCTCCAATGAAGCAGGTAATATAACGGAATTATTACTTTTAATTAAGAGCTTATTGTCAAAACTTATAAGCACATCCTTTTCTGCAAGATATGTTAAGGCATTTTCAAAATATAGTAAAGATCCGTCATAATTTTCTTTTATCTTCTCAAAATAAAAAGACTGAATAAAATCGGAAGCATCATCCTTTATAGAAGCCAAAAGAGAATCCATATCAGTTTTCTTAAGTACAAATTCCGAATACAGAGGTGTCCTTAAAAGCCCTTTAATTATTGAATGAAGAGACGTTTCACTATCCGTTACAAAAACAAAATTCACGTTTATATTTTGGAATCTGTCAAAATACAATTCCAGAGTTTGAACGGAAGTATCATCAATAAACTCAAATCCCTCTATTAAAACTACACAATTTTTCAAAGAAGCCAAAAAGCTTCCAAAATCCTCTATATATGCAAACCTTGCATCCTCCGGCGTTGCTGCCTTCCTTGGATGTCCTTTTATTAACTCTAACAACTGCTTGAAGCGTTTTAGTTCAAAATCCGGCTTTATCAGTGAATTATGTATGGAAAGTCCGTAGTAATCTCTTACAAGCTGTTCAAAAACTCCCCAAGGTCTATAGTTGGTTTCTTCGGTACAAACGGCTCGAATAACTCTAAGCCCCTGACTTTCGTAATATTTTACAAGCTCTGATGTATTTATTTGCAGATTCTGTTCGGAGCGTATGGAAATGATTTTGTTTCCGTCAAGAGATGATATAAGATTCTGCGTCGAAACCTTCTTAAAGTTACACTTTGCATTTATGTCAAACACTTTGAAAGAATACATATCTTCAGGATTTTGCATATTATTTTTCTTAATATCAACAGGTTTAACATTTACCGTATTGTTTTCGGTTTTTTCAGCGGGTGGAAGTATATAGTTTTCAAGAATAATTTCATAAAACATTACGGTCTTTCCATCTTGCTCTACAGAATAGAGAGAGTCCGTCTTATAATCCTTATTTATATTATCCCATACATACTGATCAAGAATAATCTGCATGCCTTTCAAATATTTTTTATCCTGTTTTTTTACATTCAACAGTTTTACGTTATTTTCAATAACCGTCTCTTCAAGCAGCTCCTCTGCGGTCTTTCTCACAATTGTAATATTAAGTTTCAACGGAGTTGCCAATTCGTCAATAACATTGGAGTTAAGAGTCGAGAAACCGTTAAGTATCTTTAATGCAAGTCTGACAGCTTTGTTTACGGAAGTCGGGAAGGAAAGCTCTTTATTAAAATTAACAACAAAAGCGTCATTATATGCAATAATTTTCCCTTCAATCCCTTTTAATTGTGCAGTCAAAAGATTTCTCAGGCGAAAATTGAATTTTGAAAACAATTCACTGGATGCCAGAACTCTCCTGATATTTTTTAGTGCCGAAAAACGGATAATCAATGCCGCAAATTCGTCCGATTCACACTCCTGATACGCAATACTCTTGTTAACGGGAAAACCGCACCTACATGCTTCATCTGATGTGGAAACCGTTTTTGAGCACTTTGCACACTTTACAAGTAGGGTATATCCGCACTTTTCACATACGGATGTCGTATTCAGGGTGCGGCAATTAGGACATTCCAAAGCCAAAACTTTATGGCAGTGAGGACATACAGTCTGGTTATCGGATATATTTTTATGACATTTAGGACATTCCATATTTAAAATTATAGTCTAAAATAAGAGTTTATGCTATAATTTACAATAATTTAAGAGGACAGAGAGTATGACATTAATAAAAATACTTACGGAACCCGCTATATTAATCATTACAATATTCTTTTTGTTTTTTATAATGACGGTACTGAAGAATTATGCAAGGGTTGAACAGAATTTAAAAGCTGTTGACACATTTTTAAAATCTCTCAACAAAAAGGAACTCTCATACAGATTTCAAGAACTTGACAACTTTATGAATACAAACAGTTTTACCGCAACGGCCTGGGAAGACTTCAAAAAAGCATTAATATTCCCTGAAAAGCTTTATGTTGCATCACAAAATGCAAAAACTACAGGTGACTTTAATCCTGATATATATCTGACAATTGATGCTTCTTACTTTTTTAACGAGGAATCACTTGTATATTCAAAAATTAATCATAAGTTTATCCAGACAATGCCAACACTGCTGACAGGGCTTGGTCCGTTTTTCACATTTTTAAAAATGGCAATAGCATTTACGGAAGTAAACTTTACCATGAATTCCGAAGTAGATAATACTTTAAACGGCTTAATAGCCAATATACAAATAGCGGCTTTGTGTTCAGTCTTTGCCGTCGGTTTTTCATTGTTATTTATGTTTATAGAAAAAATCATGTACAACCGTATGTGTAAAAAATACTACCTTGCTATTCAAAAAGAATTAATCCGCCTGTTTGATGTTGTAACGAGCGAAAAATTCCTGATAGATTTAGTAAAAGAATCCAAAATACAAAATGTTACCAATGAAAAGCTTTTGAAAGCTCTGCCTGCAGATTTTGCCAAGGCTCTTTCAGCCAGTATCGGAGAAACCACTATACCATATCTTGAAAACATATTGTACAGTTTAAATAAGTTAAATGAAACTCTGGGCAAAAACTCAGGCGGCGATGTCATAGATAAGCTTTTTTAGGAGCAGTAATGAGAATAAAGCCAAAAAAAGACGAAAACAGTCAGGATAATATTTTTTGGGTAACAATGACCGACTTAATGACAGCACTGGTTCTTGTTTTTATAGTATTGTTTTTCTATACGTATATGACAAGCTCTTATGACAAAATACAAGGTCGGGTAGAGCAAAAGAAAGCTTCACAAGCTCTTGAAGAAAGCTTAAAAGAACAGAATATAAAAGCAAATATCGATGAAGTAACCGGAGTTGTTAAAATCTCGAATTTGGAACTGTTTGATGTCAACAGCTACGAACTCTCTGCAAAAGGGAAAAAATATTTGGATAAATTCGCTCCGGCATACCTAAATTCAATATTTTCCAACAATTACCTTAACAAAAACGTAGAAAAAATAATCATTCAAGGGCACACAGATTCTCAAACTTTCAGAGGAAAATATTCTGATGACGAGCAATACATGAAGAATATGGAACTAAGCCTTAAAAGAGCATATACGGTTGCAAACTATATGACTAACACGCCCTACAACAAGGCTAACGGTAACCGTTTACGTAAAATGATTATTGTGGAAGGAGCAAGCTTCTCTACTCCGGTTTTAGTAAACGGAAAAGAAGATTTTGACAAAAGCCGCAGAGTAGAATTAAAAGTAATTATGAAAAAATAATACGCTATAAATATTGAGTCGCAAAAATTTGCGACCCAATATTTTGCTCTAATGTAACAGAATGTATATTGTGTTACATTAGTATAAAGTTTATTAAGCAAAAAAAATTGCTTTTTGAAAGTTAAATTGTTAAAAATTTGTTACAAATAAACACATATAACACTACTGACTTGCGAGATTTCAAAATAGCTATAGTAACTAAAAGCGTTCTATAAAGCCTATTACGGCTACTTGATTTGAAACCTGTATGGATGAGTAAAAATTTTGTATATCTATTTATTTTAGTCCCGCACTTTTTTATTTTTTGTTACAAGCAAAAAATAAAAAAGTATACAAAAATATCGGACAAAAACTCTCTAAAGGCTTGATATACCTGTGTTTTAGCCATCTTTATTTAAAAATATCTGCCATATATTAAGTTACATCTAATGTAACACAATATACATTCTGTTACATTAAGGAGAATTTGTTTATCCAAAAGCACGGAGAAAAGAGAAAAACACGAAAAGGAGAAATTATGGGAGTCGAGATTGCAAAAATTACTGATACTACATTAAACAGTATCGCAAAACTGGCAGATGCAAACAAAGACAACAAGCTATCAGGAGACGAATATCAAATATTTGCTCAGGAAGCTACAAGACAAGGGTATGATTACAAAACCATCGGCGACACGCTTGATATGAACGCATTTGAGCGTTGGTGGTTTGATGTAGACAAGGTATGCACGGACGGCAAAGATGATGGTAAACTTTCTTTCGGCGAAAGAATGGAATATCTTGGCAAGGGGTTTGCCGGTGAATTAGTAAAACAAGCAGCAAAACATCCTATAGCAACTGCGGTAACAGTAGCAGCAGGCATAGGACTAACTGTTATAACTGGTGGGGCAGCACTTCCTGTAATGGCTGCGGCAGGTGCAGCAATAGGTGCCGGAACAATCGGTTATGGTACTTATATGACAGCAACCGCCGAAAACGATACGGAAGCCAAAGAGGGCATGATAAAAATAGGACAAGGGCTATTTGCATTAGGTGCGTCAGCTGTAAGTGCAAAACCGGCTCTTAATGCGGCTTCAAAAGCAGGGGTTACTTCTGCTAAAATCGCAAAAGATACAAATATTGCAAAAGCTACTATCCAGACTTTTAAAACGATTCCGGAAGCTTTGAAAATGAGTGCTGTTAATACTAAAGGCAATGTTTTAACCTGGACAACAGGTACAGTTCATGCTCATTCCAATGCTTTACAATATGGTGCAGAAGCTTATATGAGTAGGGCAAATGATGTTCAGGCATACAGGTTTAACCCGAACGGTACACCGGAAGAAATTCTTGCTAACAATCCGGGAGTATTCAGAGGTGCTGACGGTAAATATTATCTTCCGAACAAATGGAATCCTAATGAGCCGTATTTAATTGATACATCAAAAGAACAGATGATTATGCTCTATGGCGGTGATGATATGGCAGTATGTGACGGTGCAATCTTCAAGGGCTCTTATGTAAACACATCTGAATTTAAGTCCAGTGGTGCATTGAATTATCAAGATCCTGCTAAACTTCAATACGGACAAGTAGTTGATGTAACAAAACAGGCACCCGGAGCATTCAAGGTATTACCTGAAGGAACAAAAATCCAGACTCTGGAAGGTACAAGAACTATTCAGAAAGGCGAAGTTGTTGCTCTTGACCATGCAGGCAACCCTTATGCAACAACACCGGCTAATGTTCTTAAACGTAATACAAACTTTACTGACAGAGGACTTTATGAGTTAGCACAAGTTGATTATGATGCGGCTTCTCTTGTAAAAGTTAAAGAAACAATGAAGAGTGACTTATCTTTCTTGCCGGAAGAATTAAGACCTGAAGCTGCAAAGTTAATAGATAAAAACACAAAATTAATACATAAAAATTTCAGATATTATGATAAATTTGTAAACAAACAGATTAATACAGAAGGCATCATGGAGAATTACACACCCGAAGCATACGTAAGTCCTGACGCTATGTCATATTACTGGGGTGATTATAAATCTTTATTAAAATTCGATTTATTAAAAAATAAAGGAATTGATGTTAAAGTAATTGGGGCTGACTATCACGTACCATTCCTTACAGAAATCAGAATAACAGAAAATGGTGTTACAAAGAGTTTTGCACCAAAAGAAGGTCTGGCTTGGATTGATAAAAAACTCGGGATAATAGAATAACAACACAAATAAATATTCTACATAAGCGGAAAAATCTAAACAGAGATTCTTCCGCTTATTTATTTAAAAATACCAATACAACCCCGACAACGGCAGCTATTAAAATATAAAACAGAGGGTCACGCTTTGATTTCCAACTAAAAATCAAAAGAGCCCCTATTAGAATTAAAGCTTTTAAATCATGGATTTCAGGCTTTAACAACCCAATTGAAACAGAGGTTAAAAGTCCGCAGCTTATCGGTTTAAGAGTTTGAATAAGGGATTTTACATAAAAATTGTCACTGAATTTTTTTAAGAGTTTGGAAACAATAATAACCAAAAACATCGAGGGCAGCATCTCTGCAATTGTCGCAAGGGCAGACCCGAAAATTCCCGCACTCTTCAGTCCGGCATACGTTGCAACATTTATACCGACAGGACCCGGGGTAATCGATGCTACGGCAACCATTTGAGTTAATTCCTCCAACGAATACCAGTTATAAACCTGAGATATATGATACAAAAACGGGATGGTTGCATATCCGCCGCCAAAGGAAAATAACCCGATTTTAAAAAATTCCAAAAACAGATGGAGGTATATCACTTTTTACCCTCCGCTATTCTTTTATAGACAATTCCTATTACGGAAAAAATAAGTATCGTCTGAATCGGCGAAAGCTTTACAACTAAAAGTGTTATGAGGGTTAAAACAAAAATAATATAGAAAAACAAATCGCGATGTGATTTTTGCCACATCTCTCTTACCGTAAGAACAATAAGTGCAATAACAGCACCCCCTACCCCCCATAATGCACCCTGAACAATATTGTTTTCCGTCAAAGAACCTATTGCGGAAGCCAAAAGTACAATACACCAAAATGGCACAAACGTTACCCCGAGCATTGCAATTAATGCCCCGAACTTACCGCGTAATTTATACCCTATAAACATAGACATATTGGCAGCTATTATGCCGGGAAGCGATTGTGCCAAAGCAAAATAATCAACTACTTCATCATGTGAAACAAGCTTCCTCTTATCAACAAATTCACTTGTCATAATCGGCAAAATTACATATCCGCCCCCGAGCAGTATGGCACCTATCTTTGTAAAAATTAAAAATAATTTATATAGCGGCAAGTTTTCTTTTTCCACTTAATTTTCTCCCTGCCTTCCTAACCAATAATTCATCTTCTGCCGGACTAAAGCCTGTTGTTGTAAGGTAATTACCCACAATAGCGGAATCTACGCAGTATTTAAAAGCCTTTTCTATAACTTCCGTCGACAAACGAGCCTTTTTACCTCCTGCAAGCCTTATTGATGCGGAAGGACAAGCTATTTTAAAGATTGCAAGTGTCCTTAGCACATTCTCTTCATCAATTTTGTCCCAATAATCTTCAAACGGAGTATTTTTAATCGGAGTCAAAATATTTACGGGAATACTGTCAGGACATATCTCCGCTAATTCAAGAGCCATTTCAATCCTCTGTTCAACGGTTTCGCCCATACCTATAATCACGCCGCAACAAAGTTCCATGCCGTATTTTTTTACAAGTTTAACTGTATTAATCCTGTCATCATAGCTGTGTGTTGTACAAATCTGCGGATGATAAGACTTGCAGGTATTAATATTATGATGAAACCTGACCAGCCCCGATTCCGAAAGCTTTTTTGCCTGCTCTTCGTTTAAAATACCGATACTTGCACAACTCTTTATTCCATGTGAATTTAAGGCTTTTATCATCTCCAACATTGTATCAAAATCGCTTTCATCTGGTGTTTTACCCGAAGTTACTATTGCGACTCTGTCAGCACCGTTTTTTACACTATCCTCACCCGCCCTAACAACGGTTTCAACATCCATCAACGGATAAGTCTCGACATCGGTATTATAATGCGAGCTCTGGGCACAATATTTGCAATTTTGAGAACATTTTCCCGAACGTGCATTTATTATTGAACAAAATTCAACCTCATCTTTTAAATATTTTTTTGACTCGTTTAATAAATCATCTAGATTCATGTTATACAATTTTAATAATTCATCTTTGTTTTTCATTTCAATACCCCACACTCAATCCCGCACACATATTTATCGACTGTCCCGTGACCCCTCTTGCATCATCAGAGATTAAATATGAGACCATGCCTGCTATTTCTTCGGGCGTAATAAATCTTTTCTGAGGAATACAACTTATAATTTCTTCCTTTGAAAAATCTCCCTCCTGAGCAGAAGAATTACCCATCTCTGTTTCAACCCAACCCGGATTTATGGTATTAACTGTTATACCATATTCCGCAAGTTCCAATGCAAGAGCCTTTGAAGCTCCTATCAATCCCGCCTTGGAGGCAGAATATAAGCTTGCTCCCGCTTCGCCCATAACTCCGCTTATTGAACCTATATTAATTATACGTCCCCATTTTTGCTTTTTCATATAAGGAACCGCTCTGGATATCAAATACAGAGGTGCTTCCAGATTAACCTTCATTATGTGCCCTATTTGAGAACGGTTTACTTCATCTATCAAAGAATAAATATACTCCCCCGCATTGTTAATCAAAACATCTATTTCATTCTCTTCGATATAATCGCCCAACCCCTCAATATCACGGGTCAAATCACAAACATAGTATCTCTTATACCCTCTGAGCAATTCTTCATTCCTTGCCGTGGCAAAAACATTATATCCGGCTAATCTTTGAGCGATTGCCGCACCGATTCCGCGGCTTGCTCCAGTTACAAGTATATTCATAAGATGATTATACAACAAATAAAACTGCAAAAATTTAAATCTTAAATTTGATTATGTATTGATAAATTCAAGATAAAAATGTATAATAAACATTATGGAGATAAAAGAAAATTTATCATGCAATAAAATAAAATGGGGTGGGCAAAGGGCTAATGCAGGAAGAAAACGCACATGCCTCAAAAAAATTCCGTTTAACAGGAGAATTAATGAAAACATTCTAAATATTTTAAAAAATTACGCTCTTAAACATAATATAACAGAGACCGAAGCACTCGAAAGTGCTATTATGCTTCAAAACAATATCGACAAATTAAAAGGAGATAAAATTATGAAAATTGCAATACCTACGGAAGATGAAAAACTATGCCCTCATTTCGGACACTCAGAGACTTTTACGTTTGTTGAAGTTAACCCGCAAACAAAAGAAATCTTGAGCCTGGAAACTAAAGCCCCCGAAGAAGGAATAAGCTGCCAAAGTGCAGGATGGATATCCGAACAAGGAGTTAATGTAGTGCTTGCAGGCGGAATCGGTGCCAGACCGCAAGAAATTTTAAGCAAAAACGGAGTTCTACTTATCTCCGGCTGCCCGACTTTGCCCATAAAAGAACTTGTTGAAGTATATTTAAATTCTAAACTTGTTACAGGCGAAAATACTTGCGAAAGTGACCATACTAACTGTCACGGACATAATCACCATTGTCACAAACACGGTAATTAGCTATATAAACAAAAAGGCACAGTCTGCGACTGTGCCAAAAACTGAGTAATATCGATATCATCGCATGAACTGTGCCTGATAGGCACGATAGGATATTGGTGCTTCCTGAGCTTCCGGTTTATTGGATAAACCAAACGCCCTTGATGCTTCCGACCTCAGCCCTGCAAAATAAGTCATTGCCTGACCATCGATAGCACTCTGGCTCAATAACTGAATAGCATTGTTAAATTCAGCATAGTCTTTGTCATAATCACCCGTTGCCTGAATACCTATCTGGGCACATATACTTGCCCAGGGGATGACCTGTTGATTGTTCTGGTTGTCAATCTGCTGCTGAACCTGCTGCGAGTATTCTTCATACATCGCCTTATTCAGTTTTTTTAAATCATCGGTTGTACCTGTAGGAGTAATATCAAAGTCATCAAATGCACGCTCTAACGCCCTTGAATTGACCGGTACTCTGCCAAGGTATGAATAGATGTTTGCACTTGTGTAGGTATATACTCCGTTGACTGTGAAATTTGACATGATACACACCTCTTTTATGATATATAATATATATCGGCATTTTTTCTAAAAACTTTAGGGTTTTTGGCGAAATATTTACAAAACTTTACAATTTATACCTGTATTTAGCTAATAGCTTAAAAACTATTCCTGGACTAACCTTGGAATATTAAGAAATGTAACAAAACTCTGCCCGATTGAAATTTGAAAATTTTTATATACTTTATATATACGTAAGACAAATATAAGAGTTTAAAATCTCAACCCCAGGTAAGATGTATAATCGGGTTGAATAAATACGAGGTAATAAAATGGCATTACTGCAAAGCTATGACATCAACGCTATGGCTACAAATATTTCGCGTGAATTTTACATAAATGAAAATCCAACAGAGGATAAGTCCTATGTCTTGATGGATGAAATGAGACTTTTCGCGATGGATATGAAATCAAGAGTTACATTTATTTCAAGAACAAAACAATAATACCTATAATAATACCTATCTTACTTACTAATTTAATTCCCCAAACTAATTTACGAGTGCCTGATAAATTCAAATCAGGCTTTTTTTTATATTAAAATATAGTATAAGGGTTTCTTGAAAGAAACATTACGGTGAAAACAGGGGAAAAGCTTAGGAGAAAAGGTTTGAGTATTTGTATTTTTCCGGGGACATTTAATCCTATACACAGGGCACATCTTAAGATGGCAGAATTTGCACTTGAATACTACGGTTTTGAAAAAATTATTTTCATTCCCTCTTACCTTCCACCGCATAAAAACGTTGATAAAGAATTGGCAGAGCACCGATATAACATGGTCCAAGCGGCAATTAAAAATATCCCCGGGTTTGAAATTTCAGATATTGAATACAAATCTGAGGGGAAATCTTACTCATTAATTACCGTAAAGAAAATCATAGAAATGTATAATATAAAAGGGAAATTAAATTTTATAATAGGGACCGACGCTTTTGATAAAATTGATTCCTGGTACAAGAGTGATGAATTAAAGAAACTCGTACACTTTATAGTTTTCCCGCGTGGAGTAGAAATTCGTCAGAAGGCGGGATTTGACTATGAGCTTGCTCCGATGGATTATATAAATATTTCTTCGACGGATGTAAGAAAAAATCATTCAGATGGTACAATAAAGGAAGTAAAGGAATATATAGAGGAAAATGGATTATACAGAGATTAAGAATTGGCTGAAAAAAAACTTAACGGAAGAGAGGTATGAGCATTCTCTTGGTACAGCGGAGTGTGCTTCAGAACTTGCCGAAAAATACGGTTTAGACAAGGACAAGGCTTATTTTACGGGGTTGATTCATGATTGTGCAAAATGTCTGCCAAAATCTGAAACACTCGAAATTCTTAAAAGTTTAGAACTTGAAGACGGAGAATTATGCAATCCTAAAACGCACCATGCTCCCGCAGGGGCGTATGTTGCCCAAAAGGAGTTCGGGGTCAGGGATGATGAAATTTTATCCGCTATAAGATGGCATACGCTTGGCAAGGTCAATATGAGTATGTTTGAAAAAATAATTTTCATAGCGGATAAAATTGAACCAAGAACAAGACCTTGTGAGATTTGTACCCCTATAAGAGAGGCCCTTGAGGAGAGTTTGGATAAGGCTCTTTTGGTATGTTATAAAAATACTATAAAGAGTCTTGTGGACAGAAATTTGGGAATTTGTAAAGTTACAATCGATATATACAACAGTCTTTTGTAACATTTGGATAAAAGAGGATATCATAGTATAATTTAGGTATGAGGAAGAGGATAGCTGTATTTTTATTAAGTATATTCCTGATGAACACGGCAGTTCTTGCAGATGTCCCGTTTCAAGGGCATGCAGAATTTGACGACGAATATACGGAACTTGATAAAAAGCTTTTTACGGGTAAAAAAGAGGTTCTGGAGAAAAGAGACGTCATAGAGATGACAGTATCTCAGGTGTTGGACGGTTCTTTCTCTCTGGAGGGAGACGAATTTTTTGCGGAAGTAACCTCTGACGTAATCGGAGATAAAGGGGTCATAATCCCCAAAGGAACGGTTGCTCACGGTACAATCACTCAGACCAGTGAAGCAAAGCGTTTGGGCAGAGACGGGCATTTGAGCTTAAGTTTTGACTACCTTGTAACTCCCGACGGACGAGAGATTCCGATAGAGGGAAAAATGTCTACAAAACTGCATCCTCTGAAAGCAGCCACAAAAATTGTGGCAACAGATGTCGGATATACTGCTGTCGGCGGGCTTGCAGGAGGATTATTTGCACTTCAGGCTTTGGGAATAGAGGCAGCAATTGCTTCACAAGGCTATACACTTGCAGGCGGTGCTGCTCTTGGCGGAACCATCGGGCTTGGAATGGCTTTATACAGAAAAGGTAAAAATGTTTTGATTGCACCCGGAGACGAGATTAAAGTCAAAATTTTATCGGATGTTGAACTTCCGGTATACAGAGAAGAAGCTTTAAAACAGGAAGAAATAAAATTCCCCGGTTTGGATATCAGAATAGTTAATATTTTGTACGAAAAAGATCCCTTCGGAGAAGTTAATACAATAACGCTCTCACTTTCTATTTCCAATATGTCAAAAAAGGCTTTTTCCGGCATGGATTTAGCACTGGTTAACGATTATAACGCAGTTTTTAATCCGTCTATTTTCGGTGACACCAAGCTTCTTTTTTCACAATTAAAACCCGGTGACAGGTTTGCGGGAAAAATTTCATTTGCCGTGAATAATGTTAAGCAATCTTATTGGCTTGTGGTAAACGACAGGGCGACAAATAAACCGATTGCCAAAGTATCGCTTGATAATGCATACAAAAAAGTTTCCAAAGACGTAAAAAAACGCAACGCAAAAATGCGTAAAGCAAAAAAGAATTATTATAAAGAAGAGTCACCGTTTGATTTGTAGCTCAAATTGCAGTCTCGCTGCACGTTCACCTTTGAAAGCTAATGTCTAATATACCAAGAAATTCCCTCTCCTAACAGGAGAGGGTTAGGGTGAGGTGTCAATCTTCTACAGAAGATTGGGGTAAATGCCGTTGATATACAATATAAAAAGTTATTGTCGGGCAATGCCACGACCTACAAGCTAGTGAATAGTGACTAGTGAGGAGATTTTTGTCGGGCTAGTTTTACGTCATTCAGAGGGGTAAATGTAATCAGTCTAGGGTTATATTTACTAATCCTACGTCTTTCAGAGGGCGGGAGAAATAAAAACGGTTGGACGTTAAAGTATCATATCAAGCCCGATGAATCTCTATTTCTGTCATTGCGAGACTGATTAAGTCGAAGCAATCCAGCTTTTTATAAACTTTGATTTTTGTAATTCGTGAGTAGTAAAGAAGTGACTAAGTGACGGAGTGATTAAGTGAATAAGAAGTTAACACTTAAGAGATTCTTCAGTCGTTTCGCTTCTTCTGAATAACGAGAAAATAGAGAGATGATTCTTCTGTTACATTTACCTCATTCACCCCCATTTACCCCCTGAATTCCGACAAATTCGCAATAGTAATTTTATCCGTCCTGCGACGGCTTTTATAAGACTTTTCAAACACTTCACACATGTTGCATAGCAAAATACTACTGAATAGTTTGATACAATCTCTGCCGCAACATGCCGACAAAAGCCTCTCAATACTAATCTAAATCATAATCCAACATTGAGACCACTTTTACACCGTCAGCTTCTATCTTCGCTCTGCCTTTAAGCGGATTTAATTCGATTATAAAAGCCGCAGCAACAACATCTCCGCCTGCTCGTCCTACCAATTTGCAAGCCGCAAGAGAAGTTCCGCCGGTTGCCAGTAAATCGTCCAAAACAAGCACTCTATCCCCGGGTTTAAGAGCATCTTCATGCATCTCTATAGTATCCGTACCGTACTCCAACGAGTATGTTTCCTTGATAGTTTTTGCAGGGAGTTTATTTGGCTTTCTTATCGGAATAAACCCCGCATTTAACCTATACGCCAAAGCTGCCCCAAATATAAAGCCTCTTGACTCAATTCCCGCAACATAATCTACTCTTTCATCTTTGAATTTTTCATACAAAAAATCCACCATAATCCGCATTGCTTTTGCATCTTTTGTTGCGGTCGTTATATCCAAGAATAAAATACCCTCCTTAGGAAAATCAGGCACCATTCTTACGTGTTCTCTTACATACTCAAAATCTGTTGTCATTACTATTTATACCTCTTGTAGTTCTAATTCCTGACGGGTTTTCTCTTCTCTAACAAGTCCGTGAGCAGTTTTACCCCAGTTCATATCCTTCTTACAGAATAATATTTTACCACAAATAAATAACTCCATTGGAAACCATATTATAAAGAAATAAATCGTCGTTTCCAAAGCCTGCCGGAATGCCTTAAGTCTCGACAAATTTCCGTAACGACGCAAGCTGTATCTTATCGCTAAGAAAAATCCAAATCCAACAACCGCGGAAACTATTAAAGACGACCATAAAACATTATGAAGGCTATACGGATCAATTTTATCCGTCAAAAATTTTACAACCCTGAATGCAACCTCCATCATAAACCATAGCGGCATTATAAACTGAGTAATATAAACTGCCATATCAAATCTTGCCCTCAAAGACATTTTCCTGGACTTCATTGCCTCTGCAAAGTACTCCAAATATCGTCTTATTGTCCCCTCGAGCCAACGCCTGCGTTGTCTGAAAAGCGGCAGAAGGTATACAATACCCTCCTCATAAACACAAGCCTCAGGGCAAAAACGAACGTCCCAACCTTTTATATGAAGCCTTGTGGACATATCCAAATCATCAGTAATCGTATAATTATTCCAACCGTTTATATCCTCAAGAGCAGCACGCTTAATCAGCTCACCGTTCCCCCTGAGTTCAACAGCACCCTTAACGGCATCTCTCCCCACCTGAAGATAAGTGTCAAAGGTGTATTCGTTATTCTGACACCTGGTGAGAAAGTTAATATCCTTATTCCTTATAATTTTTCTTGCTTGAACTGCACCCACGTCAGACGGTTCCAGATTAGGCATAAGCTTATTTAAAAAATCGGGTTCCACCGTCGCATCAGCATCAAAAACCAAAACAGCATCCCCTTTGGCTATTTTAAAAGCATCGTTAAGAACTGCTGATTTCCCCGGAAAAGCACCCTTCTCTCTTATTAAAGCCTTAACCTTGTCATGACGTGACTCCAAATCTTTTATCACCGAAGCTGTATTATCGCTGCTTCTGTCATCTATTACTATGACCTCAAATGAAGGATAGTCCAAACAGAGAATATTTTCTACCGTGTTTGCAATTACGGTTTCCTCGTTATGTGCAGGTATCATAATTGATACAAACGGTTTGTAATTCTCGTTAACCACCGGAGGAAATTTCTTAAGCTTACGTTTCTGATACTTTGTAGCAGCAATGGAATAAAGCCCGTATATTACCATACACACACATAAAATAACGAAACCTGCTACTGTATTTACATGGTTTTGGAATATGTACAAAAATACTCCCAAACACGATAAAATTACAAATAAAAGAATTCTTTCCCTCATAAACTTCCAGTACTCATCATCTTTTAGAATAATACGGGCTTAATCCATTATTACTTAACTAAATTATATCAAAAACATTAAGCTTTTTTACGAAAATTCGCAAAAAATAAATTCAATGTTACATTTCTTAACATTTGGACTCAAAAAAGGCAATTTTTGAAAACTTAAATACTTTATATATATACAAGAGATATTTAAGGAGAGTTCAAAAAAATGTTATTCACTACAGCTAACAACGTTACAGATAATGATATTAAAGATATTAACAACTTCTTCGATGAATTCGAAAACACACAAGCTCCCGTCGTTGAAGAAAGCAACGTGAATAAATACATTAACTCTCTTGTTACATCTTGCTACCAAAAATCCGTTGAAGATATCGCTAATACTAAAGTCGGAAACAGAATCGTCAGAAAAAGAAACCTACAACAAGTTATGAGAGAATCGTTCTTCTACGGGGCTAACAGATTCGGTACTAATTTTATCGCTTAATTAATAATAATTAAAACTCTCTTATATAATCTTACATCTTACTAAGTTTTACTCCCTTTCAGGGAGTTTTTTTTGTAAGTTTTTCTTGCAATATTATATGTATAAACATTTGTACCATCTTTGCCTACTGTAAATTTGATGGAATTATTAACATCTGTACGCAGAATACAAGTATTCTTCAAAAGTTCAAGCGTGTAAATATTCGGATGCCCGAACTTATTTTCGCCAACCGATATAACGGATATTTTCGGGTTAAGATATTTGAGCATTGATTCATTCACGACACCTGCCGCACCGTGGTGTCCGACTTTTAGAACCGTGATATCCTTCGGCAGTTCCGACTTTAGCTTATTGAAAGTTTCCGCTCCCGAATCTCCTGTAAAAAGCATTTTGAAATCCTTGTATTCTACAAGGGTGATAACGGAAGATTCATTATCGTCATTTTCACGGGAATCATTTGCTATAAAATTAACTATTTTAGGATTATCCGATACCAATTGCCCGCTTTTTGCCAATATTAAATTGACGTTTCTTTTCTTTGCAGTTTCATAAATTAATTTTGCCGCATTTGACGGATGATTAAGCGAATTTACATACAGATTCTTTACGCTCACTCCGTTCATCAAGTCAACCGCCCCGCCGCAATGGTCATTATCAAAGTGGGTAACAATTATTGCTTCAATATTCTTTATACCTTTATCTCTAAAATATTTTAAAATCATTATTTCAGCTTGAGACTTTCCGCCATTATACCCGCTTTTTCCTGTATCTATCATAAGATATTTATTATCAGGAGTCTTTATTAGAAAAGCATCGGCATTTCCTACGTCAAAAGCGGTGATTTCAAGATTTTTATTCGGAATTGAAATCTGTGATAAAAGCAAAATAAAAATTAAAACCGAAAGAGTTATTTTTAAAAGTTTTATATATTTTTCTTTTATTTCTTTACTTAAAAATGCCGTAAAGTTAAGTAAAATCGCATAGTAAATTATTATTTGGAAAACGGAAGGATGTGTTGTTTGCAAAGAAGCGTTCGGAAGCCGCCCCCAAAAATCAGAAATATTTACCAGCACAGTTATTAAGGGATTCAGGATAAAATCAAATATGCGGCATACTATCTCCGGGGTAATCGGTGCAATCAAAGAACTGACAAAACCTCCAAAACTTATAACCGATAGTATCGGCACACTCATTATATTTGCAAAAACCGAATATAGGCTTATATTATTGAAATAAAAAATTTGAACGGGAATTACCCACAATTGGGCAATTATCGGAACGCTTACGGTACCGATAATCCAGTTTACAAACTTATTTTTACTCTTCAACATAAAAGGTGTCATTACCAAGAGTCCGAAAGTTACAATAAATGAAAGCTGAAAACCTACATCATTTATGTACATAGGATTATAAATGAGCATTAATAACGCAACAAATGCCAAAAGAGAAACACTGTGAGCATCTCTGTCAATAAGCTTCCCGACCAAAACAAATATAAGCATTGCTGCGGCTCTGACGACAGAAGCCCCGAGGCCTGTCATCAGGGAATAGACAATGACTGTCAATATACAAAAGGAAATATTTACTTTGTAATTAATTCTGAAAACGGATAGAAAAAAGTAAAAGAACGAGAAAATAAAAGCAACATTCATACCAGAAGCCGCAAGTATATGCAAAAGCCCCGAATTCACAAAGGAATTTTTTATATACTTAGGCGGAGAAACCGCGTCATCACCGAATACAATTCCGCCCAAAATTTCAAGATTAGGGCTTTTCAGATTGCGTGAATGAATCTCAATTATTTTCTCCCTGTAATCATTAATCTTCCGTAAACTTTTCTCCATCAAGGTAGAAGGCTGATTGAACATTTGCACGTTCTTTCCGTAAAACACGGCATAAGTTCCGAAATTTCTTAAGTAATTACCGTAATCAAACTGAGAAGGATTTCCCGCTTTAAAAGGAGTCGAAAGTCTGCCGTCTATCTTACAACTGTCATAAATTTTAAACTTCTTATCCGAATTGACGGTAACAAGAATCTTTTCGTCATCAAATTCTTTGACCGTCGAATCATACTCAATTTTATTAACACTAAAAAAGAAGGTTTGTTTATTACCGTCTTTGTTCTGCGGAATGGAAAGAATTTTGCCGTAAACAGTCGAATTTACCGGTGCGATATTCAATAAATCGTCTGTTTCTCTAAGCCTGAAAGATGTATTGAGTACACCCAAATAAAATATAATCGCCCACACAAGGACATATTTTGCGGGAAAAAGATTTTTGACCAAGAAAACAATAAGTATCAGAGTCAAAATACCTGCCGTCCAAAACTGAACTCCCCAAAATACGGAAACAAGTGCCAATATGTAAACACCAACCGTAGCAAGCATTAATATATTTTTGTTCAGGCAAACATTACTACAAATATCTTTTAACATACCGTAATCCATAAATTATTTGCAAACATGCAAAGATAAACCTATAGACATCAACCTAAACAAAACGTCTATTCAAGTTCCGAGCGTTCGATTTCTTTTGTCGTAGTAAATTTAACGATATCACCCTCTTGTATATCATTAAACTTAACAAAAGACAGACCGCACTCAAATCCCTGTGCAACTTCCTTCACGTCATCTTTAAATCGTTTTAGCTGATCAACAGCCCCCTTAAAGATTTCCACTCCGTTTCTGTATATTGTTGCGGTATCATTTCTGTTAATCTTACCTTCTGTTACATAACAGCCGGCAATCTTTTGAACTTTACCAACGGTAAATATTTGTCTTATTTCAGCCTGCCCCGTTGCAACTTCTTTTATTTCCGGTGAAAGTAAAGATATCATTTTCTTTTCTATATCTTCAAGAACCTGATAAATAATATCATATTTCTTAATAGTGACACCTTCTTTTTCAGCAGCTGCCAATGCGTTGGAATCTTCTTTGACCGTAAATCCAAGAATTATAGCATTCGATGCGGATGCAAGCATAACATCAGCTTCCGAAATATCACCAACACCGACATGAATAATCTTTGTAACAATTTCTTTAGATTCAAGATGAGCAATCGCTTGAGATACCGCCTCAGCAGCACCATGCGTATTTGCCTTTATAATCAAGTTCAGATGCGGAACATCACCCTCTGCCGCACCGGATTCTCTTCTCATATGAGCAGGCAACATCGCATCAAGACGTTTGTTCCGCTCTTTTTCTTTACGTTTATCAACAATCGCCTTCATTTCTTTTTCGTTCTTAACGACTTCAAAGTAATCCCCTGCATTCGGAACTTCCGTCAAGCCCAAAACCTCAACCGGAGTAGACGGTTCAGCCTTTGTAATCCTTTCGCCTGAATCGGAAAGAAGAGCCCTTACCCTACCGCAAGCAGTACCGACAACAATACAATTTCCTGTTCTTAAAGTACCGTTTTGAACAAGAAGCGTTGCTACAGGTCCCTTTCCTTTATCAAGGTTTGCCTCAATTACTACGCCCGATGCTTCTGCTTTCGGATTAGCCTTCAAGTCCTGAATTTCCGCTACCAGTAAAATATATTCCAAAAGTTCGTCAATACCGGTCCCCTGCAAAGCGGAAACCTTAACAGTTATCGTATCACCGCCCCAAGCCTCAGGAACAAGACCATGTTCCGTTAACTGCTGCAAAATTTTGTCAGGATCGGCTCCCGGTTTATCAATTTTATTCACTGCAACAATTATCGGCACCTCCGCTGCTTTAGCATGGTTTATTGCCTCAATTGTCTGGGGCATTATACCGTCATCTGCAGCTACAACAAGAATTGCAATATCGGTAGCCTTTGCACCGCGTGCCCTCATCTCGGTAAAAGCTTCGTGCCCCGGAGTATCCACGAATACAATCTTCTTTTCGTGGTTATTATCAAGATATACGGTATATGCACCTATTGATTGAGTTATACCGCCCACTTCGGTTGCAACAATCTTGTGTTTCGATGCCCTAATACTGTCCAAAAGAGTTGTTTTACCGTGATCAACGTGTCCCATAATACTGACAACAGGTGCACGTTTCTTCAATAACTTTTTATCAACCTCTGTTAAAGCCTTTTGCTTCTGTTCTTTTTCCAACTCTTCTTCCATAAAGGCTTCAAAGTCTTCTTCCAACACTTCAAGATTGTACTCTTCACAGACCTTTTTAATGGTATCAACGTCAATAAGCTGATTTACGGTTGCCATAACTCCTTGAAACATCAAATATTTAACAATTTCAGCAGGAGTCTTATGAATTTTGTCCGCAAGCTCACTTATTGTCATCGGAGAATTAACAACTATCTGTGTAACTTCCTCCTGAGCCTCTTCTTTATGAGATTTTTTCTTATGCTTTTGAGCCGCAGCCTTTTCCAAAGAAATCATTTCCTGATCTTCTTTTTTGGAATTAAAATCTTTATCTTTTCTTCTGGAATCGTTTTTCTTCTTAGATGAAGGCCCGCCTTTACCTTCATAAATTTCCTGAGGAATAATTCTACGCTCTACAAGCTTCTTTTCTTGCGGAGCCTTATTAACAATCGGCTTATCTTCCTTAGGTTTTTCAGTTTTTTTAACAACATTTACTCCTTTTGCCGGAGCCTTTCTTACAATTTCGATTCTTGATTGATTTTTAGGATATTCTATCTTAGTACGCTCTATTCTTACGGCAGGTTTTTCTTCTTGCTTAACCTCTTCCGTTTTTTCTGTTTTTGTTACGGGTTTGCTTTCTTCTTCCTGTTTAGGTTCTTCCTCTTGTTTGAGCTCTTCTGTCTGAACTTTAGCTTTTTTTACAACAAAAGCTTTAGGTTTGGCGGAAGATTTCTTAGGCATCAAACCCAAATGCTCTTTCAGTTTTCGAATTTGCGTAGGATTGACAGTATTAGAGTGAGACTTTACGATAATATCAATTTCTCCAAACTTCTCGATGACTTCTTTGCTTGTCATACCGAGCTCACGTGCTAATTCACTAACTCTTAAACTGTCCATTTAATATATTCCCTTTCAAATTTTTTTCTTAAGCATATCTTCCAAAAGCCGCTTATCTATAGATACATTTGTTTTGAGAGCTTTATTCAATCTTAATTTTTTAAAAGCCTTATCTATACAACTTTGATTATAACAAAGATATACAGATCTGCCAAATATTTCCGAATTCGGGTTTATGACAACCTCTCCGTTCAGATGATTTTTTGTTATCTTTATAAGATTTTCTCTCGGTTTTAGTTCACCGCATCCCGCACATTTTCTAAGCATCTGCCTCTGCCAACTTTTCAAGCTTAAGCTTTTGATCATATTCGGTAAGCAAATCTATAAGCTCATCTAAATCCCCGTCGATTACGGTCCAGACATTCAAATTTTGTCCTATCCTGTGATCTGTCAGTCTGCCCTGCGGAAAGTTATATGTTCTTATACGTTCACTCCTGTCGCCCGTTCCTACCTGAGAGCGTCTAAGGTCCGTTATTTCCTGCATTTGCTTTTGAACTTCCATATCATAAAGCTTAGCCTTAAGAATCTGCAATGCCCGTTCTTTGTTTTGCAATTGTGAACGTTCTTCCGTACAGAAAATCATTATTCCTGTAGGTTTATGGAAAACCCTTGCCGCAGTTTCAACCTTATTAACGTTTTGACCTCCGGCTCCGCCCGAACGTGCCGTTGTAATTTCCACATCGTTCATATTTAATTCGACTTCAACATCATCTACTTCAGGCATAACCGCGACCGTTGCGGTTGAAGTGTGCACGCGACCTTGAGATTCCGTTGCGGGAACCCGCTGCACTCTGTGTACGCCGGATTCGTACTTTAAACGGGAATAAATACTGTCACCTTTCATTGAAATAATTACTTCGCTTACGCCGCCCGCTTCGCAATCGGTTTTGCTGAGAATTTGTGTCTGCCAACCTTTTTTATCGGCATAACGCAAATACATTCTCATCAAATCTCCCGCAAAAATATTTGCTTCGTCACCGCCTGCACCGCCACGGATTTCTAACATAATATCTTTATCATCCATCGGGTCTCTCGGTAACAGGAGAATTTTCATTTTTTCTTCGTATTCCGCAACTTTTTTTTCGTTTTCTTCCATATCGGATTTTAAAAACTGACGCATCTCTTCATCTTTTTCTTCGTGAATAAGTTGTTTTGCGTCCTCTATCGCTTCTGTTGCCTTTTTCCAAGCGTAATAAAGTTCAACGGTTTCTTCCATCGATTTTCTTTGCTTTGACAAATCGCGAAACTTGTTATAATCCGCTATTACGTTCGGATCGGAAAGAGTTTCTCCCAACTCGACATATTTCTTTTCTATCCGAACTATTTTATCCAACATATCTTTCATAACTGATTTACCTCTTAAGTAAAGTATACTCCAAAAATATCAGAATACAATTTGTACCGCAACGAGTAGGTTTTGGGCAATTGTAATTTAAAAATTCCTTCATTAATTTCCCGACACATTTTTTACAAACTTGATTATTTGACAAATGTGTATTAGAATACCAATTAAATATTTTCAGATTGAGGATACAGTTGATATGAAAAAAGCTTTAATGATTGTGTCAGTGCTGTTTATAGCAGTCGTCACCACAGCTTGTATTAATAATATAGCGGTACAAGAGCTTAATAATAAAGCAGCAGAATATATGGAAAAAGGTGATTATGAGTCTGCAATGAACAGGTTACAGGCAAGCCTTGATTTAGACTCCACAATGTATGAGACCTATTATAATCTGGGTATTGCGGCAATTAATGCAAAAAAATATGAAAAAGCAATTGAAGCTTTTGAAGGCGGAATTAAGATAAAACCGGACTATGCAGATTTTTATTACTCTCTGGGTTTGGCTCAAACCGATTTGGCAGACCAGGTACTTGAAGTAACCGATGAAAAAACAAAAATTTCGGATGAAGACAAAGCAAAAGCCGCTGAATTAAAGAAATATGCGGCAGAGAATTTATCCAAATACTTGGAAATGACGCCTGATACAGAGGACAGGAAAACTATAGAAGAGTTAATTGCCGAAATAAACTTATTCATTAACGGCGAAACTTCGAAAGCTGAAGAATAATGTTTAGTTCACCATCTCAAATTTTATGTACCGTTTTCGGTGTTAATATATATTATTACGGTGTCATTATGGCATTAGCAATTTCTGTCGGCACTCTGATATCAGATTGGTTAGGAACAAAGTATTTTAAACTTGCAAAAGAA
This sequence comes from Candidatus Gastranaerophilales bacterium, assembly GCA_944323705.1. Classification (GTDB taxonomy): domain Bacteria; phylum Cyanobacteriota; class Vampirovibrionia; order Gastranaerophilales; family Gastranaerophilaceae; genus CAG-196. The sequence goes on from CALUTM010000013.1 coordinate 31,163, forward strand.
ACCGTTATTGATATGGCACCTTATTTAATTATTTTTGGAATTATTGGTGCGAGATTATATTATTGTGCATTAAATTATGATTTTTATCTGCGATTTCCGACAGAAATAATAGCAATACGTCACGGCGGAATTTCGATTCACGGAGCTATCCTTGGAGGCGGGTTGGGATTATGGCTGTTTGCAAAAAGACATAACGTTTCTGCCCTCAAGTTATGCGATGTTTGTGCATTTGGTCTGCCTATAGCACAAGCAATAGGCAGGTGGGGGAATTTTTTCAATTCCGAAGCTTTCGGTATACCCACTAACCTGCCTTGGAAACTGTATATAGCTCCCCAATATCGTCCTGTTCCATATCAGGATTGCAACTATTTTCATCCGGCTTTTCTTTATGAAAGCATTTTAGATATTTTCATTTTCATTGTCTTATTTGCTCTCATGAAAAGCGGCAAAATAAAAAGAGAAGGACATTTTGCTTTAATATATCTTATTTTATATTCAATAGCAAGAATTGCGGTGGAAAGCATAAGATTAGACAGCGTAAGATATGTATTCGGAATGCCTGTTGCAATATTTATGTCCGTTGGTATAATAATTGTATCGACAATACTACTTCTTATAAAAAGAAAGGGCTGATTATGAAGTTAAAAAGAATTATCGCATCCGCTGTTATACTACTGTTTTGTACATCAGTTTTTGCAGCACCAACAACACCTAAAATAGCTGTCGTTGATATTCAAAAAGTTGTTGCTGCATCTTCTCAGGTAAAAACATTAAGATCATCTCAGGAAGCCAAAAATAAAGAACTGGCAAAGTTCATAAAAAATGCCCAGGCAGATGTAAATAAACAGACAGATGCTAACAAGAAAAAATCACTTGCGGCTCAGTACGAAAAACAATTGGTAGCAAAAAGAGAAGCTAATGCCAAAGAATATGCAGCCAAGCTGAAGGCAGCAGACGCAAATATAACTGCAGCAATCGGCAAAAAAGCAACAGAGATGGGATACACGATGGTATTACCCAAATCAGCGGTAGTTTATGGCGGGGATGATATAACCGCTGAAATTTTAAAGGTTATAAAATAAATGAAAGCCGTTTTATTCTACGGACCACAGGATATAAGGTACGAAGATACAATGATTAAACCCCTTGCTAAGGGTGAGATTCTTGTAAAGATAGAAGCAGCCTTAACCTGCGGTACTGACGTAAAAACATACAGACGCGGGCATCCTGTATTAATCAAAAATATCCCCTCCGGGTTTGGACATGAATTTTCGGGAACAGTTGCAAAAATTGCACCGGATGTCAAAAATGTTAAAGTGGGTGACAGAGTCGTATGTGCAAACTCGGCACCTTGCGGAGAATGTTTTTACTGCAAAAGAGGCGAATATAATCTGTGCGAAAATTTAGATTTACTTAACGGAGCCTATGCAGAATATATTGTTGTCCCGGAAAGAATTGTGAAAAAAAATACTTTGCTCCTGCCGCCGAGTCTTACGTTTGAAAAAGCGGCTTTTTCCGAGCCTCTTGCCAATGTTGTTCACGGGGTCGAACGTACGGGAATAAGACCCGGACAAACCGTAGGCGTAATCGGTATCGGTCCAATCGGACTTATGTTTGCAAGATTGTGTAAACTAAAAGGAGCACGGGTTATTGTTGCGGGAAGAAATCCGATAAAGTTAAAATTAGCGGATGAATTTGCCCATGCGGACGAAATTGTGGATTTGAAGAAATACTCAAACCCTGAAAGAATATTTAAAGATTTTTCTGATGAGAAAAAAGGGCTTGATGTTGCAATAGAATGTGTCGGCATGCCGGAGATATGGGAGCTGGTATTCTCTTGTGTACGACCGGGAGGCACGGTACACTTTTTCGGAGGATGCAAATCCGGCTCTAAAGTAAGTATTGATACCACAAAAATGCACTACGGAGACATACGCCTGATGAGCGTATTTCATCATACCCCCAAATACTTCCGGCAAGCACTCGATTTAATTTCTACGGGAGAAATAGAAGTAGAAAAACTTATTACAGCGGAACTTCCGTTGGACAAAGTAGAATATGCAATGGAGCAGCACATTGCGGGAAATGCCATTAAATTTCTAATCCGCCCGTTCAACTCTTAATTTTACAATCCTGCCGGAATCAGCTTTTGTTACGCAGTATTTAAAATACTCATCTTTTATTTCGTCATTTTCAGAGGCTATTCTTCCCAATTTTTTCATAAAATATCCCCCTATAGTATTTACGTCATCATCTGATAATACTACGCTAAAAAATTCACAAAACTCGTCCGTTCGCATTTTCCCGCAAACCTCATAAGCCCCGTTATTTAACGGCTTTATCTCGGGTTCTTCGTCATCAAACTCATCCCAAACTTCACCCAGAATTTCTTCCATAACATCCTCATGGGTAACCAAACCGCTTGTCCCGCCAAATTCATCTATTACAATAGCAAGCTGAGCCCTTCTTTTTTGAAATTCTAAAGCAAGATTGTCTATAAGCATTGTCTCAGGTACAAAAAAAGCCTCCCTGAGCAAAGACGAAAGTTCAACATTTTCCTTCTTTACAATCAAAGGATATATATCCTTTATGTGCAAAAATCCCAAAATTTTATCCAAACTGCCGTCGTAAACAGGATATCTTGTGTATTGATTTTCAATAATTATATTATTAATTTCCTCCACGGAAGCATCCGCCGAAATACAAACCATATCGGGACGAGGCACCATAATTTCAACAACAGTTAAATCCGAAAACTTAAACACATTCTGCAAAATTTCCGCCTCTTGTTCTTTTAATACTCCTCCCTTACAACTTGCATCAATAAGCATATTAAGTTCTTCCGTCGTATGGACCATCTGATGCGAACTTGCCGGTTCAATCCCGCATAATTTAAGCAAAACATTACCAAGCCCGTTTAATAAAAATATCATGGGAGAAAAAATCTTAGTTACGATAAACATCGGCTTTGCAACCCAAAGTGTCGTTTTTTCGGGAAACTGTAATGCTATGGATTTGGGCATTAATTCTCCAATCACAACGTGCAATACTGTAATCAGGGCAAATGCAATCGTAACAGAGAGTGTATGCGTCGCAACCGTCTCAGCAACATTCGGAAGAAACTCAAATATTGGATGTATGAGTTTTGCAATTGCAGATTCGCCAACCCAACCGATACCCAAACTTGCAATAGTTATACCGAGCTGTACGGCAGCAATATATTTGTCTATGTGTTTAACAGCGTCCAAGGCAAGTTTGGCATCAAAATTTCCTTCATTTGAAAGTTGCTGTATTCTGGTCTTTCTTACACCGACCAGAGCAAACTCAGCTGCTACAAAAAAACCGTTTAAAAATAATAAGAATGCGATTACAAAAAGATTAAATAAAACCATTTTTTTATACTAATATAAATTCGCATATTTATCAATATTAAACATGTTTTATAGTTTTCTTCAGACCTTCAGTCAGCATTGATTTTATTTTTTCTATTTGTGAGCCGGAATATAGTGCACAAGAGGACAATAATTTTTTCTTCAAAGAATCATTCTTAACAACCTCTGCCAATTTTTTCCTTACATAAATCGCATTCTCGGATGATACATTAGAAAGCTTATATATCAACCTATCCTGCAATGCCTCATTATCAATTTCCGCAAGACGATTGTAATAATTTCTGAATTTATCCTTCGGAAGCAAATGCACAAAGCTTGCCAAATGCTCGATTGACTCGGGAAGTGCATATTTTTCCGCTATATCATAATAACTTGCAATTCTTGCAGGCAAAATATCCGAACGAATCGTCTGTAAATCGTCTTTTATCTTATCGTCTCTATGCTTCATACAAAGAAGAGGTATCTCATTGAACAATATCACCTGCGTAATTACATCTTTTGTTTGCACAAGTTTTTCAAAATATTTTAATGCATCGTTATAAGAAAGATATTTCAACACATACGCCAAACCCTGATTAACCTTAGGCTCTCCAAGTTTTAAACAAGTATCAATATAATAATCCTTATTGTCTAAGTGCTTTATACTCATTGCCAAACCGGCATTTTTGCTTGCATCAGCACCTGTTTTCTTTGCAAGCAGCTTGTACCATTCAAGCAGACGGTATTCTTCCGGTGTCTTTTTTATATGTTCAGCTATCTTTCGTGCAAATTTATCACCATTTTTAAGCCTGTTAATAACCCTTACACCGCCCCAATCAAAACTGTATCCTTTGCAGACACATTATGCTTCTTAAGTGCATCTTCATCGGTACACTTCAAACCATACCTGTATGGGTTAATATTTCTCTTTGGCAGACGGACATCATCGTCTACGTATTTATTTACCATGTATCCGCTCTTTAAACTCCCGAAAAAGAATTTTCCTCTGTTTGTGTCACTGCCGACAGTATTCATCCAATATTGAGCACTGTTAATCTCCGCATAACATCCATGGCTCTTATACGGCTGCCAATTCTCACCTTCTATCATGTGAAAAACTTTTATTATGAATTCATCTTCATCAGGTCCGTACATATCCCTGAGTCCTTCCAGTTTATAACCGGCACCCTTGCCGCCTTTTCCCAGATAGACAATATCAAAATCATCCCATCTTCCCAAAATATTATATTTTCGCAAGACATTCTCAAGAGTTTCTACTGTTGATTTGTTTCGTCTCTTTGTAATTTCATCTATAGTATAAACCTTTGACTCGTCAAAATCTCTCAAATCATTGCTGACAATATCAAAAGCATCATATATTTCTTTTATTGCTTCTTCCTTTTTATCCGCAGGAAGTTTAGCAAACATAAATCCGGGCAGCTTACCCACCATAAGGCTTTTATCTTTCCTTTTATCGACAAACTCCTTAATATCTTTTTGTCCGTCAATATAAGTTTTCTTTTTCATCCTTTTGGTTAAACCGACAAATGACGGGCTTGATTGTTTTTCTTTTAGAGAACCTGCATTCTGTTGTGAATACGGGAAAATAAGTAAATTATTTATTCGCATGATGATATATTATAACCCCATAAAAAAAAATTTTGCTATTTTTATAAACAAATGTTAAGCATCCTGCTCTTGCCATCTGATTAGATTTTATGTATTATTGTAAAGCATAAGTACATTATGGGATAAAGGGGATATTAATATGAGCGGACACTCGAAATGGTCAACCATAAAACATAAAAAAGCAAAAACAGACTCTTTGAGAGCAGCGGAATTTCAGAAATTTTCAAGAGAAATTATTGTAGCATCAAAGCTTGGCGGTCCCGACCCTGCGGGGAATTTCAGACTTAGAACCGCGATAGAAAAAGCAAAAGCGGCAGGACTTCCAAACGATAATATAAAAAGAGCAATAGAAAAAGGCTCCGGTGCGGGAAACAACGAAAACTACGATGAAATAGTTTACGAAGGTTATGCTGCAGGCGGAGTTGCTGTTGTTGTAGAGGCTATGACCGATAATAAAAACCGTACGGCAGGCGATGTAAGGAGTTATTTTACAAAATTTAACGGAAATCTGGGCGAAACAGGCTGTGTAGGTTGGATGTTTGACAAAAAGGGTTGTATTACGTTCAACAAAGATGATGTTGACTACGAAAAACTCTTTGAAGCAGCTATTAACCTTGATGCGGAAGATATTACGGAAGAAGAGGAAGAATACAAAGTTTATACCTCAATTCCAAACCTTCAGCCGATTACCGAAGGGTTGGAAGCCGAAGGCTTTAAAGCCGTTTCCGCGGAATTTACCAGAGTTCCTCAAAACACAATAGAAGTTACGGACGAAAAAACTGCCATCAATATAATGAGACTGCTCGGCAAATTGGAAGAAAATGATGACGTACAAAATGTTTATGCAAACTTTGATATTGATGACGAGTTAATGGCAAAAATTGAAAACCAGATATAAAAGGAGGAGTAATAATTATGATGAACATGATGAATATGATGAAACAAGCTCAAAATATTCAAAAAAGATTAAAAGAAGCACAAGATGAATTGAATAAAATGGATATAGAAGGAGAAGCCGCTAACGGTTCCGTAAAAGTCATTTGTGACGGTAAAGGTCTGTTTAAGTCTATCAAGCTTTCTGCGGAAGCTATAAACCCGGAAAACCCGTCCTCCGTTTCCGAAGATACAATCGAAATGCTTGAAGACATCATTACAACGGCAATAAACCAAACCTCCGGCAAAGCCCAAAAAGTAATGGAAGAAAAAATGAAAGCCGTAACAGGCGGGATAAGCATTCCCGGACTATTTTAGGGATAACGCCCTCTCACGGGTTAATTATTCGTCACTTTGTCGAAAAGGTTCACATGATTTATCCAAAGTCCATAGCAACACTAATCGAACAATTCCAAAAGTTTCCGTCCGTTGGTCCGAAATCAGCACAACGGATGGCTTTTCAAGTGCTTAAAATGCCTCTCGGTGAAGTTGAAAAATTTACGAATGCTATTTTAGAAGCAAAGAAAAGTGCCAGAACTTGCGAAATTTGTTTCAATATCTCAACCCAAACACCTTGTGAAATCTGCTCTTCCACTAACAGAAACCGCTCGGTGATTTGTGTTGTTGCGGAAACAAAGGATTTAATTGCGATTGAAAAAACAAACGAATATCGCGGACTTTACCATGTATTACAAGGGCTTATTTCTCCTATCGACGGAATCGGTGCCGAAGATATCAGAATAAAAGAGTTGTTGCAAAGGCTTACGGATGAAGAGGTCCAAGAGGTTATACTTGCACTTTCGCCATCCGTAGAGGGAGAAGCCACAAGCCTATATCTTACAAAACTTATTAAACCGTTCGGAATAAAAATTTCCCGTATAGCATTTGGTCTACCTGTCGGAGCAGATTTGGAATATGCTGATGAAGTCACTCTGGCAAGGGCTATAGAGGGACGCCGCGAGCTTTAAAAGAAGCTATACCCTGATATTTTCCCCAAGCAGCCAAGTCTTCTTCTATTCTCAAAAGTCTGTTATATTTTGCAATCCTGTCAGTTCTCGAAAGGGAGCCGGTTTTGATTAAGCCGCAATTTGAAGCAACAGCAAGATCCGAAATAAAACTGTCTTCGGTTTCACCCGATCTGTGAGAAACTATTGCTGTATAACCGTTTTCCCGTGCCATTAAGATTGCATCCAGAGTTTCGGAAAGAGTGCCGATTTGATTTGGTTTAATAAGAATTGAATTTGCAATTCCTTTATCTATCCCCTGCTTTAATCTGGAAGTATTCGTCACAAACAAATCATCACCGACCAATTGGCACCTGTTTCCAAGCTTGTCCGTCAAATTTTGCCATCCAAGCCAATCATCCTGAGCCATACCGTCCTCAATTGATATTATAGGATAGTCGTTCACCAGTTCAGAAAGATACTCTATCATCTCCTCCGAAGTTAATTTTCTGTTTTCGCCTTTCAAAAAATATCGGCTTAGAGAACAAACTCCGCCCGAGCACTCACCTTCTTCATATAATTCGGAAGCGGCAACATCAAGACAAAGTTTTACATTATTTGTGTTATATCCGGCTTTTTCAATCGCTGCAATAATCGTCTCGATTGCTTCTCTTGCAGACAAAAAGTCGGGTGCAAAACCACCCTCATCACCTACAGTGGTAGAAAAACCCTTTTCATTCAATATCGCTTTCAGGGTGTGAAATATCTCAGAGCCCGCCTTTAATGCCTCAGAAAATGTTGGAGCCCCGACAGGAGATATCATAAACTCCTGAAAATCAAGTTTATTATTGGCATGAGCACCACCGTTTAAAATATTCATCATCGGAGTCGGAAGAATACGCCCACACATACCTCCCAAATATCTGTACAACGGCAATTCATAAGAAGCCGCAGCAGCCCTTGCACATGCCAGCGACACCGCTAAAATAGCATTCGCCCCCAAATTGGATTTATTAAAACTGCCATCCGTCTCTATCATAATATCGTCAATAAGTTTTTGATTAGAAGCATCCTCCCCAAGCAAATTCGGAGTAATTACCGAATTAATATTATCAACGGCTTTTAAGACCCCTTTTCCGAAATAATCCTCACGGATTTTGTCCCTTAACTCCCTTGCCTCATAAATACCGCAAGATGCCCCGGAAGGGACGGAAGCACGCCCGATAGAACCGTCTATAAGCCTTACATCTGCTTCTACTGTCGGATTTCCTCTGGAATCAAGTATCTGTCTTGCTTTTATATCTTCAATTTCACACATAACAATCTCCTTACCGAAAAAGATTATGAAAAAATACAATAAAAAGCTATTCTACACTTAGGCAAAGTTTTGATTTTTATTAATATACAGTTATAATATAGTTATGAAAAAGTTTCTGGTCTGTTTAATACTATTGAGCATAACCCTTCCTTCACACGCGTTTTTTTGGAATAAAAAAGACAAAGCTCTGGAAAAAGAACTGGAGGGTAAAGGTTATGCAGGAACCTTACCAAACATTAATAATAAAATCGAAAAATCAAAAACAAAAGTAACTACACCTATTTTTGAAGCTCAAGAGGGATTTAATAATCCCGCAGAGCTCAAGCCCGTACCGAAAGATAACCCTGCCTTCATTAATATTATTCAAAAAAAAGATAAAACCTCCGAATTTGTAAATGATGCAAACGAAGTAATCCCGATGTTGGAAAAGCTTGTTGATTGTATAGAAGAAAATGAAAGCTTGCAATTATTTATAACAAAAGCCAATGTCCTTACCCTTAACATTGATAATTTGACCGAAAAATATGACGGAAAGCCCGAAAGTTTTTATGAAAGTTTCAGAAAGCTTCAGGAAGTAAACAGATATGTTAAATCAATAGCACTTTTAAGAAAAGAAGCCGTTACATATCAACGCTATCTTGCCTATTCGGAAAGCGGCTCGATATACAACCCCGAAAATATAAATCAACAACTTCAATACCTGTTGGAAGAGTTGAATACTGCGATTTTACTCTTACGTGAAGAGGAATAAATCAACAGAAGGTGGAGGGGTAAATATAACTGTCCGACTTGTAAGCTTACTTTTGAGGAACACTTGTGGCTTTTATTCAAGCTTGGCTTCTTACCTATGTGTTCCGACCAAATGTCTACGTGCGGGGGTAAATATAACCTCCCAACTTGTAGACTTTACTTCGAGGAACACCTCTAATTTCTATATCTGCTAGGTATTTTACAAAATGTGTTCCGACCAAATGTCTACGTGCGGGGGTAAATATAACCTCCCAACTTGTAGACTTTACTTCGAGGAACACCTCTAATTTCTATAT
>CALUTM010000014.1 GCA_944323705.1 Candidatus Gastranaerophilales bacterium
GAGTCTCGTCGTCCGCTAATATTTTTTGGGCTAACGGAGTCTATTTTCTCCGAGACTGTCCTCCCGCCGTCGGTAAAACTTCGTTTTACGTCCGTCGCTTCCTACGTTTGAAAAACAGCCGTTGTTTCCGACATTTTCGCTTTCGCTCAAATGTATTAATCTTTGGGCATACGCCCAATCACTTACGCACGCTATGGTTCGCCAAGGCTCACACGCGTGCGAATTTATAAATTTGTAGGTCGGGCATTGCCCGACAAAAATCTATTCACTAGTCACTGGCTTGTAGATTGACACCTCACCCTACCCCTCTCCTGTTAGGAGAGGGAACGTTTACATTTGCTAAACAAGGACGTGACAATGCCACGACAATAACTTTAAAAATGGTGAACGTGCAGCAAGCTTGTAGGTCGGGCATTGCCCGACATTAACTTTAAAAGGCGAACGTGCAGCAAGGCTGCGATAGTGAGCCAAAGAGTGCGGGTTTACCCGCCTGATATGAATGCCCGAAGGGCATCGGAAACGATTGCCGTGTTTTCTCTTTCTTTTCGTTATTGTAGCTTTTAGTAATTTTTGATTATCGCATCCTGCTTCTATATATAACATTTACCTCCTTTGCTATCATGCGGACTAGTTGGGCATAAAATCCACAAACTTTATTTACCCCCGCAATAAAAGAGAAAGAAAATGACAAAATTAAATAAATTATGTTATAGCACTACGTAAAATCTTGGCTAATAAATAACAAATTCAAATTGGACGAAAATCCGTACTACACAACCGCTATAAGGCAATTTTTTGGGGTCTAATGTAACACAATACCTATTGTGTTACATTAGGGGAATTATATTTTCTATGTCAAGCAATAAAATGTCTGCGTGCGGATTGTGTTATAATTTTTGAATGAGTAATAAATCAGTCGGACAACGAGGAGAAACGATTGCAGCGGAGTATCTTTTAAAGCAGGGGTATAAAATCCTTGAGACCAATAAGAGATTTTCCCGATTTTGCGAAATTGATATTATTGCACTTGAAAAAAATACTCTTGTTTTTATAGAGGTGAAAACAAGGAGAACTAACTATTGCGGTGAGCCGATTGAGGCAATTACTATGAGTAAATTTCAAAATATTAAAAAGGGGCTTGCACTGTTTTTGCAGGATAATCCGCAATACAAAAAGTACCGCATTGATGCAATTTCGATTATTTTAGAACCAAAACCCGATTTAAAGCATTTTAAAAACATATATTTATGATAAAATTAATTTAAAAAGTGAGGATGTAATATGGAAGATTTAAGAAATAAATATGAAGTTGTAATCGGTTTGGAAGTTCACGCTCAATTGAAAACCAAATCAAAAATATTTGCACCTGATTCGACTGAATTCGGGAATGAGCAGAACACTCAAATAAGCCCCATAACTTTGGGCATGCCCGGTGTTCTTCCCGTTCTTAACAAAGAATGCGTTAATATGGGCATACTTCTCGGTTTGGCACTGAATTGTGAAATACCTGCAAGGTGTAAATTCGACAGAAAACAATATTTTTATCCTGATCTTCCTAAGGGGTATCAGATTTCCCAGTATGATGAGCCTATTTGCGTAAACGGCTATATTAATGTTAAAGGAAAGAGAATCGGTATAACAAGAGCTCACCTTGAAGAGGATGCGGGAAAACTCGTTCACGTAGGTGCTGCGGGTATAAACGGAGCCACATACTCTCTTGTCGACCTGAACAGAGCAGGAACACCGCTTCTTGAAATCGTATCTGAGCCTGATATGCGTTCAAGCGAAGAAGCAAGAAACTATATGGAAGAACTTCGTGATATTGTAAGATATCTTGGTGTATGTGACGGAAACCTTGAAGAAGGTTCCATGAGGTGTGACGCAAATATTTCAATTATGCCTAAAGGTTCCAAGGAGTTTGGTACGAGGGCGGAAATTAAGAACGTAAACAGCTTTTCGGCATTACAGAGAGCTATTGAATACGAAATTGACAGACAAATAGAGATAGTTGAAGAAGGCGGCAAAGTTGTTCAGGAAACAAGACTCTGGGACGATAATTTAAAAGAAACCCGCTCAATGAGGGGAAAAGAGGATGCACACGATTACAGGTACTTCCCCGAGCCGGATTTGATGCCGCTTGAAATCTCAAGAGAATGGGTAGAAGAAATAAGGGCAAAAATGCCGGAGCTTCCTGAGGCTAAACGTCAAAGATATATGGGATTAGGGCTTAGCGAATATGACGCCTGCGTAATTGTTGAGCAGATGCCTTTGGCATTATTTTTTGATAAAGTCCTTGAGGCGGGAGCAAATCCGAAAACTGCCGTAAACTTTATCATGGGTGAAATTGCAGCTTATTTGAAGGAAAACAAGGTTGAGATTTATGAAACCAAATTAACACCCGAAAATCTCACGGAATTGATTTCGCTGATTGAAAAAGGTACTATTTCAAACAATATAGGAAAACAAATTCTTGTGGAAGATATGATTACAAACGGAGAGAAGGCTTCTGCAATTGTTGAAAGAAAGGGGCTAAGCCAAATTTCCGATGAGGGTGCAATAAAGTCAATAGTTGAGAATGTTATTAACTCTCATCCGAAAGAGGTTGAATCGTACAAGAACGGTAAAACAAATCTTCTGGGCTTCTTTGTCGGTCAGGTTATGAAAGAAACCAAGGGCAGAGCTAACCCGAAAACCGTTAACGAGTTGGTAAGACAAATTTTGGGGTAAATCTTGTCGAATATCGGTTCGGTGACATAGTTTAAGTATCAACTCTTACGGCGAATTATCGGAATAAGGTTTGGTAAAACAAAATTTTCGTGGCGGAGAAATTTCTCCGCCATTATTAATAGAAAGGCTAAAAATGTACAACTGCATATCATCATTTATGTACTTGGTTTTATATTTGCTGCTTATTTGCTTGGTAGGTGTCATAATATACGGAGTTAAAAAATACGGGGATGAAAAGCGTGCAGGTTGTATTTTTGTAACAAGCATTGTAAGTTTGTTTTTATTATTTCTTATAAACCAATTGGCAGTAATAAATTTATACTTTTCCGCTTTAAGCAGTTTTAGTCAGTGTGATTATAAAAAATCAACAATATATTTTGATATAGCAGCAAAGCTTGCTGTTTTTAGGGCTCAAAAAACTACACTGTACGGTCAACTTGGTGAAACCTGTATGGCAACGGGGGACGGCAAAAGGGCTATGGAATACTTTGAAAAAGCATATCGGATAAACGGGAGTTATGCCATATCACCTGGCGGTTATGCGGGAAATTTATGGCCGATTTCTGCGGGTATGCTTTATGCTTATACGGGTGAATATGATAAAGTATATCAAATTACCGGGGATACCCGTATTTATCAATTGTCAATAATAGCGGCGATATATCAAAAGGATTATGCAAAAGCTCTCGGGTATGCCAATCTCGCTATGATAAAGGCTAAACATAGTCCTAATTTATTCGCTCAACGGGCATATATTTATAAAAAACTTAATAAGCCTCAATTGGCACGGGAAGATTTGCAAAGAGCAGTCTTGTGCTGCAAAAATGACAAAGAGTGCATTAAGCTGCGGTATAAACAGTTTGAAGACGATTATTGGACGGCATTTAGAGTAAAACAGTTAAAGAAATACGGGTTTGATAAAAAATAATTTTTGCAAGCATGTTTGATTGTTTTTATGCCGATAGTGTATGTTTCACAATTAATAACTGTCTCAGATTTTGTCAAGAAATTTAATAAAAATTCATGCAAAAAACGTTACAAAATTAATATTGTTGCGTTTTGTAAATACATTGATATGACAGGGTTTTGGCAGTTTGTGACGTTTTGTGAATTTATTGATTAGAATTAGTGTTTGAATTATCATTTAAATATAGGATTAGATTTTGGGAAGAGAATGTTATTCTCATATTATAAGGAAAGCTGAAGAAAATAGCTCGCCTTACTGTAAATTAGGAGGTTTGTCAGGCAATGCAAAACAGTTTAAATAAGGAAAGAAATGTAGTAGAATTTACCTCACCATCAAAAGTAACAACGGACGTAATTAAGGGTTCCGGGGTTTCGCCGATTACGAAAATTACCGAGCCTGCAAAAACCGCCCAAATAAAGCCTTTGAAGATGAATCGCGTCTGTGTTATTAAAAAAGACGGCACCAGAGAAGAATTTGATAATAACAAAATAATAAACGCGGTAAAAAAATCCGCAACCAGAGCGTTAGTAAATTTCACGGATGTGGAATTGAAAGAAATATGTGAGTTCGTTGATAATAATATTATCAGAATGAATAAAACAGAAGTTACTATAGCAGAAATGCATAATCTGGTTGAGGGGGCTCTTGAGCACATTAACCCGGCGGTAGCACAAAGCTATAGAAATTACAGAAACTATAAGCAGGATTTTGTGCATATGTTGGACAAAGTTTATCAAGAATCTCAAAGAATTATGTACATTGGTGACAAAGAAAATGCCAATGCGGATTCCACGCTTGTTTCCACAAAACGTTCGTTGATATTCAACGAGCTTAATAAAGAATTGTATAAAAAATTCTTCTTGACCGTGGATGAATTACAGGCAATAAGAGACGGTTATATTTATATTCACGATATGTCGGCAAGACGTGATACTATGAATTGCTGCTTGTTTGACGTAGCATCCGTTCTCAAGGGCGGATTTGAGATGGGTAATTTGTGGTACAACGAACCGAAATCTTTGGATGTTGCATTTGATGTAATCGGTGATATTGTAATGGCCGCAGCAAGTCAACAATACGGCGGGTTTACGGTCGCAGAGGTTGATAAGATTCTTGCACCGTATGCCGAAAAAACTTACCAAAGACAGTATGACAAGTATTTGTGCTTAGGTTTGTCCTTTGAAAAAGCAAGAGAAGCTGCCCTGGCTGATGTTCAAAAAGATTTTGAACAAGGTTTCCAAGGGTGGGAATACAAGTTTAATACCGTAGCATCTTCAAGAGGTGATTATCCGTTTATCACGGTGACGGCAGGTTTGGGTACCGAAGAGTACGAAAAAATGGCAACGCTTGCAATGCTCAAAATAAGAATGGGCGGTCAGGGCAAGAAAGAGTGCAAAAAACCTGTTTTGTTCCCCAAGATAGTATTTTTGTATGACAAAAATCTTCACGGAGAAGGTTGCGTTAATGAGGACTTGTTTAAGGCAGGTGTAGAATGCTCCAAGAAAACAATGTATCCTGATTGGTTATCGCTCACCGGAGAAGGTTACGTTGCTTCTATGTACAAAAAGTACGGCAAGGTTGTTTCACCGATGGGTTGCAGAGCGTTCTTATCACCCTGGTTTGAAAGAGGCGGTATGAGTCCTGCCGATGAGAATGATTCTCCTATATTTGTAGGCAGATTTAATATCGGTGCAATCAGCTTACATTTGCCGATGATTTATGCTAAGGCTAAAAAAGAAAGCAAGGATTTTTATGAAGTACTTGATTATTATATGGAATTAATCAGACAGCTTCATATCAGAACGTATGATTACCTCGGAGAGATGAAGGCTTCGGTTAACCCGCTTGCTTTCTGTGAAGGCGGATTCTTAGGCGGTCATTTAGGTATACATGATAAGATAAGACCTGTTTTAAAATCTTCAACGGCATCTTTCGGTATTACCGCATTGAATGAATTACAGCAGCTCCATAACGGCAAGTCTCTGGTTGAGGATGGGGAATTTGCTCTTGAGGTTATGGAATACATTAACAAGAAAATTCAGGAATACAAAGAAGAAGACGGAATCTTATACGCAATATACGGTACTCCGGCAGAGAATTTGTGCGGATTGCAGATTAAACAGTTCAGAAAAAAATACGGAATTGTGGCAAATGTATCTGACAAACCTTATGTTTCAAACTCATTCCACTGCCATGTATCCGAAGATATAAGTCCTATTGAAAAACAGGATTTGGAAGGCAGATTCTGGGATTTGTTCAATGGCGGTAAGATTCAATATGTTAAATACCCGATTGATTACAATACGGGTGCTGTTGAAACCTTGATTAACCGTGCAATGGATAAGGGTTTTTATGAAGGTGTAAATCTTTCTCTCTCATATTGTGATGATTGCGGACATCAGGAATTAAATATGGATGTATGTCCCAAATGCGGTTCAAAGAACTTAACGAAGATTGAAAGAATGAACGGTTATCTTGCATATTCTCGTGTTAAGGGCGATTCAAGACTTGCTGATCACAAAATGGAAGAAATCAAAGACAGAGTAAGTATGTAGAAAAGAGATGTAGCGGGTGTATTTGCCTTTTCACAAGGCTTTGCACCCTTTTAATCGAAAAAGGTTTTAAGGGGATGAATTATCATAATATTACAAAAGACGACATGCTAAACGGTGACGGTTTAAGAGTTGTTCTTTGGGTTGCAGGTTGTACTCATCACTGTCACGGGTGTCAAAACCCTATTACCTGGGATGTCGCAGGCGGAATCCCTTATGACGAAGCTGCAGAGAATGAACTTTTTGAGGCATTAAAAAGACCGCATATTGCGGGGATAACTTTCTCCGGCGGAGACCCGTTGCATCCTTTTAACCGCGAAGAAGTTTTCAGAATTGCAAAAAAAATAAGAGATGAACTTCCCAATAAAACAATATGGCTTTATACAGGATTTCTTTGGGAAGAAATAAAAGATATCCCGGAAATCGCTTATATGGATGTTGTTGCAGAAGGTAAATTTATAGAAGAATTATTGGATGCAAAAATTCATTGGGTCGGAAGTTCCAATCAAAGAGTTATTGACGTTAAGCCAACCCTTGAGACGGGCGAAATAGTCCTGCATAATACATAATTGTCACGTTTTATTAAGAATTATTTCCTAAAATTCTATGATTTGGTATAATACTTATGGTTATGTTATCCTGGAGGAAGTATGAAAGAACGTGAAAGCAATGTGTTATCACTTTTAGAAGATAAAACAAATATTTATGCACGCAAAATAGCACTGGGTATGAAAACCATATTCGGTTGGAAGGAGTTGACATACGACGGTTTGGGGCTTATGTCAAGGAGACTTGCCGCTTACTTAATGAACGATTTGGGTTTGCAAAAGGGTGAGAAGCTTGCAATATTATCGGAATCAAAACCCGAGTATGGTGCGTGTGTATTTGCTTCCGTAATTTCAGGTTTGATAACGGTGCCTTTGGATATCAAGCTTACTAAATATGAGCTGCAATCAATTCTTTCGGACTGCCTTCCTTCGGTAATGTTGGTTTCTCAAACTTACATTGACAAAGCTCTTGAGCTGCAAAAGCTTATACCTTCCTTAAAGCATATTATTGTGATGGACGAACATCCGATTAATGATAATTTGGAAAGCATTTATACCATTCCGAACAACTATACTTGTAAATGGAGACATCGTTCAAGAAAGTCTACGGTATTTATAATCTATACATCAGGGACAACGGGAAAACCGAAGGGGGTTGAAACTACTTTCGGTAATATGTTAACTCAGTTGAACGACTTAAAAACGGCTTTTGACAAGATTTTGCCGCGTGGTGATGTCCGAATTCTGTCAATTCTTCCCATGAATCATTTGTTTGAAATGACTGTGGGCTTTACCACATTTTTAAATCTCGGGTTCACGGTATATTACACTCACAATTTGAAGCCTAAGGATATTTTGAATACCATGCGGGATAAAAAAATTAATTTTATGATTGTTGTACCCGCATTCTTAAAACTTTTAAAAACCGGATTGGAAGCGGAAATGAAGAATACTTCCAAATTCTCGCAAAAAATGTTTCCGATTCTCTACCATTTTGCTAAATTTATTCCGTTTATATGGATGAAAAAACTCATGTTTCGCAAAATTCACAATTGTTTTGGCGGTGCATTTAAGGGATGTATGTCAGGCGGTGCCCCTTTGGATTTAAGTGTTGCTAAATTCTTTCAAAGAGTCGGGATTCAGGTTTATGAGGTATACGGACTTACCGAAACCAGTCCTATTGCGACAATAAATATCGAAAGACACAGGGATTTACGTTCTGTCGGAAAGCCTCTTCCGAGTTATGATGCGAAAACGGATGCCGAGACAGGAGAATTGTTGCTGCGTGGTCCGTCCGTAATGAAGGGGTATCACAATCAACCTGAACTTACGCGTGAGGCGATTGACGAAGACGGCTGGTTCCACACCGGTGATATTGCAAGGATTGATGACAAGGGAAGAGTTTATATCACGGGAAGAATAAAGAACATGATTGTTCTCTCGGGCGGAAAAAAGGTTTTCCCCGAAGAGGTGGAATCTGTGATTGAAAAAAGTGATTTATTTCAGGAAGTATGCGTTTTCGGGGTTTCCCGAGAAGGCGGGGCAAAAGACGGAACCGAGGATATTGCTGCGGTTGTTGTTCCCAAAGAAGAGGTTATTTCCAAGTATGATGCCAAAACGCTGGATAAAGTTATGAAGGACGAAGTAAAACGCCTTTCTCAAAGACTTACGCCGTATAAACGTCCGATTAATATAACGGTAGTTAAACAGTCGCTTCCTAAGACGAAAAAATCAACTGTTCAAAGAAATAAGGTTAAAGAGTTGATACAGGCATAGTATGTATGAAAAATTAAACGATATCCGTCAGAAATGTCTTTCCTGTAACAAATGTCGTCTTGCAGAAACACGTACCAATATTGTGTTTGATGACGGGCTGCCGAATCCGAAGATGATGCTTATAGGTGAGGCTCCGGGGTTTTATGAAGATAAGGAAGGAAAACCGTTTGTCGGAAAGGCGGGACAGCTTTTGGACAAAATTTTTGCCTCGGTAGGCTTATCCCGTGAAAAGGATGTTTATATATGTAATACCGTGAAATGCCGTCCGCCGGAGAACAGAAATCCGCTCCCGGATGAGAAGGAAGCGTGTTGGGAATATTTGCAGGCACAAATAGATATAATACATCCCAAAATTATTCTGCTGTGCGGAAATGTTGCAGTACAATCTATTCTGGGTAATGTCGGAGGTATAACCAAAATAAGGGGCAAGTGGTTTGATGGCGGAGAGATTGTACATGGTGCCAAGCTTATGCCGATTTTTCACCCCTCATATCTTTTAAGAAATGATACCCGTGAAAAGGGTGGTCCAAAGTGGCTTATGTGGCAGGATATTCAGGAAATTAAACGCTACTTTGATAAACTCTGAAGATTATTTTTGCAGAAGCCGCATTTTAAGAAGCATATCCGCACCGATTTTCTTATATTCGTAGATATCAAGCTTAATGCAATCGGATATTTTACTTACATTATCTCCGTTGAAACAACTCAGTCCGTTGTTGTCGTTTAGAAGTTTTGGTGCTATAAACTGGTAAACTTCATCTGCTAAGCCTTCTTTGAGTATTGAGCCCGCTAAGGTCCCTCCGCATTCGACAAATACGGAATAAACCCCTCTGTTATAAAGTTCCGATAAAACTGCCCTGATATCAAGTCTGCCGTTTTTGACGGGTGTATTTTCTTTGGTTGCAACATAAATATTTCCCTGTTGAAATATTTTTGCATTCTTATTGGTTCTCATATTTGTGTCCAATACACATTTGAATCTGTGTTCCATCGTCGGATTATCGGTAATTACAGTATTAGAGCTTGTCAGGATACAGTCAAACTCTTTTCTCATCCTATAGACCTCTGCTCGGGCTTGTGCGGATGTAATCCATTTTGAATCTCCGCTTGAGGTTGCAATTTTACCGTCAAGAGTGGAAGCAGTTTTCAGAACAACATAGGGGAGCTTTTGCGTCATATTTTTGATAAAAACACGATTTAAAAACTCGGCTTCATCGCTCAGGACAAAATCAACCTGAATCTTTGCTTCTTTAAGTTTTGCAATCCCGTTGACCTTCGGATTTACGTCCTTCATTCCGATAACAACTCTTTTGGGTTTATGTTCTATAACTAAATCAACGCAGGGCGGAGTCTTGCCAAAATGCGAGCATGGTTCCAGATTTACATATATGGTTCCGCCCTCTGCCTCATTATTTTTTAATTTTAGCAGAGCGTCACGTTCTGCGTGGTTTTTGCCGTATTTTTTATGGTAACCTTTTGATACTATGTTTCCATGCTTATCCAAAACAACGCATCCGACAAGAGGGTTCGGTGCTACTTTGCCTTTTCCGCGTTTTGCCAGTGCAAAACACATTCGCATGTACTTTTCATCCTGATTCATAATCTTAGTATAACGTAAATCAGATAAAATATGAATTATAAGGCGAAAACAAAAAAACAACTTCAAGGAGGTTTTTTGTCAAAATGAAATGTGCCTGCAATCGGCTTTCTTTTTTTACAAGTGCAGATAACAATCCTTGAGAAGCTTTGCATCCTCTTCAATATTCGGGCTTTCGCAAACTACTGCTCCCTTTACGTTAAAAGCCTTGAACGCTTTTAATAAATCTTTGTAATTAAAATCCGATTCTTCAAGGTTAAGATGTTTTTTCTCTCCTTTAGCACCATATTCAATTCCTGCAACGTGTGCATGGAAATTATCCAGAGCATTTTGTCCGAGTTCGCTGCCTATTTTGTCAAATATTGCACAAAACTCGTCATAGGTATTGGAAATTCCGTTATATCGGGCATGCAAGTGGGAAAAGTCTACGCAGGGCAATACCGTTTCAAATTCTTTGGAAAGATTAACTATTTCCTCTAAATCGCCCCATTGTGTACCTTTACCCGTTGTTTCGGGTCTTATCCAAATCTTGTTTTTACTTTTTTCCAGTGCTTCAGTAATAATTTTTATCTGAGATTTGACCTGATTATAAACTAAATCTTTGCTCATTCCCATATAATATGCCGCATGAAACGTTATGCTGTATCCGCCGAGTTCATTCGCGACTTGTGCAGTTTCAATAATTCTTTGGACACTTGCTTCAACTTTGTCCTCTTCTTTAGAATTCAAATTTACATAAAACGGTGCATGAGCCGTAATGACTTTTTTTGATGTACTTACTGCTTCACGGCTTTTATCGCTTATTCTTACTCCTCTTACAAATTCAAGTTCAAGCCCGTCGAGTCCCATATCGTCAAGAACGGCAAACCCCTCTTCATATCCTTTGTTTCCTGCTCTTAACGGTATACCTGCGGTTAAAAAATTTAACTTTTCCACTTAATTTATCCTCACCGATATTTTTCCTTTGGGGCTGATTGATATGTTTTAATCCGATTTGTATTTATACATAATGTCAGCCGACCAATTTTTTACGTACGTAGTACCTATTTGAATTCTTCTCCGATTTTCGGATTAACAATCCTGATGAAATCTTTGCTGTCCCCCATAAAGAAGCTGCCAAACTGCATTACTGTCGGGACAACCAGACCTTTTGATGTTGCGATAAAAAACTTGTCATCCTCGATTTTTGCGACCGTACCTGCGGGGTGAGGCACACAGAAGGCGTCCGATGCGACTTCAACTTTCATAATCTTCATCATATTCCCTCTGAAAGTGGTACTTGCAAGGATAAAGGGATTTAGTGCCCTGACAAATCTCTCGATTTCTTCAGCGGTTTTGTTGTAATTGATAAACAATTCCCTGTCACTGAGCCCTTTTCCCGACACAAATTCTCCTACAGGCTGCTTAATTCTCGGAAGCGGCTGGTTTTCATACGCTCTTAAGACTTGAAGCAAAAGCTCTATACCTAATACGTTCAACTCATTGAATAAGGTCCCCATGGTTGCTTTAGAATGAATGTGATACGGTTTTTGTGCAATTATGTCCCCCGTATCGAAACTTTCATCCATAAAATGTATGGTAACCCCGGTTTCCGTTTCGCCGTTTATTAATACCCGCGAATACGGATTTCCGCCTCTGTATTTGGGAAGCATCGACGGATGAACGTTAATAAACCCGTCCTTTGTAGCTTCAAGAAGTATTCTGGGTATCTTATAATTAAACGAACAAACAACCGCCGCATCAACATCAAGAGCTCTGATTGTTTCAATCAGCTGCGGCTCGTCCAATTCGTCATAATCAACATAATTAAGTCTCCTTGAGAGTACGAAATTTTTGAAATCAAAATACATGTTATGGTCTTTTTTAGGACCGAGAACCCCGACTATATTAACGCCCGCCATCAATAAACCGTCAAGACCGATGTATGCCATATCAGGTATACCGACAAAAAGTATTCTTTTTTTAAACAGAGTTCTGTTAAACATTAACCTTAACCATTTCTTCCAGAATTTTAGAGCAGTCTTGGACCATATTTGTGCAATGTGCTTTCCTTTCGGGGGAAGCCATGTCCATTCCTCTTGTTAATACGCGGCAACAGGTTGCCTTATGTTTTTCCGTAAATTTTTTTACAAACTCTCTTGCGGCAGCTCTTCCGTTTTGACGTCCTACAATATAGCCGAGTACTATTTGAGAGCCTGCCAGTGCTCCGCAAAGGCAGCCTGAGCCCATACCGCCCGAAAAGGGTGTTGCAACGGAAAGCAGACTTTCGGGGACTAATCCTTTTTCAACAGCCTCCATTATGATACTTTCCGAACAAGAATATCCTTGATTAAAATACTCTGCTGCTTTCATCTCAATAAATCCTCTTATCTGATTATATCATAGTTTTATATATTATACGCAATAAATCTGCAAAGCTCAATAAACCTTTCGGGATAAACCCCGATAATTAGCGTAACAAGAACGGTTACAATCAGTACAAACTTGAGAGAAAATACCGGCTTTAAAGCCGGGACAGGGGTATTTTTGTCACACTCTTTAAAAAGTGGAAAGAGAATTTTTAAATAATAATAAAGTGCAGCAACCGTCAGAATTAACAGGGCAAGCAGAAACGGAATAAATATAAGCCCCGAATTTGCAATTGCCGTAAACAGGTATATTTTTGCAATAAATCCCGAAGTTATCGGAATTCCTGCAAGTGCCAAAACCGAGACGGCATAAGCCCCGACAAGCCCCGGATTTTTATAAAACATGCCTTTAAAATCATCCACTCCCACAGGATTATTGTCCCCGTAAATGTTTAGGAACGTAAATACCGAAATATTCATAAACACATAACAGATGAGGTAAAAAATAACCGTCGATAAATTGTACACGGAAACAAGTCCCGCCGCAAGAAGTGCATACGAAGCATTTGCAGACGCCGAACAGGCAAAAATTACTTTTACGTTCTTTTCTCGTATTGCGTATGTATTAGCCCACAGTGCAGTGACCAAGCTTATTATTGCAATAACAAAAGTAAGTTCAAAACTGTTACTTAAAGGGAAAACCAACAGTCTGCATAAAATTCCGAATACCGCAAGTTTGGGTATGGTGGATAAAAACGCCAATATTGAGCTTTCAGTCCCCTTATAAACGTCTATTATCCAATTGGCAAAAGGAAATACCGCCAATTTGGATATAATACCCAAAACTATCATAACCGCAGAGATGGAATACATAAGTGAAGAATCCGTATTTGCAACAATCTCATAAATTTCGGACAAATTGAGGGAGCCCGTTATTCCGTATAGATAAGAAACTCCAAAAAGAAATACACCCGTAGAAATTGCCGAAGTAAGAAGATATTTGAAACAAGCCTCTTTTGAATAATATCCTCTCGCTGAGGCAATTAAAAAGTACGTTGAAAAACTCAAAAGTTCTATTGAGACAAAAAGTGTTATAAAATCATTTGCCGATACAATGTTTAAGGCAGCAAAAACAGCGGTTAAAAGAATTGCATGAAAGGTGTACGCATTTCTTTTAAACGTTTTAACAAGATTTCTTGTAATCAAAGCAACAAAAAATCCGCAAACAAGAATGACGAAATCAAACAGCAAGGTATAACTGTCGGACATAATGGAATTTTTAAGTGCAAAATATTGCGGCTCCGTCTGTACCGTGGAAAGAAGTACTATGCTCAATGCAATTCCCACAACAGATACAAGCCTTGCATATCTGTATAATCTCGGTGACAAAACCATTGATAAAATTAATTGAAGGATTATAAACCCTCCCAGGCACATGTGCGGTAATAAAATATTAAAAATATCATTAAGCATCTTAAAATTCCCTTACTGTGTTATTTCAAACTTCCTTGCATTCTTAATTAACCATTCCCAAAATTGTATCGGGGAATAATCCGAATATGACCAACCCCGCCAACACCGATGCAAGTACGAGGAATTCATGTACGGATATATCATTAATCTTTTCGCAATCCGTTTCTCCAAAGAATCCCCTGTGCAGAAATTTCAGCATATAGCATGAACTCAATATCAAGAGTGGAAGTGAGAATACGGAGGCGAGTTTCAATACGTCGGACAAGTCCGAACTCATTGCCCCAATCATTGTCAGAATTTCACTTACAAAAGGTGCAAATGCGGGTATACCGATTGAAGCAAAAACAATTAATGCCGCAAACCCGAACAGTCTCGGCATTACCGAGGCAATTCCCGATAAGGTATTGATATCACGGGTTTTAAATCTGAGATAGACAATTCCCGTAATCATAAACAAGCCGCAGGTAACAAGTCCGTGTGCAACCATGTGAAAAACCGAAGCAGAAAATCCGATTTTATTGAAAGCACACAGTCCGAGCAGAATAAGCCCCATATTGGAAATGCTTGAATATGCCACTATTCTTTTAATATCCGTTTGGGCATAAGCAACAAATGCGGTGTATATTATATTCACAATTGCAAAGACAGCCAAAATCGGGGCGATTGTGCCGAATGAATCCGGCAGTGTTTGATAATTAAACCGATATATTCCGTAAGCCCCTGTTTTCAACAAAATTCCCGCAAGAACCATGCTGACGGGTGTAGGTGCATTGGTATGTGCATCGGGAAGCCAAGTATGCAGCGGAATTATCGGCAATTTTACGCCAAAACCGATTAAAAGGCAAACTGCAATAAGGTTCTGGATATATTCGGGAATTGAAGAGTCAATTATATCGCCGAAACTTGCGGATAAAATTCCGTTTGAAACAAAGTTGTAATAATGCAGGAGCAATATTCCCAAAAGCATAATCATACTGCCTAAAAATGTGAATAATACAAACTTTACGGCAGAATTCTTAGCCTCTTCTTCTTGTTCGGGCGGGCATTCCCTCCATTTATTCCCGATTAAGAAGTATGCGGGAATTAACTCCAACTCCCAGAACAGGAAGAAAACAAACATATCTCCCGCGGTAAATATTCCCAAAATTGCCGACATCAGCAGAAGAAGCATTGAATAGTAAAATTTGTGGCTTCTTCTTATATTAAGTTTGCTTGCAAAAGATGCTAACATAAAAACAAACGACGTCAGCACGGTAAGAATCATGGAGACCGCATCAATTCTGAAAATAAATTTTACGCCGAGAGCCTGTACCCAATCAAGCCCGAAAAAGTGAATTTCGCTTATATACGGATTTGCCTTATCAAAACAGGCAAGCATTAATAAGGTATATAGGAAATGAAATACAAAAACACCCTTAGCAAAGCGTCTTACTACGATTTCGTTTCTCGTAAAAAGCGGTGATATTAACAAAACAGATATCACAAGCGGCATAAATATTAAAAACGGTATTGACAAAAAGATATCCATAACTCTCCTTTAATTATATTGACTTAATATTATTGTATAACCAAGTATTATAAAGCTTATTACAGCCGTAACCAGAATGAACGCGTACGCATTGTACGTTTGAACATTTTTGCTTTGCAGTATGGAATCCGCTTCCGAAAGTTTTTTCACTGCGGATGCGGTAATACTGACGGTTTTGTTTAAGATATTTTTTTCCACAAAATTGACAATCCCGACCCCGGTTCTTGCACAAACTTTTACGGGTTTATAATTACCCAAAATTTTTAAGTCCGTAAAATTACAAGCGGCGGCAACTTTTTCGTAACAAGCAGTAAAGACGTTATTATAGAGCTTTTCCAACAGACGGGGCGGAGCAATCATTTTTGTGAGCCAATTTTTTGTGTACATAAGATAAACCGTAACCCAGCCTGCCAACGCTATCCAAAAAGGTTCGGCAATCTTGTACGATACATGTTTTTTTATAAAGAAATAAAAAATTATATCCGCTATAAATAATGCCGCAATCGGTAAGAATTTTGCATACTCCGTTTTATTTTCCAACTTTTCTTCACCGAGCATAACAATCGCAATTCTTATAATGTAAAAAGCACTCAGGAAAGATATTATGCAGAATATTACTCCCCAAATTCCGTGCAGCGAAGAAAATAAATACTCTTTTGCAACCAAACCCGAAAAAATTATTCCCGAAAGGCTTAACCCGCCGAGCAGGAACGTAATAAATCCGACATAACTGTTTTTTACTCCTAAAGCTAAAAACAACATTGACTTAATAAAGGCATGAGCAACCAGAAGGAGTATTGCTGCTCTAATATTTAATCCTCCTGCTGCAAGGAACATGAGTCCCAGATTCGCGGAGGTCGAATATGCAAGAACTTTTTTGGGATGTGTCTCAAGCGAAGCAAGAATTGAACAGATAAGTGCCGTAAAAATTCCGACTCCCGCAATAATTTTCAGGAGATTTTCCTCCAAAGAAAAGAAAGGTAAAAGTCTGACAATCAGATATACCCCTGCAACCACCATTGTGGCGGAATGTAAAAGTGCACTGACCGGAAGCTTTGCCTCCATTGCATCTTGCAGCCATGTGTAAAAAGGAAATTGTGCCGATTTAACAAATCCGCCAATCATAAATAAGATACAAACAGTGCAGAATAAAGGTGTCGAAGTGTAAGCGTAGAGAAGCGTTGATATTGCGTTCATATCTTCAAACGATAAACCTGCAAAAGAAAGATTTCCCGCATAATTGTACATAAAATACGAGGTCATGATAATTCCCGCAAGCAAAGCGGTATCACCAACCCTGTTCATTATAAGCACGCGTCTTGAAGCTTCGGACTTATCCCTGTTTTTATAATCAAATCCTATAAGAAGGTATGATAACACTCCGACTAATTCCCAAAAAGCGTACATTTGAAACAGATTAGCACTGAATAAAAGTCCCGCCATTGAAAAGTTAAACATATTCAGATATGCAAAGAATCTGTAATTTTTAGGTTCATTTTTCATGTATGAAATTGCAAAAGCCTGTACCAAAAAACTTATTACAAACAGTGCAAGTGCGATGATAAGAGACAATTTGTCAATGTGGAGTCCGAAAGTTATAATAAAGTCATTTATTTTTATAAACGGAAAACTCTGCTCAATCGGTCCGTTCAACTTAAGCAAACTGACCGAACAGAGCAATGCTCCGAGAAAAGAGGACAAAAGCGTCAGTGTATAAATAATCCTCTTATTAACGTATACGGAAAAAAATCTTCCGCCCATTATTATCAAAAAAATCCAAAGCGGTAAAAGAAGTATCAAATATATGTTGTCCAAAATCAAATCAGTCATTTACTTCTCCCCTACAAATCAGTGTATTTTTCAATATTATCGCTCTCTTTTTTCTTGTACATAAGATAAAAAATATAAAGAGCAACTGCAAGCTCTACCGCCCCGAGTCCGACATAAAACAGTGCCGCAATGAACCCGTTAAATTCGATATTGTCGCAAAAAGCCGCAAAAGTTACGAAATTAATGTTAACACCGAGAATCATAAACTCAATCGAGATTAATACCTTGATAACATTCTTGAGCAAAACTGAACCCAAAAGTCCGATTAAAAATAATAACAATCCTATAAACAGATAACTATACATTTTTTCTCCCGTCAAACATTGATAATCCCGCAATAACGATTGTAAGCAGCAAAGAAACAAGTTCAAATGCCCAAACGTAATCAATAAAAATTCCTCTTGCAAAAGACAGTACATTGTCAAAAGGCGTCATCTGAGGAATTTCCATTATATGAAACGTGTCAGGCATCATAACCAAAGACATCATTACAAGATAAACAAATGCCAAAATGAAAATTCCCGCACACAACAAGGTTATGTACGGAACCGCAAAACCCTTGCCGTTTGATTTTTTTAGCAAACCTTCGTTGTCAGAATCTTTATCCTCGCTATCTTTGCCCCCTCTATATTTACCCCCCCTATATTTACCCCCGTGTTGGCAAAACATTATTGATAGCCCGATTATTACAGGTACAGCAAGTCCGTATATTGCAGCCTGAATAATTGCGTTATATTCGGAGCCCAAAATATAAAAGAATAATGCTCCCGCAAAAAAGACCATTACGGCTGCCAACAATGATCGGATTACATCTTTTGCGAAAAGTGCAATAAGTGCAAAACCAATAATTAAAACCGAAGCTATATAAAATATTATGGGATTATTTATCATTACACCCTCCCTCATATATTAATTCAAGCTCTGACGCATCAGCACAGGCAAGTTCATACTCATCCCCCATCCTTATGGCTCCTTTGGGACAGTAAAAAGAACAATTCCCGCAGAAGATACATTTCTTTAAGTCAAATTTGTAAGAATAAACTTTTCCGTTTTCATCTTTTGCAAAACTTATTGCCCCTGAAGGACATACTTTTTTGCAAATTCCGCATCCGATACACCCGCTGACTTGCGGCTTACCGCGGAAATTTCCGTTTAAGACTCTCTTTTTTTCGGGATATTCCAACGTAACCGGCTTTTTAAACAAGTGTTTAA
Organism: Candidatus Gastranaerophilales bacterium; assembly: GCA_944323705.1. Classification (GTDB taxonomy): domain Bacteria; phylum Cyanobacteriota; class Vampirovibrionia; order Gastranaerophilales; family Gastranaerophilaceae; genus CAG-196. The sequence continues at coordinate 18,559 of CALUTM010000014.1, forward strand.
AAACAGTCCATAATCCTAACCACAGATTTTTCCACTCGTTTAACACAGTGCCCCTCCCATCTTAATTAAAACCGCAATGAACAGATTTAATATTGAAAGCGGAAGTAAAACCGTCCAGGAGAATTTTAGCAAATCAAACGAAGCAAGTCTCGGAAGAGTTGCCCGTATCCAAATCATAATAAATATTAAAATTCCCGCTTTTAGGAAAAGCCAAAAAGCCTGCTCAAAATAAATTAAAAATGAGGAGCTGAACAAATATTTCCCAAACGGTGACAAATACCCTCCCAAGAATAATATTGAAATGAACATCGCATTTGCAAACATCATGGAATATTCGGTCAGATAGAAAATTGCAAACCTCATGCCGGAATATTCCGTATTATATCCGCATACCAGTTCGCTTTCCGCCTCGGGTAAATCAAACGGGCACCTGTTAAGCTCTGCAAGTATGCTTATGAACATAATTATAAAGCCCAAAATACAGGGGAAAATAAACCATCCCGCAATTCCCCATTTGGAAAACTGTGCATAAGTAATTCCCGTGAGGTTAAGTGATGAAGCCAACACAGCAATTGAAAGAACAACAAAAGTTATCGGAAGTTCGTAGCTCAAAACTTGTGCAATACTTCGCATGGCTCCAAACAAAGAGTACTTATTATTACTTGCCCATCCCGCCAAAAATATGCTTAAAATCGGAAATGCGGCAAGGATTAAATATAAAATAACATTTGTCTGTGTATTTACAAAAGTAAATTCCGCACTGTACGGTATAATTCCCAAAGCCGCAAACATAGGTATAAATACCAAGATCGGAGCAAGATTAAATAAAAATACGTCGACCTTATCGGGTGTAATATTTTCCTTGCACAAGAGTTTAAAAGCATCCGCAACTGTCTGCATAATTCCCCAAAAACCTACTCTGTTCGGTCCCTTTCTCTGCGTGAAAAACCCCAGAAGTTTACGCTCGGCAAGCACAAGAATCAGGACTACAACCAGGAGAGCCGCAGCAATTACGCAGAAAGGAATAAAGTAAAAAGTAATATCTCCAAACAATTTTGGAATATTGTGCCTTGTAAGAAATTCTATATATAAAAAATAAAGATAATTCATTACTTATCAACCTCCGGCAAAATAATATCCAAAGAGCCCGCTATTGCAACGGCATCATTTAAATACTCTCCGACAAGCAGTTTTCTCAGCAGGTTAACCGAATAGTAAGAGCCCGTTCGCCATTTAAGTCTGTAAGGTTTCTCCCCGCCGTCTGAACGCACGTAGCAGCACGCCAATCCCCTTGGAGCTTCAATTTCCGAATAATAATCCCCCGCGGGAAGCTTCAGGTTTAAGGGATTGATAAGCCGTTGTTCCAAAACTCCGGCTCTTTTTAAATAATCCAATGCCTGACCTACAATGTTAACGCATTCTCTCATCTCGGAAATTCTTGCTTTATATCTTGCCCAAGAATCTTTTTCTTCCAAAACAACTGTCCGAAAGTCAAAGCCCCTGTATAAATCATCCGAATTTCTGTAATCGTAATCGACTCCGCTTGCCCTTAAATTCACTCCCGTAATGGCATAGTTAAATGCAATCTCAGGCTCAAGGATACCTTTTCCCACGGTTCTTCTCAGAAAGATAGGATTTTCGGTAATGATTTTTTCGTAATCATCAATTTTTTTCGGCAAAATCGAAATAATTTCCTCAACACCATCCAAAAAATCAATGTCTCTTCTTACCCCGCCAAAAACAAAGTAATTATACATCATTCTCTGTCCGGTGAGTTTTTCAAAAAATCTCAATATCATTTCTCTTTCACGAAAAACGTAGAAAAAAGGTGAGACGGCTCCCAAATCCATAAGGAACGCTCCAACCCACAAAAGGTGGGATGCAATGCGGTTTAATTCCAACAGCATAACCCGAATAGCCCTGACTTTGTCGGGAAGCTCAACTTCCATTGCTTTCTCTACTATTCTGCACAACAGCTCCGAATAAAAAAATCCCGCCAAATAATCTATTCTGTCAACCGTAGGAAGGTATTGAAGATATGTCATTTTTTCCGCCATCTTTTCCATTCCCCGATGCAGGTATCCTATATCGGGTTCGCAAGAAAGAATCTTTTCGCCTTTAAGTTCAAGAAGCAGGCGTAAGACTCCATGCGTAGACGGATGCTGCGGACCGAGATTCAGTTTAAGCGTTGTTGTCGTCATTCCACGCTAACCTCGTATCATCCTGAACATAATCTTTCCTCAACGGGAATCCTTTCCAATCCTCCGGCATGTAGAGACGTTTTAAGTCCTCATGACCGATAAATTTTATTCCAAACAAATCATAAATTTCGTTTTCATCAGGCAAGGCGGATTTGAATATATCAACTATACTTTCGGCTTCTCCCGCTACATTGATTGAAATAAACAAATCCTCTTCATCATCAACCGAATAAAGATGATAGATAAGTTCCGTTTCTCCGCCTCCGATATCGTTGGCAATAATTTCTTTTAAAACGTTATACGTATAATTATCGGTAACAAATTTTATGACTTCATGTAATTTGGATTTGATAATAATTTTGCTGCCATCCAATTCACAATCGTTGAATACTCTTTCAAACTCACTCCAGTTCATCAGGCACCTCCTTTTACTTCCAACATCGCTCCTTTTTCTTCTAAATCGGAAGTATGTGAATTTACAAACTCTTTTCTATGCATAACAGATTCTTTTTTAATTTTTTTCTGCAATTTTCTTAATGCATCCAATAATGCCTCGGGTCTCGGCGGGCACATGGGAAGATAAATATCTACCGGGATAATTTTATCGATTCCGTTTACTACGGAATAGGAATTTTCCGCAAACATTCCCCCGCCGCAGGTGCATGCTCCCATTGCAATAACATACTTTGGTTCGGGCATCTGTTGGTATAATCTCAAGAGCACGGGAGCCATTTTGTGGGTAATTGTTCCCGCACAAATCAACAAATCTGCCTGTCTTGGTGAGCCCCTGAAAACTTCGGAACCGAATCGGGCGATATCATTATCCGAGGCAACCGTCTGCATCATTTCTATTCCGCAGCAGGAAGTGGCAAAAGTTAACGGCCAGAGCGAATTTGCTCTGCTCCAATTAAGAATATAATCAATCGATGATATTATAATATTCACTACAGCCACCTCAACATTTTTTTATTAATTGCATAAAACAGTCCGAAAAGAAGCAGCGAAACGAATATAAATGCCTCAATTACCGCAAATATTCCGAGCATGTTCATAAAATTGGCGAACGGATACAGGAAGATTGTTTCAATATCAAAAATAAGGAATAATATTGCATAATTAAAATACTTAACATCAAACTGTATTCTTGCGTCGGCAAGCGGAGTAACACCGCATTCGTATGTTGTTTGTTTAATCGGACATTTTTTGCCGTACTGGCATACAAATCCTGCCGCAATCATTGCTATCGCAAAGAGTGCAGATAGTATTATAAATACTGCTAAACAAACAAGTTCTTTCACCGGATTAACCCTCTATATTATTCTACTAAAAAATTTCCTGATATAATAGATATTATTATGTAATATTAAGATAAATTATATGCGACAACCGATTAAGATTTTATTAACATTTTTTATTGCGGGGATTATGTGTCAACCGTCTCAAGCTATTATAAAGGGCGGATTGGAATATAAAATACCTATTGATTATACAAAATTAAATGAAACGGAATTGCAGGATAAAGCGGGTTTTTACTATAATCTTGCACTAAAGTCCCAAAGCCATAATGAAGAAATGGTTGCGGCTCTTAATCTATATTCAATACTTGCAAATAAAAATCCCGAGAATATTTTTTATTTAACAAGACTCGGAGAGCTTTACGATATTATAGGCAAAGATAAATACGCAAAAGGAGCCTATTTTGCTGCAATGGGAGTTGATTCTTCCCGCCCTGAACCTTACTTCGGACTTGGCGAATTTTATTACAAACGAAACATGTTCAAAAAAGCCTTAAAGATGTATAAGGAGGCATATAAAAACGGTTATTCAAGGCATTATGAAACGGTGTATAAAATAGGCGATATTTACGAAAAATTAGGAGATACCGAAGCTGCTTTGAACTATCTGAAACTTGCTTCAACGCTTAGCCCTAATTCTGAACTTGACGGTAAAATTAAAAGAGTTGAAAATGCCGACGCATTAAATAGAGAATACTATTCAAATACCCGAATACATTTGATTGAAAGATAGACTTACCGTAAAGGTAAATTGTCAAGGTGTTTTGTATCAAAAATTAACGTTAATTTTTGTTAATTTGAATTTTTTTAAATAGTCATGGGCAGCATGGTCGATTGTAAAAATTTTTTCAAAATTCTTTACTTGATAAAAAGATGTGATAATTATACCATATACACATACCTGAAAGGAGTGATGGCTGCAAGACTTGGGGAGAGTCAAAAATAGAAAAAAGATAGAAAAGTTTTATAAAAAATAATCACAAATCATTATTTACAATTGAGGAGATTAAAAAAAGTTTTTGGGGTAGGAGATTATTGGGTTAAGAAGGTTTTCTTTATCAAGGAAACCTTTTTTTATATGTTATAATTTGAGCTATGAGTGAAGAAAAAGAACCTAAAAAAATAATCGGGCTGATGTCTGGTACTTCATGCGATTCAATAGATGCTGCACTGTGCGAGGTTTATCCCGACCTGTCGGTAAAGTTGATTAAAGGAATAAATCACCATTACCCCGAGCACATAAGGGCAAAAATTTTTTCCGCATTTAGAGGTGAAACTACGATTAAGGAACTTTGTCAGTTGAACTTTGCACTCGGCAAATGTTTTGCAGATGCGGCAAAAATTTTGACGGAAGAATTCGGTAAACCCGATTTTATATCAAGTCACGGGCAGACGGTTTACCATTATCCTTATGATACCAAACTTGATAATATTTCATTGAAGAGTACATTGCAAATAGGTGAAAGTTCGGTTATTGCAAAAGAAACAGGCTGTATGGTTATCTCAAATTTTAGGGAGAAGGATATTGCATACGGCGGTCAAGGGGCACCTCTGGTATGTTTTGCGGATGAAAAATGGTTTAAGAATTCGCTTGTACAAAATATTGGCGGAATATCAAACGTAACGGTTATTTCGGATGAGTGTGAAACTTACGGCTTCGATACGGGCTGCGGAAATATTATGATAGATTATTGTATGCAGAAATTCTTCGGACAAAAATTTGATAAAGAGGGAGAAGTTGCTTCCCGCGGAAAGGTTTGTGACAGTTGGCTCGACTGCCTGTTACAGGATGAATATTATCATATTGCTCCGCCTAAGACTACGGGAAGGGAGTATTTTTCAAATCAGTATATTGAAAATATTCTGAAAACGGCACCTGATGACAGGCAGGATATTATAGCAACACTTACCGCACTTACGGCAAAAACAATCGCTCAGGCTTATGAAAGATTTATACCGTTTCATTATGATACGGTAATTGTAGGTGGAGGCGGTGCATATAATAAGACTATGATGAAGTTTTTGAAAAATTATCTGCCTAAATATGTTTGCTTAAAAACTCATGAGGACTATGGAATTTCCAATAATTTTAAAGAAGCTATGGCATTTGCACTTTTGGGTTATTGTTGTTTTTATAATATTCCGAATAATCTTCCCTCCTGTACGGGAGCAGAGAAACGGGTTGTTCTCGGGAAAATTACTTATTAGTTTTCTATAATAATGTTCATAAATTCAATGTCATCATAATCAATGTATGCTGTTTGCATTATATTTCGGCCTGTTTTGATGGTAATTTCATTGACCTGATTTTTTCTTATGAGGTTGGGGGGCAGTTTTATTCTTTGACCGTCACCGTTTAGTTGAATTTCCGAGATTTTATTTCCGTTAAAATAAATTTCCGGCGGGGAGGCAAATGCATTCGGAATACTGTTTTGTCCCATAGAACGAGCCATTGCCGTATCGATACCGATAATAGAACCTATAACCAGATAGACGGGTTTTGCGAAATTGAGATTTTTTAGTGTAAATCTTCTGGTATAAAATGGTCCTATTGATTGCATTCTGAATTCACCCGCATTTGCAGACAGGTCGGAAAAATTGTTGTCGCCAAGGTGGTACATGTTTGTGTCAACGGCAACACCGGAGGCGTTTGATTTTTCAATACCAACTACAATAGGAGCATTCATATTCTTTTCATTTATTGTCATTGTAAAGGGTTTATAATTCTCTTTTTGAACAGACATGATACTGGGTCCGTTTATTTGTGTATCAAGTTCAAAAAAGCCTTGTCCGTCTGTTTTGGTATGATAATTTTGCTTGGGTAAGCTTACGTCGGCTCCTCCTATACCTTCTCCTGTGTGCCTGTCTATAATACGGTTAGAACTCCCTGTTCCTTGCTCGGATACACCGCCCTGAAAGGTTGCCGCAGGGACAGGAAGTGATAAAAATAAAATTAAAATCAGGCTTAAAAATTTTTTCATAAATCATTATTTTTCTATAATAATTTTTAAAAATTAGTCAACAGTATACTTTTTGGGAATAATATAAAGACTTGTTTTTTCATTATTTTTTTGTTTCAATGTTTGTATTGACAATTAAATATGCCGATGTGATGCCCGAGCGGAATTGAGCAATCAGACTCCGCAGGGAGGTATCCAAGAGGCATGCAGGTACAAGTGAGCGATATGGTAAAAGTTCTAGCGTATACAGATACGGACCAATTCCATCACTTGACTGATATAAAGGTTTTGACAATTAAATATGCCGATGTGATGGAATTGGTAGACGTGCCAGACTCAAAATCTGGTGTAGGCAACTACGTGCCGGTTCGACCCCGGCCATCGGCATTTTTTTTACACTAGAGCGATATGAGAATAAATTACATTACACCGAATGTTTATTTTGGTGTGTCAAAAAACAAAATAGCTACATACGGAAATCAAGGTTATGCACAAAAGAGCCTGACAACGGCGGGTGCGTGGTTTGGTTTTGGGGTTGGACTTGATTTATTGTCTCGCAAATGCCGTTTTTCAAAATCGCCGTTTAAAAACTCTCTTGCAATAAACAGTATTTTGGCTCTGGGGGCGGGGATTTATACCTGGTGGAGCGAAAGTCAAAAAGTCAGCGGGGAATAACATAGCCCCAAAACGGCTTTGTGCAATCTTCCATCAGACAGAGGTATGTGATTTTTATTTTTTTCTGCCCTTTTATTTTTATATACCCTACACCGTACGCAACGGATGATATAAATTTGTCTCCGATTTTCTGTTCATATTTGTCAATATGTTCTTTTTTAGAAATAACTTTGACTTCTTTTTTGTATTCTTTTGTATACAAATCATTAAGGTATTCAGTGCAGACGGTGTCTTTAGCCTGAACCGCTTGAGCAAACAGAATAATTATTAATAAGTATAACAATCTCTTCATAAAATAATAATAACATAAACCTTTTTTGTGCTACACTGTTTTAGTACAAAAAGTTAGGGGGGTCCACCCCAGGGGTGGGTAAATATAAGGGATGAACGTTATCATTTCGGGCAATATTTATCTAAATAACCCAAAAGGACAGAAAGAGAAAAAATGGAAAAGAACAACGAAACATTGCATGTATTAAGACATTCATGCTCACACATCATGGCACAGGCCGTACAGAAGCTGTTTCCGCAAGCAAAGTTGGCTATAGGACCGGCAACCGATACGGGATTTTATTATGATTTTGATTTAACCGACGGACATGCTTTTACACAGGATGATTTGGTTAAAATCGAAGAAGAGATGAAAAATATTATCAAACAGAATTTGACGTTTGAAAAATACGTTATTCCTGATGTGGACAAACAGATTGAGGAGTTTAAAGCTGAAGGTGAAATTTACAAAGCCGAATTGTTGGAAGAACACAGAAATGACAATCCGACTTTGTATTTGACGAAAGACAAAGACGGTAATGTTTTGTTTAATGACCTTTGTGCGGGTCCGCACATTCCGAATACTTCGTACATAAAAGGGAATGCGATAAAGCTGCTTAAGGTTGCGGGTGCATACTGGCGTGGAAATGAAAAAAATAAAATGCTCCAGAGAATTTATGCAACCGTATATTGGAATAAAGAGGATCTGCAAGCTTATTTGACATTTATTGAAGAAGCCGAAAAACGTGACCACAGAAAGCTTGGTACACAACTTGACCTTTTCTCGGTAAGGGAAGAAATCGGTTCAGGTTTTGTCTTGTGGCATCCGAATTTGGCGACTGTTCGCGAAGAAATCGAGAATTACTGGAGAAGCGAACACCGCAAACGCGGTTATGTAATTGTTAATACGCCGCAGATTGCAAAGTCAAAACTATGGGAAATTTCGGGTCACATGGACCATTACAAAGAAAATATGTTCTTTATACAAAAGGATGAGGACTCAGAGGAGCAGTATGTGGTTAAACCAATGAATTGTCCTTTCCATATTCTTATCTATCAGGCGAACAGACATTCATACCGTTCTTTACCGCTTAGGATGGCAGAGTTGGGAACCGTATACAGAAAAGAAAAATCCGGTGCTCTTGCAGGGTTAACCCGTGTACAAGGATTTACGCAGGATGATGCTCATATTTTCTGTACACCTGAACAGTTAGTTGATGAAATTAATGAAATAATTGATTTTGTTGCTGATACTATGGCTATCTTTAATATGAGTTTTGAGGTAGAACTCTCAACCCGTCCCGAAAGCTTTGTCGGAGAAATTGAAAATTGGGACAGAGCGGAAGCAGGGCTTAAAGAGGCTATGGAAAGACGCGGTATGAAATATGAAATTAATGAAGGCGATGGTGCTTTTTACGGTCCTAAGATAGATTTCAAGGTAAAAGACGCTCTGGGAAGAACATGGCAGTGTGCTACAATTCAGCTTGATTTTAATCTTCCCGAAAGATTTGATATTAAATATCAGGATAGAGACGGCAGTATGAAAACTCCCGTTATGTTGCACAGAGTTATTTTTGGTTCAATGGAAAGATTTCACGGAATTCTTATTGAGCATTACGCAGGGGCATTCCCGACTTGGCTTGCTCCGACACAGGTTGCAATCGTACCTATTTCCAACGAAAAACATGCTGATTTTGCGGAAGAGGTTTACAAAAAAATGCGTAATGCGGGAATCAGAGTGAAGTTGGATGACCGCTCCGAATCAATGAATTATAAAATAAGAGAATCATTACAGGACAAAAAGATTCCTTACGTTTGTGTAATTGGGGATAAAGAAATCGAAGCAAATGCTGTTGCCATAAGAAAACGCGGTGTCGGACAGGTCGGAACTATTGCTGTTGATGAATTTATTACTCAAATTGAGGATGAAATTAAAAACAGAGTATAGATTTCCGTATTATTTATTTGAAAGGACCGAAACCGACAGGTTTCGGTCCTTCTTTACGGTGTTTTTATAAAGTTATTTTATTAAACATGCAGAGAAATGGTATATTGCTTTTTCTTTAAGAGCGGGTTCTTTTGCATCACATATACCGGGTTGAAAAAATTCGCATCTCGGATGGAACTTGCATCCGGGTATAATTTCCTGAAGGTTTGGAGGAGCCCCTTCTATTGTTTTCAATTTGAGGGCCGGATTTTTGGATGGCAGAGAATTCAATAAGGCAACGGAATACGGGTGCAATGGGTTTTTAAAAAACTCTTCAGATGGAGCTTCTTCTACAACATGTCCTGCATACATTACGGAAACATAGTCGGCATAATTACTTACTAATGCTAAATCGTGAGAGATGAGGAGTATTGTTGTCTTAAATTCCTTTTTTATCTCGTCGATTAAGTCCATAATTTGTTTTTGGATAGTAACGTCAAGTGCTGTTGTTGGCTCGTCCGCAATAATCAGTTCCGCATTACAGGCAAGTGCCATGGCTATAATGATTCTCTGCTTCATGCCTCCCGAAAATTCATGCGGATAAAAGTTCAGCTTGTTATCAATATCGGAAATCTTAACCAGATCCATGACTTCTTTTGCTTTGCGAAGTGCCTGTCTTTCGCTGACTTTGCTGTGGGCTCGTATTGCTTCAATAAGTTGGTTACCGACGGTATACAAAGGATTTAGAGAAGTCATGGGGTCTTGGGGAATAAGAGCGATATTGTTTCCCCTTAAATTACGCATCCGGTTCTCTTTATATTCCAATAAATTTTCACCCTTAAAATAAATTTCACCGCTTTTTATTACGGCAGATTTCGGCAGAAGCCGCATGACTGACGTTGCTGTCATTGTTTTGCCGCACCCCGACTCACCTACGAGGGCATGCATTATACCCTGTTTTAAAGACAGGTTTACATTATAAAGAGCCTGATACCTGTCAAAAAACAAATTAAGATTTTTTATCTCTAAAATATTTTCCATAGAATAATTGTAAACCCTCGTATGTAAAAATGGAATAAGTAAATAAGATTAATACAAGTTCTTGATTGCTTGCTTGTAATCTTGATGTCCGAATACATAACTCCCCGCAACGAGAGAATTTGCTCCCAATGACGTACAGATTTTTGCCGTAATATTATTTATCCCTCCGTCAACCTGAATTATTAAATTATCGGGGGCATTTGCTTTTATTACCGGGATTTTCATTGCACATTCGTGCATAAATTCTTGCCCGCCAAAACCCGGCTCTACGGTCATTATGAGTACTAAATCCACTTTATCGAGAAACGGAATTATTTCTCTTACGTCAGTTTTGGGTTTAACAGAAATCCCCGCAAGTTTTCCGCAGTCTTTTATAAGGGAAATAACGTCCCCAACCCTGTCCGCACAAGCCTCATAGTGAAATGTTATAATATCCGAACCCGCTTGGGCGAAGGGCTTGATATAATCCTGCGGATTTTCAATCATCAGGTGAGTGTCCAAGATGAGTTTTGTAACTTTTCGCAATGATTTAACAACGGGAACTCCTATTGTTATATTGGGTACAAAGTGTCCGTCCATTACATCAATGTGAACCCATGCTGCTCCCGCTTCTTCTATTGCGTTTATCTCACGTTCAAGATTGGCAAAGTCTGCGGATAATATCGAAGGTGAAATGATTGTTTTGTTCATAATTTTTATTTTAACACATATTGTTATTTTACAAAACTTGTCATATAATTGAATCATGGCGGATGTAACAGCACTAAAAGATTATTTAAAGAAAATACAAAAAATTATTAGTTATAATGCTGATATTTCTTTCGGCAACACAAGACTGATAAAAAAAAGCAAGATTGATGATATATTATGCTGTGTATTTGCTTCTATGCCTGATTTGTATAAAAAATATTTAAAAGCGGATTATGATAAAAGATTTTCATCCATAAATACTTTTAGGATGTTAGATATAGAATTAAAACATAAGTTTTTTCTTAATCAGAATATGTACAGTATTAATTTGAACAAATGCAATAAGCTGATTAACGCGGTTTTCAACAGTATTGACAATGATATTAAAAAAATGGAAGAACTTTAGACAATTCTTATTTAAAAACAAAACTTTTATACCCCATCGTTGACTTTTAATTGTTACTTGTTGTACAATCTTGTTAACTATCATACGTAATATGGAGCAAAATATGAATTCACAACAAGATGTTATATACGGTTTAATGAACGAACTTGAAGATGCCTTAGATAACAAAGGGTTTCCGTTTCTAGGGTATTCAATTGTAAAGAAAGATACTGTTACTAACATTCTTGATAAATTATATGCGGCTCTTCCTGATGAGATTAAGGAAGCAAGAGCGTTATTGAGACGCAAAGATGAGCTTCAGTATGAATCTCAACAGAGAGCGGAAAAAATTATTGCGGATGCTCAGGCTGAGGCTAACAGATTGCTTAGCGAATCGGATTTGTTAAGAGCTGTTCAAAGAGAAGCCGAAAAAATTAAAGAACAGGTTATAACTGATTGTGAAGATATTAAGCACAAGGCTCTTAATGAAGCCGAGAGTTTAAGAATACAGGCTTCTGATGAGGCGGCAAGAACTAAAGACGGGGCAACTGTTTACGCAGAACAAGTTCTGGTTAGCCTTGAACAAAATTTGGCACAATTACAGGAAATTGTTAAAAACGGACAACTGCAGTTGGAAAAAAGAAGAGCAGAATCCGAAGAAGAAATGAGCAGCCTTTACCTCAATCAGCGTCGTGAATTTGCTCAAGATTTTAAAATGCAATAAATTTGTGTTAACCTAACTTTTTGTAATCAAGCGGAGTAGTTTGAAGTAGAACCTCCGAGTTCTATTTACCTTTTTTTAACAAGCGGAGTAGTTGGGCATAAAAGCTACATGTTTTATTTTCCCCCTTTTTTTCAACATGCGGAGTAGTTGGGCATAAAAGCTACATGTTTTATTTTCCCCCTTTTTTCAACAAGCGGAGTAGTTTGGCGTAAAACCTCCAGAGTCTATTTACCCCCTAGCCGCGTCTTACAACTGTGGCAATTAATTCGCCATAGCTGTTAAAACATCCGTTGGTTTCTTTTATCTCGTACGTAACCTCGCTGTCCTCAGCCTTTTCATTTTTTGCAAAAGCTTCAGCAGCTTCCAAGTCCTTAAATTCACCTGCCATGTCAGGCTCAAAATATGAAGGTTTATCAATATAAACTTGATACATAATATTTCTCCTTTTTGTCTTATCCGCCCAAGTATTTCTGTAAAGTTACTTTGTCAAAAACTTCTATACTATCTTTGGAATGAATAAATATCAGGCATGAAATGAGGGATTTGAATGATTGAAAATCTTCAAAAGCGAGTTTTTGTCTCAAATCCGTCATATTATTTGCCATAAATTCAGTCAAAACAATTTTATCGTTGTAATATAGTTCCGATAAAAATTCAAAAGCATCACGTGTTTTTACTCCCTCCAAATAGATTATGTCAGGGGATTGAAACTCAACATATCTGAGTGCTTTATCCATATTAAATCCGATATTCTCATTGAGTTCGCACTGATTAACCCCTTTAAGTTCATATTTGGCAATGGATTCTATGGTCATAATATTTTTGCCTGATTTTGCCGCTTCCATGAGCAAAGAATAGATAATGTGTGTCTTACCGCTCAGGGGAGAGCCGCAGACGAGAATTATTCCCGGATTATCAAGAGCATGGGTAATTATGCTTTTTTGTTTTTCGTCCGTAATAATTTTATCTAATTTTAACGGCGGTTTATAAATCTTTAGTGAAACTCTTTCACCCATAATCGTGGGGAAGGATGAGACCGAGGCAATGAGCATGGTATCTTCGACTTTAAAACACAGTTTGCCGAGCTGTGGGATTTCACACACCGTAGCGTCAAGATTAGACAATGTTTTGAGCTTTGACACAAATGCGGAGTTAAGAATCGCGGGGATTGTTCCTTTGTCAAAAATCTCTCCGTTCTTTTTGAAAACAACTTTAAGCCCTTCTTCAACCTGTTCAAAGTTTAGTTCGTGTACATCTTCAATGATTGCCTGTTTTAGGATTGCACGAATTACATGCTGAATGTGTTCCTCTCCCGCTTCTTCCTTATGCAGTTCTTCGGTCCAGTCGAAGTCCTCATCTTCTGCAGGTATAAGTGTAATGCTGTCCACCGTATCCGCTACTTTATAATACTCATCAATCTTTTTAAGAATACTTGCTTCCGACGCAATTACCGGTTCTATGGAGCATTCAGCAGTTTCAATAATTTTATCAATGGCAAACAAATCCAAAGGATCAGCCATTGCAACCGTCAGAACATCCTCTATCTTAAAAAGCGGAATTATTCTGTATCTTCTTGCATCGGCGAAAGTCACGTATTTAAAGCATTTCTCGTCTGGTTCGTAATCCTCAAGATTCACGTATGGAATATGGAGTTTGCTTTCCAAAAACTTTAGAAGAGTATCTTCTCCCAATATTCCCGAATTAATCAATGCCTGTCCGATATTAATACTCTGTACATTAGCAAGCTCTTCTGCTTTTTCAAGCGTTTCATAAGAGACAATACCGTCTCTTACAAGCTCATATTTAAGTTTTTCTAAAGTTTTATTTGTTATTGTTTCCATGTTGTTCCTTTTTGGGAGTGACTCGCGGTTATGAATTGTTTTAGTGAACAGTGGCTATAAGTTTCTTTCATTGTACCTTGTTTACTTATATTATCTTTAATACCTCTAATCACTATTCACTAGTCACTAATCACTAGCCCCCAAATATTCCTGCACTTTTTTTACAATATCATCCAGTTCAAACGGCTTTGTAATGTACTCGTTAACTCCCGTTTCTTCACCAATCATTTTATCTTCAAGCTGAGAACGGGCGGTTACCATTATTATCGGAATATCTTTATATTTGCTGTCATACTTAAGGAGTCTGCTTATCTTATAACCGTTAATTTTAGGCATCATAACGTCAAGAATAATCAAATCGGGCATAATTTCTTTTGCCAATTTTAACCCGTCTTCCCCGTTATAAGCGGTATAACACACAAAGCCCGAAACTTCCAAAACGAACTTGAGGCTTTCAACGATGTCTTGTTCGTCATCTACTATAAGAATCTTTTTCATGTGTATCTCCTTCAATCTCGTATGAATACATTATATCACATTCTCCGTACAAGCTCTTATTTTGCTCTACAACGGAATCTATTTTCTTTTTCAAAAACTCTGCCGATGGTTTGTCTCCGTCCATTAGAATTATTGAAAGAGAAGTCATTGCCCCTTCTTTTTCTATGAGCGAATTTGTCATGTAAGTTTTATTAAGCAAGTTATTTTCCCTTAATAAATTTTCAATGACTTCGTTGGTGGATTTAATCTTGATAACCGCAATAGTCGAACCGTTAGAGCGTGCCTTTTGTACAAGCTGTTTTCTTATCATCGTAAAGTTACTCTTGTCATTCGCGACAGGAATTACAAAGTAGAACTTCGAACCCTTGTTAATTTCGCTGTCGCACCATATAGCTCCGTTATGTGATTCCATAAGCTGTCTGGCAATCGGAAGCCCTAAGCCCGAGCCGCCGACTTTGCGGGAAAGAGAGTTTTCAATCTGGGCGAACTTATCAAAAACGTGGTTTAAATCCTTACGCTCAATTCCGATACCATGATCTTCAACGCAGACTTGGAGGTAATTTCCCTGCAATTTCTTAATATCCTCCTCAAAGCAGTTATCGTATTGTAATTCTCGTGCATTGACTACTTTTGAGGTTATTTCTATCTCACCTGCATCGGGAGTAAATTTTATTGCATTTGATACAAGGTTTGTTAAAACCTGTTCCAGTCTGTTGGAATCGGCATAAATCTCAACGTCCTCCCCTGAGGGGATGTATTTTAATGTTAAATTCTTTTCCTTTGCAACTTCTGCCAAATTATTTCGGACATATTCAATTACGGGCTCAATGTGGATGAGTTCAAACTTGAAGTCCATTTTGCCTGCCTCTATCTTAGAAATATCAAGAAGGTCATTAATAATTCCCGATAATCTTATCGCATTTCTTTTGCCCATGGAAACAAATTTTTCTATATTTTCGGTCATCTCACCCGCTTTGCCGCTCAAAATAATATCCATGGCGTTTTTAATTGCCGTAAGCGGTGTCCTCAGTTCATGTGAAACGATAGATATAAATTCGGATTTTAAGCGTTCCAACTTTGCAAGTTTTCGGTTCGTCGCTTTCAATTCCTGGGTAAATGAAGCACTCTGTAACGGTATCGTAACCTGTTGGACAAGTGTTTGGAAACAGGTTGCATCTTCCGTTGAAAAAGGCTTTTCACGATAAATTTCCGTAAAACCGAAAAATTCGTCATTCAAACTAATCGGAGCAAACATATTGTCAAAACGTAAAATCGAAAAATCGTATTCTTGTATATTATGTTTTATATTCTTTTCAATCTTTAAATTTCCGATTTTTATATCCATCGGAGGGTCTGCAAGCAGGGATTTATAACTCAATATGGCTCTGAGTTTTAGAGCTTCCAAAAGCCTGTCGGAGATTTTGTATAGCGAATTTATAATCAAAACGGGTTCACGCTCGGAGCGGAAAAGCAATGTGCAGGAAAGCTCAAAATTCAGTGATTTTTCAATTCCTTCAATCATTATCTTGATAAGTTTATCTTTATCAAGCGTTCCCGCAAGCTGTGAACTGGTATTATAAAGTACATTTAATTGATAAAGACTTCTTGCAAGTTCCTGATTTGCTTTGGTCATTTTAAGAAGTGACAGACGTGTTTTCAGGCTTGAATCAACCGTTGCTGCAAGGAGTTTTTTATCAATTGGGGTTTTAATAAAAAGATTTGCATTGTGCATAACATCTTTGTTATGTTCTTTTTCGCCCAAAATGAGCAGTACAACAACGGGAAAGTGTTTAATTCTGCGGCATAAGTGTTTCAAATCCAAAGATTCAATATCTCCGTCCACAATGACAATATCCGGCTCTTCGACCTTCAGAATATCAAAAATCAAAGTTTGCTCACAGGAAACAATAACCTCATCCGTCGGAAAAACTTCCCGCACAAGATTTTCTTTTTCACTATCCTCGCTAATCAACAAAAACTTTGTCATAATATGATGATAACATAAATCCGATAAAGTTGTATCTATATTCTGAGGGTAATTATTCCGTTTAAAATTTTCCTGCAAATGTTATGACAAAAGCTCAAAGTGGTTTTTATCGTACTTAATAAATCCCTCTTTTTGAAGTTTTGATAATTCAAAACTCATTGCACTTCTGTCAACGTTCAGATAATCAGCCAAATCCTGACGATTAAACTGTATATCAAAGCTGTTTGAATGTTTTTTTCGAGCTTCATTTGAAAGATAGGTTAAGAGTTTGTCACGGATTGACTTTTGAGACACATTTTCAATCTTTTGTATTAATTCGATATTCTCTTTTGATAATATTTGAAAAAGATTATTAATAAGAATTTTATGTCTTGTGCAAGCATTTTGGCACATTGAGGTACATTTTTCATAGCTTAAAATAAGAACGAGTGTATCCTCTACCGTAATTGCATCAATACTTGATTCAATATTTTTAGAGCCTACAAATGATAATGCCAAATTATCATTTTGTCCGAGCCGTGAAATAATTATCCTTCTTCCCCAGTAAGAGTCTTTTTCTATATTTACTTCCCCGTCCAAAATCAGATAAATATTAGAGATAATATCTCCTTGTCTTATAATCATTTCTTCTTTTTCGTACTTGCGGATTCTTGCATTAAAGCATTCCAAAAGTCCCTTTAATTCGTCATCGCTCATTCCGTAAAATACGGGAGATGTTTTAATTTGATTGTAATATTTTTCTAATCTTTCCATAGTTTTTTCCGCCCGAGTAAAAATATATGTTTTCTTGTTGTAAATACAACAGAAATGTTGTTAAACATAGTTTATAATAAAAATGTAAAAAAACAAACAGCAAAAAGGAGATATAATCATGACAACTCAGCAAGAAGAAAACTTAATCAATTTATTAGACGGCTATGTAGAAAAAGGCGGTCACCATTTAAACGTAAATGTATTTAACAGAGATACATTAATTGATGCACAAAAGCACCCTGAAAAATATCCTCAACTTACTGTAAGAGTTTCGGGATATGCGGTAAACTTTATTAAGCTTACAAAAGAACAACAGGATGATGTAATTTCAAGAACATTCCACAGTTCTTTAGCAGGCTAGGCAAGAACTTGCGGTGAGGAGTATTCCTTAGAAGAAAAACTTTTTTTCTCTCTGACCATTAAAATAAAACATGTCGGGGTATAAAAGACTGCGTGTATGTATACCCCCAATTTTACGGGCTTTATATTTTTAAAGCCCTTTTATATTACAACAGATGCGATGTTTATATAACATTATTTTGAATTTTGCCGTTTATAAATGCGTCGATATTGCAAACGGTAGTATTTAAAATTCTATTAACCGCTTCTTTAGTATTATAAGCTATATGCGGCGTGATTATGACGTTATCAAGCTGAAAAAGTCTGGAATTAATGATTGTTTGTTCCAACGTCAGTTTGTCCAGGCGATTTAGCCCTATCATATAATCAAAATCGGTCATAGTTTGTTCATTCTCAAGAACATCAAGCCCCGCTCCCGCAATTTTCTTGTTAATAAGTGCGTTGAACAGAGCCGAGGTGTCAATCAATTCCCCTCTTCCGGTATTTATAATGATTGCGGTATTTTTCATTTTATTGAAACTTTCCTCATTAAACATGTGGTAGTTTTCTTTTGTCAGCGGTGCGTGGATAGAGATAAAGTCTGATTCTTTCAGTAATGTATCAAAATCCGTATATTTGACATTGAATTTACTCTCCAATTCGGCTTTGGGGAACTTATCAAACCCGAGGATTTTCATATCGAGTCCGTACGCTATTTGTGCGAAAGCTGTTCCTATGGCACCCAGACCGATAATTCCGATTGTTTTTCCGCACAGTTCCGTCCCCATGAGGTTTGCCGGGGTAACTTTTGCATTCTTATATTCGTCATAAGATGCCGTAACCTTTCTTGAAACATCCATTAGAAGTGCAAGAGCAAATTCTGCTACGGATTGATTTCCGTATCCGGGAGAATTAACTACCGCAATATTATGTTCTCTGCAATAATCCAAATCAATGTGGTTAAATCCGACGGAGCGAAGTGCAATCAGTTTAAGGTTTTGAAACTGCTCAAGTACTTTTCTGTTTACTCTGGAGGTTGTAAAAACTGAAATTATGTCGGCATCTGCGTATTCGGGGTTTATTTTATCAAGGTCGTTAAGCGGCTCGTTGACTAAAATATAGTTACCGTTATTGTTGTCCTTTAAAAATTGTTCTTCATAACTTTCTACATCAAAGTAAACTGTTTTCATCGCATGAGCCCTTTCTTTCACTATATTATAGAAATTGTTAATACTACAAAACGCTTATTCAGATAATAACCAGATGAACGATAAAAAAAATTTGGTTTCATCTTAGTATCTTTTTACAGTATCAAACTGTAGAAAGGCGGAACAATGAGTTTTAATCCATTAGAAGAAAAAGGGTTGCCGATAGAAAAACAGGTAAGAAATTGGCATCAAATTGTCGGCAGACCTTACAACAAGACAGATGTAGATTGTTATACGAGAACACGGCAAATTTTAATGAACGGTATAGAGGTTGAGGCGTGGGGGTTTAAGCATCAACTTAACAGGTTTGTGCCCGATAATAATGATAAAGAATTAATAGCCCGCATAAGCAGAATAGAAGATTCACAACAGGCGACTGCAAACTGGATGGGACCTGCTGACCAGTCAGTATTGGAAACGACTTTGGGCTATGAACAGGTTGCGGTTGATTTGACCGCCTGGATGGCACAGAATGAACCCGATGATTACGTAAAAGAGACATTCGATTTTGGTTTACTTGAAGATTTTGATCATCTTTACCGATATAGCCAGTTTGCTTACATGGTTGAGGGTATTGAGCCCGATGCAATCGTTCAGGGGCAAACCGACGTAATAATAGGGCGTCCGACACAGCACCATCATAATTGTAACGGTTTAAGGATAAGAAAGCCGTATGATAAAATGACTGCTCATCCGCAGACTAAGGTCAATATTCTGACTTTACTTTCGGGTGAGCAGCAAACGCACAATTATTATGCCGAGCACGGCTTTATGTATGGAGATCATGTATTAAGAGAAACTTATGCGGAGATTAAGGATGTAGAAGAAGAACATGTTACAATGTACGAATCTCTTATTGACCCGACGGAAACGATGTGGGAAAAATTCCTTCTCCATGAGTTTACGGAAGTTTGTAACTATTATACCTGTATGGAGGATGAAACTGATAATAGAATTAAAAAAACCTGGGAACTGTTTCTTGATATAGAGCTCGGGCACCTTAAGGTCGCGGCGGATTTGTTCAAGAAATATGAAAAACGTGACCCGGAAGAAGTTATCGGAAACGAAATCGTTATTCCGTGCAGGTTCATGAGCCAAAAAGATTACGTTCAAAAGGTTTTGGAAAAAGAAGCAGACAAACGTCTGGAAAGTGAAGGTAAATATACGACAATTGAAAAATTGCGTGAAGATTGGGCAAGCTATAAGGTACAAGAAAAACAGAACGAAATAAGTTCACCTTCCGAAAACTCGGTCAGATTGGCAGAAATTTATCACAACCGTGATATTGTGTCAGCCGATAAAGAACTGAAGGATAAAGAGGTAGAAATTTTGACAAAAGGTTTGCAAAAAAGGGGGCTTGCAAATAATACGGTCCTGCCTGACGAGTTGGAAAAAATGATAAAGACAGATGAAAAAATGAAAGAAAAAAAAGAAAAACTTATATAATAAATCTGCGGTCAATGAATTTTCATTGACCGCTTTAGTTTTTGTTATACAATGAAGATAGGCTTATTATTGAAAGTTGAATACGTGTTAAGTGTCGATATGGCACTCTGCCGAGGAAAAGGTGACTAAATGTCACGTTTTCCGAGAGGGAAGCGTAGCTTCTTTTCGCCAAAGAGGAACCAACTTCCCAAGTTGAAAGTTGAATACGTGTTAAGTGTCGATATGGCACTCTGCCGAGGAAAAGGCGACTAAATGTCACGTTTTCCGAGAGGGAAGCGTAGCTTCTTTTCGCCAAAGAGGAATTGACTTCCCAAGTTGAAAGTTGAATACGTGTTAAGTGTCGATATGGCACTCTGCCGAGGAAAAGGTGACTAAATGTCACGTTTTCCGAGAGGGAAGCGTAGCTTCTTTTCGCCAAAGAGGAACTGACTTCCCAAGTTGAAAGTTGAATATAAGTTTTGTGTCGATATGGCGAAATTGGTAGACGCGCATGATTCAGGTTCATGTGGAGAGATCCTTGGGGGTTCAAATCCCCCTA
>CALUTM010000015.1 GCA_944323705.1 Candidatus Gastranaerophilales bacterium
TAATTAGCGGGAGACGAGGCTCGAACTCGCGACATCCTCCTTGGCAAGGAGGCATTCTACCACTGAATTACCCCCGCAAAAATGCGATATCTCCATGATACATGCTGATTTTTTAATTGCAAGTAGGTTGTTAATACCGATTTGTAAAACTGTGTTTACATATTTTTATATCGCTCAAGCGGACTTGACGAACCACGTTCAGGCAAAAACCTGACATCAACCAACCTGTAATCTTTGATTTTCCCGCTCTTGTTTCTGACGGTCTCAAATTTTGTATGTAAGGCGTACTTTACCCCGCCCGAATCTTTTATTCTGCGTGATTTGTTATTAACAAAATTTAACCCCTGCTTTATATACGTTATGATTGCATTCATTGACTCCGCAGAACGCGTCGTTCCGAATATATCGCGAGCCATTCCCTTGGCACGACCTATATCCTTTGCAAGCACATTTTCAAATAATTGTACATCATCACCCGATATCATATATGAAATTGGAGTAAATCCCTGCTTTCCTCCGGCTTGTCTGTCATAAAATGAACGTACTATCGGATTGTTTCTAAAATCGATATCCTTTAATTTTAAATATTCTTTTATCCTTGCTGCCGTTATGCCGGATAAGTTGTTCGGATAGCTCGGTTTGTTTATTGTACGCACAAGCTTTTGCTGCAGCTTC
Source organism: Candidatus Gastranaerophilales bacterium (assembly GCA_944323705.1). Lineage (GTDB taxonomy): Bacteria > Cyanobacteriota > Vampirovibrionia > Gastranaerophilales > Gastranaerophilaceae > CAG-196. The sequence goes on from CALUTM010000015.1 coordinate 676, forward strand.
TTGGTTAATTCTAACCCTGCAACGGGTGCATAACTGCTGTTAGATTCTGCAAGCCAATGTACAACAGGATAGGTTGATTTAAAATTTGTAGACTGGATTTTATTTATATTCATATCAATATAAAACCGCTAAAAAATTAATTTGCTAAAAAGTTAAATATAATTACTTAATAATAAAATCCGTCCTTTTTCATCCTATCTATTGCTTCTTTAATCTGATTTTCCGAACAAACTATTGAAGCTCGGAAAAATCTCTTTCCGTTTTCCCCGAAAGCGTCCCCGGGAACCGCTATAATCCCGGATTTATGCATTAAATCGTCGGTAAATTCCACAGAAGTTTTGTATCTTGGCGGAATCGGGAGCCATAAATAGAATGTGGCATCAGGTACATTAAAATCCCCCCAACCGAGTTCTTCTCTTAAACCCTTGACGAATATCTCCTGATTTTTTTTGAACCTTTGATTAGACTCTTTTATGTATTCATCACCCTCTTGGGAGTTTAATATTGCGGCTCCGGCTTTCTGTAATGCCTTGAATAAACCTGAATCAAGTGTCGATTTCAATTTGCCGAATATCTTAACCGCCTCTTCATTCCCGCAAATCCAACCAAGACGCCACCCTGTCATTGCGTACGGTTTCGAAAAACTGAAAAATTCTACCGCTATATCTTTAGCCCCTTCTATTTCCAGTATACTCATCGGCTTGAGTTCAGGCTTAAAATACATTTCGGTATATGCCGCATCGGACATTAAAAGAATATGGTGTTTTTTACAAAATTCAACTATACTCTGTAAATATTCTTTTGTAGCCGTTGCTCCGAGCGGATTGTTAGGATAATTGATTAGCAAAGCCTTCACTTTATTAGCGTTATAGCCTTTGGCCAGAAAATTCTGCCATACTTCTTCAAGGTCAGGCATGAATTTGTTCTCCGGTGTCAAAGGAATCGGGTATGCAAGACCGCCCGAGACTTTAACCATTTCTCCGTAAGAAGCGTAACCCGGATCAGGTACAAAAATTATTTCTTTCTCCTCTTTAACGGTTGTCGGATTGAGCAGTACCCGAATAAAGTTTGCCAAACCTTCTTTGGAACCTATGAGTGAGAAAATTTCCGTTGCAGGATTTAATTCTACGTTAAATCTTGTTTTCATACGCTTTGCAATTGCTTCGCGAAAATATACTTCACCCTTAGGTGTAGAATACGTATGAATTCCGTCTTCATCCAGAACTTGTTTAAGAGTTTCGCGTACAAGCTTTGGCGGTGAAGCCGTAGGAGCTCCCATTGACAGGTTAATCGGTGCCCGTCCTCTTGCGGTTAATTCAGGGGTTATTTTCGCTACTGTTTCCTTGATGCGAAACATTATGTAAGTTTCCAGCGATTGCACGTAGTCATTAAAAAATTCTTGCATATTAATATTCCTTATCAAACTCGATAAGGAATATTATATAACAATTTTTCTAAAGTGAACAGTTTTTCATTGCGGAAATTTTTATACAATTGTCTAAATATTCAATAGTACTCAGTTTCTCGTTGTAAAGATATTTTATAAAATTTAGATAGGATATATCAAAAGAACTCAGTAAAATATTTATCTCAAAACCTTCCGAGCAGAAAGGCTCGTAATCATAAACAACATAGCTGTTGTACTTGCTTTTCCATTCTTTGCGTTCGATTCTGCAATTGTTTTCTTCCGCAATGTCTTCTACCCAGTTTACGATGTCTTTATTTATGTTTTTTAGCTCTAAATATTTATTCTGAAATTTTTCCATCACAACATATCTCCATACAAAAATTGTAAAGGTTTCTGTATGAACATAAATTACCTGTTAGTTTAGTTTTTGGGGGTGAAGTGTTATGAAAATGTCTATTATAGTTTTAGTTAATTATTTCTTGCAGATAATTCAGGCATGCTTTATCTTTCGTATAATTCAAAATTGTTTCGTATGCATTTTGCAGAATTTCATTTTGATTATTTGATTCCAATATTTTTTCAATTATTCCGTTTCGCCAAAAATATCCGTTAAATCCGTCTCTGATTATTCCCGCAATACCGTCGTTTTCCGTGCAGACCGTGATGCAGCCGGAAGCCATTGCCTCCAGATAAACCATGCCGAAAGTTTCATTTATGCTCGGAAGAACAAAAATATCCGATTTTCTCATCTCTTCAAGGACTTTTTCGTGCTCTAATCTCCCCGTAAATACAGGTTTTTGTGACAGTTTCCTTAAGTTTTTATATTCTCTGCCTTCGCCTATAATTTTCAGTTCCACGTCGAGTTTTTCGCAGGCTTTAATTACTTTATCAATATTTTTACGTTTAATCAGTTGTCCACAGGTTAAAACTCGTTTACTGCCTCTCCATTCTCTTTTTGTTATTATGTTTTCGTCAATTCCCGAATAGCATACAAAAGTCTTTTTCTCATATTCGGGATAAAGTTTTAGGAACTTGTTTCTGACTGCATCGCTTCTGCAAGCAAGTTTTACCGCATTTTTGTAACCCCTTTCAAGAGCTTTTTTAAAATAAATTTTATACAAAGGATTTGTCAAAACTTCTAAATCAGAAACATGAATTCCCGCGACAAACGGTATTCCAAGCTTATCCGCAAACAGTGTTCCGCTTGGCATGTGTGCAACCGTAATGTCCGGCTTAAATTCCGTCTTGATTTTGTTTTTAATATTCCCCCAAAAAGGAAAATAATAATTTATGTTTTCAACGTTTCCATAAATCCCCGGTTTATAAAGAGTTTTTTGTCTGATAAATGAGTTTAACAAAAAATTCGGGCGGATTATCCTTACCTCATTTCCCGCCTTTTTCCAGCCGTCCGCAAAATCTTTAATTGTAAGCGGTGTATTCTTTTCACCGTCTTTGACGGGATAAAGGTCCGTTATAACAAGAATTTTCATTATACATCACCGTATTTGTTCTTTTCGAAACATAAAATATTTATGAGTGAGAATGCCATAACAACCGCAAGCAAAATGACCGCAAGGGCGGAGGCATAGCCCAAATCAAGGTTTTCAAAGGCTCTTTCATAGATATAATATACAATTGTTTTGGTAGAGTTTAGCGGTCCCCCTTTTGTCATAACATAGATTTCGGCAAAGACTTTCATTGCCGAGATTGTGCTTATTGTTGCTACAAGTGCGATAGTAGGCATTATGTGCGGAATAGTAACAGTGAGGTGTTTGGTTAAGAAATTTGCACCGTCAATGTCGCACGCTTCATATAAATCTTGGGGTACGCTCATTAAGGAGGCAAGGTATATCATCATATAATATCCGATACCCTTCCAGACCGTAACCGCCGCAACCGAAAAAAGAGCCCATTTTGTATCAACCAGCCATCCGATGGGTTCAAGATGAAACAGGGTCAGTATGTAGTTTAATATACCTTGTGTCGCATAGAGCCATTTGAAGGCAATTGCCGCAACAACGATTGAAACAATTACGGGAAGGTAAAGAAGAATTTTATACAGGGTTATCCCTCTGATTTTCTGATTAATTAATACCGCTAAAAACAACGGGAAAATTACCAAAAACGGTACCGCGATAATAAGATACATAAAAGTGTTAAGCATAACTTTGTAAAAAACGGGTTCCTTGAACAATTTTATGTAGTTATCAATTCCGCTGAACTCTGGGTGGTAAATGCTTGAAGAATAATCAAAAAAACTCAGTCCAAAGGTTTGAAAAAACGGTATAAAAAAGAACACGATTAATACTGCCGAGGCGGGAAGCAAAAACAAATAAGGCGTATATTTTTTATAGTAATTCATACATAGATTATCTCATTGTACCTGGGTGCGGTCAATAATTTAAATATTAAGTTTTGTAAAAAATGGACACATGACCACTTTAGAGTGTATGTAAAATGTTATATAATAAGTGTATATAAGTATATTATATTTTCGAGAAAAATCATGGATACGGAAGCAATCGGGCCCTATTCGCCGACAACTGTCTACGGGCAGTTAACGTCGCCGTTTACGCCAAAAGCAGTTACAATTAATGCACATACACCATTTGATAAGGTTGACGAAGAAGAGCAGCCTCAGGTGTTTTCGCGTGAATATTTTCAGGGCAGACCGCAGGCAAGAATAGTATATGAACTTCCTCAAACGGAAATTAATATTGATTTCAGCAGGTATGTACCATCTTCCGAGGAAACAAAACGAGAATATACACCGCAGGAGGTCGCGGCTTTTTCCGCCTCTTCGATATCTTCAAGTGATATAGTCCAACAATCGCTTCAGCGGGGATATTCTCCCGAACAGGCTGTTGCCGTAAGGAACGCACAAGAAGCCTATAAAAAAAGTGCTATTTTAACGGACAATCCCGCACAGGTTTTGAGTACGTGTTCATATAGAGTATCTTAAAAAAATAATCTTTCCCCAATGCTAAAATTGTAGTAAAATGTAATTGTAGATTTTTAAGGGAAGGTTATTAGTATGGTAAACAAACTTATTAAAGAAGACACTCGAATGTTTCTTACGGGGAATGAGGTCTTGGCTTATGCTGCGAATTCAGCAGAAGCGGAATTCATGTATGGTTACCCTATTACACCGCAGAATGAAATTATGCATACCTGGTGTAAATTGCTGCCTAAAACAGAGGCCGGATTTTTACAGACAGAGGATGAGATTTCTGCAGGTTTTTCGACTATTGGCGGAATTCTGGCAGGTAAAAGGGCTTTTACGGCAACGGCGGGACCCGGAAATGTAATTATGCAAGACGCTCAATCAATGGCGGAGATGATGAGAATTCCGTTTGTGTGTGCCGTAATGCAAAGGGGCGGTCCTTCTACCGCTACGGTTATTTATGCACAACAGGAAACTCGATTGACCTGTTTCGGCGGAAACGGTGAAGGTTTTAGGATTGTTTACTCTACGGCGGGACACCAGGATTTGTATGACTATATGATTAAGGCTTTCAACACGGCCTGGAAATACAGATTTCCGACTTATGTTCTGGCAGACGGCTATCAGGGAAAAATGAGAGAACCCGTTACGCTTTATGACCCTGCTTCTCGCGGTATAACAATGGTTCCGACGGAAAAATTCCTGTTAGCGGACGGAGAAATCGGAGTTGATAGAAAATCTGCACACCTTCGTAACACGTATAATATGGAAGATGAACTCATGGAGGTTCTTGACGGTTACAAAGAAGATTATGAAAAAATGTCCGAAGAGGTTCAGGAATGGGAAGAATATAAAGCCGAGGATGCCGAGATTCTCGTAATCGCTCACGGTATTGTTGCACGCTCCGCAAGGACTGCAATTGATGAACTCAGAGAAAAAGGTATTAAGGCAGGTTTATTCCGACCGATTACGATAAGACCTCTTGCGGTTAAGCCGTTGAGAGAAGCCGTAAAAAGAGCTAAAAGGCTTTTGTTTACGGAATCTGCAAACGGGCAGTTGGCTCAAATGGTATTGGAAAAACTGTACGGGCTTAATACTCCTTATGACACTTTATTCAAAATGGGTGTCGGAGTTACCGGAGATGATATTGTAAATAAAGTCGAGTCAATGACTGTTATTGTGTAAGGTTGAGAAATGTAGGTCGGGCAATGCCCGACAATAGAGTTTTGTGAATCGTGCATAGAAACTTGGGCATCGGATAATATAGGTGAACAATGGGCAATTAAAAATCTATAACCACGACTCACGAATCACCAAAAAGGAGATTTTTATGTCAGAAATATTAACACTACCGCCAAACCTGCCAAAGGCACAGAATGCGGAAGTCGGAGCAAGTAAATTTTGCCCCGGATGCGGTCATGGTATAACATTAAAAGCATTAGCACAGGCGGTTGATGAGTTGGGAATAAAACAAAAAACGGTTTTCGGATGCGATATAGGTTGTTCGCTCCTTGCTTGGAATTATTTGGACCTTGATACCGTTCAAACGCATCACGGAAGAACAACTCCTGTCATTTACGGATTTACGAGAGCTAACCCCGAAGCTATAGGAATCGCATATATGGGCGATGGCGGAGGACTCGCTATCGGGGCTCAACACCTTGTAAACGCTACGGTCAGAGGTGAAAGACTTATGATAGTGGTTGTTAATAATACAAACTATGGTATGACCGGCGGACAAATGTCGCCGACTACAATGCCGGGGCAAAAAACTGAAACTACTCCGTACGGAAGAGACTGCTCGGTTACGGGTAAACCTGCTAAAGCTGCTGAAATGGTTGCGGCAATTGCGGATAAGGAAAAATCTTATGTTGCCCGCTCTACGGTTTCTAACGTAATGAAGTTGAAATCAACTTTTGTTAAGGGCTTGAAAAATGTTCAGAACGGCGGATTCTCTTTTGTAGAGGTGCTTTCTATATGTCCTCTTAACTGGAGAACAAATAACTACGATACATTTGCAAGACTTCAGCAAATGGAAGAATTTTTTGAAGTTAAAGAATTCTTAACCCCCGAGGGGTAAAAGGGGTAAAAGTATGTGATGAGTGGAGAGTGATGAGGACTGTAAAAATATTATCTGAGTATAATCCGCCTCACTTTTCACGCCTCACCCTTTACGAATAAAGAAAGGAATTTATATATGGCAAGAACTAAAATTGTACTGGCAGGAGAAGGCGGACAGGGTGTCCAATCTGTCGCCAAGATTCTTGTGGAAGCAGGATATGAAGCCGGAAAGCAAGTTTTATACATACCGAATTTCGGGGTCGAGCAAAGAGGGGGGGTCTCAATTGCTTTCTGTCAGATTGCCGATGAAACAATCGGTGAGCCCAGGTTTTCCAAGGGTGATATTATTATAATGCTTTCTGACAGAGCTATAGACAGATGTGCGGTTTATGTCGACGAAAATTCTACCGTTGTTTACGATACTTCCGTATGTACCAAAAAACCGGAGGTTAAATGTAAAGAGATTATAGGTGTTGATGCAAACAAAATCGCCAATGAAAAGTTGAGTGCAAGAGTATTTAATATAATTATTCTTGGTGTACTTCTGGCTGCAACGAATGTTCTTAAACTTGAGGATATTAAAAATGCTATGGAAATGGCACTCGGTAAAAAGTTTGAAGCCAAGCCTGAACTAAGAGAGCTGAATTACAAAGCTCTTGAGATGGGTATGGGAATGGTAAACAATTCAGGTGTTGCAGTGTAGGAAAGGCGTAAAGGATGAAGAGCGAAGGGTGAAGAGAACGTTAATTAATATAAATGGATAAGGAAAAAACTATAAAACATTTTAAAACGAATCCTTCACACCTCACACTTCACCCGACAAGAAAGGACAATAAAATGACGGATAAACAATATAAAGGATACAAAATAGAAGGCGTTGGCAAGGGAAAGGCGGATTATTACGTTTATACGGATTTGTGTAAGGGCTGCGGACTCTGTATTGCCAAATGTCCTATGAACAAAGCGGGCAAAAAGTGCCTTCAGTGGTCAAAGGAGGTCGGATTATACCAAACTCCCGCTGTTGCTCCTGACCCTGAAATTTGTATTGCCTGTGGTGCTTGTGCAATGACTTGTCCCGATAGTGCGATAAGAATTGAAAGAAGACAATAAGATTATGAGGGGCGGCGGGTTTAAAAACCCGCCGCCTCATACTGACAAAACGTTTCGAAAATATCGCTCATCTTGTCTTGACAAACTGCAAAACATAGTAAATAATATAAATACAGGGTGGCAGTTTACCGACTGCCGGATACCTTGAGAAGTCTCAATGACTCTTATCTGCTAGGGTAAGAGTCATTTTTTAATATGTATAAAGTCAAAAAGATTAATAATAAACTTAAATTGAAATTATCCATATCAGCCCCCTTTCTAGTCGGAAACTAACCCGAAGTCTCAAATATTTTGTCGGTTAGCTCTTTTTGAAAAGGTATCTTTTACCCTGCAAGGTTATTTTACTATAACTTTCGTAGAGTGTCTATTCTGTATATATTTGGGTATTACATTTCATCTTGACAAACTGCAAGACATAGTAAATAATATAAATACAGGGTGGCAGTTTGCCGACTGCCGGATACCTTTAGAAGCTTGAACGGTTCTTATCTATTTGGGTAAGAGCCGTTATTTAATATGTATAAAGTCAAAAAGATTAATAATAAACTTAAATTGAAATTATCCATATCAGCCCCCTTTCTAGTCGGGAACCAACCCGAAGCTTGAATGAATGTGTAAGCGGTTCCTCTTTCGAAAGGTATCTTTTACCCTGCAAGGTTATTTTACTATAACTTTCGTAGAGTGTCTATTTAGTTTTGCCTGCGGGTGCTTAAATCTATCGTACAATGTTGAATAATTTTCATTATTTATTTAAAATAACTGTATGGATAAAGTTTTGATATGCGGATTGGGAGCGGTCGGGCTTACTTTTGCGGTGAAGTTTCGGGGAAAGTGTGATTTAAAGATTCTTGTTGATGAGGAGAGGCTTAAGCGGTATCAACAAAATAAACCGACTTTGAATGGCAAGGTTCAGGAGTTTGAGTATGTCCTGCCTTCAAATACCTTTGATACAAATATATTTATCTCCGATACATTTACTCCCTCCGATACATTTACCCCTACCCCCGATTTGATTATTATTGCTACAAAGGCTCAGGGCTTAGAGAGTGCAATAGAGGGTATTAAGAATTTTGTCGGCGAAAACACAATAATCATTTCGCTTTTGAACGGAATTTCGTCCGAAGACAGGATAAAGTCGATTTATCCGAAAGCAACGGTCTTAAAATCATATTTTATCGGACATAGTGCGGTAAGAGACGGGAATTCCGTAACGCAGGACGGAGTCGGGGAAATTGTGGTAGAAAAAAATCCGAACATAATAGGGATTTTTGAAAGGTGCGGGATAAATTATTCCTGCCCGATTGATATTGATTATGCTATGTGGCTTAAATTCACCATGAATGTTTTTTCCAATCAGACTTCCGCAATTTTGAATATGACATTCGGGGAGTTGAAGCGTAACAAAACTTTTATCGAATTTGCAAAAAAGCTTATTAATGAAGTTCGAATAATTGCGGAGAAAAAAGGGATAAAAAATCTTGAGAACCTTGAATCAGACGCTTTGCACGCACTTTCTCTTATGTGCGACGAGGGTAAAACCTCCATGCATCAGGACATTCTTGCGGGAAGAAAGACCGAAGTTGATATTTTTGCGGGTGAGCTCATAAGGCTTGGAAAAGAATTTGGGATTCCGACGCCTTATAATCAGGTTATATATGATTTAATCAAAGTGAGGGAAGAAGATAATGAACATCGCATTCATTCCTGTCAGGGGCGGCAGTAAATCCATTCCCCTTAAAAACATAAAAGAAATTAACGGAAAACCTCTTGTTTTTTGGACTTTAAGAGCTGCTAACAATGCTAAATGTATAGATAAAGTGGTTATTGCAACAGATAGCGGCAAAATAAAAGAGGTAGTTTCGGGCTTTGGGTTTGAAAAGTTGGAGATTTTTGACAGAAATTCCGAGAATGCTTCTGATACGGCATCTACCGAAAGCGTAATGGTGGAGTATTTAACCCGCTCAAATGTAAATGACGGGGATAAATTTTTCTTAATACAGGCTACGTCGCCTCTTTTAAGATCGGAGCATATTGAGGGGATGTACGAAAAATATCTTTCATGCGGTGCTGATTCAATATTTTCTGGTGTTGTAGAAAAACAGTTTAAATGGTTTATTAAACCTTCGGGAGAGGTGACGCCGATTAATTACGATTACCGTAATCGTCCTCGCAGACAGGATTTTGAGGGGGTGGTCGCAGAGACGGGAGCCTGTTATATTAATTCGGTTGCAAATATATTAAGAGACAAATGCCGCCTGTCGGGGAAAATAACATTTTATGAGCTTCCCGCATATACGGCTTATGAACTTGACGAAGAAGCGGATTGGCTTATTGTCGAGGAGTTGCTGGAAATTTATTCTTGATATATCGGCTTGAGAAATTAATGAATTCGCCTATATATGTACAAATAACCAAACTTCCGAATGTATATAAGAATTGATATTTATTGATTTTATAATAACGAAAAAGAAGTCCTTTAGGCAGTTCACTGTATGGTATGCCGTCTATTGCAAAAATACACAGTTCTATTAAAAATATTACAAATGCGTGATTTGCCATAATATGCAAAGTGTTTCTACCTATTTTATCAATAATGCTTCCTTCTTTAACCAATGGTGCAAGGAGTTTTGACATGAATAAAACAAGATAGATACCTGTAAATGGTACTATGAGTGGTGACATATTATGAAATAATTTTGCTTGATTAACATCAAGATGGTATCCGTTTGAAAAGATTCGTAACAAAATAACTTGTGCGGCAAGAACAATGCATAACCATTTTGCATTGAATTGAACCTTGGTTTCAAGTTTATTTCTGTATAACCAACCTGAATAAATGTAAAACAATGTAATAAGTGTTTTAATTATTACTTTCATAACGCCGTGTGAAGCCTGAAAATTATCTTTTGCTAACAATACGGCAGCTATTCCGCAAATGAGAAAAAACAATGTCATTATTATATATTTATATTTCTCTTTAATTTTTTTAAGGAAAAACATTATTATTGCGAATACAACTAATGATATTGCAAGCTGATATAAAAACCAGTTAGCTACATTAAACCAAAAAGGCGTAGAGTCTATAGGAGATATTATAAGGGTCTTAAAAGTCGGCATTTTCCCGTATAATCTATCAAACCACAAATAAACAAGAACTGTCATTCCGCCAAAGAAAAAATGGTAACCGTAAAACCAACCTAAATATTTACATAAACTTTTCTTTATAACACTAAATAATTCTTTGTTTATATTAAAAAAATATCCAGCTATAAAGAAAAATAATGGCACATGCCAACTATAATTCGGAAACAAAGCTCCAAATATTTCCCAACGTACATGCCCGCCAACGATTGCAGTTATGCCTATTGCTTTTGCAATATTCATCTGCATATTAAACTTTTTCAAATTACATCTCCGTATATAGTAAATTTTAATAATTTACTATATATAAAATCATAAATATTCTATTTTTACAATATTCAATACCATTTTTTATGTGATTTAAAGACACTATAATTAATTAATCGGAGTTTTTATAGTGAAAGATATTGAAGTTAAGCGGACGGTCGGTAAAAAAATAAAAAAATTCAGACAGAAAAACGGGTTAACGCAGTTTAAATTGGGTGAACTTGTTGATATTAACCAGAGACAGATTGCACTTATAGAGAGTGGGAAATCCTTTCCGTCACTCACAACACTTGTAAAATTCACCGAGGTTTTTAATTGTAACATAGCCGATTTTTTTGAGGCAGAACCTTTGGTTTCCGAACGGGATTTGAAGGATTTGCTAATAGAGCAAATAGAAAAAGCCGATTACAGTGACTGCAAACGGCTTTATTCGGTTATGACAAGTTTTTTGAATATTTAGAATTTGAACAGGTTTTTCAATTCTTCCACACTGTTTTTGAGTTGTTCTCCCGTTGTATTCCATTGTTCCTTGGAAGCTTCAATGGCGTTTGTTACGCTTTGCACGGTGTCGGATAAATCCTTATTTATTGATTCTTTAATTTCTGTTACTGTTTCTTTAACAGTTTTTGTTTCTATTGCACTTGTATCAACGTCCGTCAACCATTTGAAAGATTTTATGGCTTTTGCTTGTCCTAAGACGCCGTTATGTACCACTTTAAAATCTTTGTATACGGTGCTTCCGTTTGAAAGTTGCGGAATGGCATCTATATTTTCGGCTTTAGGGTCTGCGGTCATGGCATTAACTATGTTTGCGGTTAGAGATCCGAACTTGGGAATATAGCCGAGTAATTTATCGGCGGAGAGTTCTCCTATCGGACCGAGCTTGGCAACAAGCGTTCCGTCGAGTCTGCCCAGAACCGTAAGGACGGTCATTCCGTTCAGCAGGTTATAATTACCTTTTATATAGTAAGCAAGCAGCGGACCGGAGCTTTTTATCGGGTTTAATTCCGCAATGCCGTTGGTGAAACTTAATTTTCCTTCAATGTATTCAAATTTTGCGGCATCAGCCATTCCGATAGCATTTGTTACTGTGGAGACGGTTGTTTTTAAAAGTGCGTTATTAATGATATTGTCTGCCTGAAGCAGATTTTCTATTCTTCCGATAGTTCCGAAGGCTCCGTTTTTAATACTGAAACTTAGATTTCCTTTCATTGAACGCATCATTTCTTCAAAATCCGCAACGGTAAGAGAGAGTTTTGTATTAAAATTCAGGCTGCCGGATAAAGCATTTTTTATTCCTGTGCTGCCGTACACGGCTTTTCCCGCGTTTAAACCCTCTCCCGAAAAATCAACGGTGGTTTTGGCATTGGTTAAATTATATATAATGTTACCGCCGATTTTTCCGTCAAAGGCAGTTCCCTTGAGGTTGTTTAGACAGAAGTCGTTACCCTTTAGAGAAAAATCACTTGTAATATTTTCCGCTTCAATACCGCCTGACTTAAATTTTTTGAGTAATCCGTTTCCGTTGAGGATATGACCGTTTAATTTTATATCAAGTTCCGTCATCGTAACGGGAATCTCCGGGATATCAAGTGAAGGTACGAGGATATTACCGTTCAGCAGCGGGTTAACAAAACTACCCGTAATCCCGATGTTTCCCGAAAATGTCATTTTCGATTTGTCAAACGAGGGGATTACTATTGTTGAGGGTGAAGTTGTTGCATAAACGAGATTCAGTGTCTGTTTGGACACATTCAAATCTCCTTTGAGCGTTGATTTAATGTCCTCTGTTGTCACAAAATCAAGGGTGATTTTCTCCGTGAGGTAATTTTTTATTTTGCCCGAAATGTTCGTTTTGATTTTGTCAATATTTACGGGCGTTTGAGTAACCTCTATTTCGTTTTCGTTTATGTTTACTCCGACAATCGGTATCTTAACCGTTGCGGCGGGATTAATTGCAAGGATATTTTTGCTCTCTGCCGTCCCGGAGAAGGTTTTTCCGTCGGATATTATATTTATGTTTGCAGAAGGTATTTTGACTGTTGTATTTGAAGGAATGTTCTTAATATCCGTATTATTCAAACTCAGTTTTAACGTGGGATTAATCTTATTCAAACTTCCCGTTACTTCTGCATTGATTGTTAAAGAACCGTCATTAACGTTATTTTCTTTTAATAATGCCGCCTGCCCTGCTGCAACCAGAAGTCCCTTCAGATTAAGTTTTTCGCCGACTAAATGCAGGTCACAGATTCCGTCCTCTTTAACCGTTCCGTAAAACTTAAGAGGATGTCCCAATACGGAAAATCCCACATTATTTACGTTGATATTGTTATTATCAAGTTTTATATCCGCATTGATATTGTCTACGCCGATTTTGTACAAACCGTAATATAATTTGGCTGCCGGAATTTTTAAGTAACCGTTTGATTTCACCTTTTTCAGGTCGGATTTAATATTAAAATCGGCATTTATTTTACCGTTTGCACTCAGAGTTTGCAGATCTTTGATATCAAATATTAATGCAATCTCTTTGATAATTCTTAAAATATTTGCTATTTCCGCATCGGATTTGAACGAAAGGTCAATATCGGGGTTTTTGCCTGTTTTAATATTACCGCTCAGCTTAGAAGCTTCGTTGGGTGCGGTATAGATGTCCGAGGCAATTTCAATATTATGCCCCTTAAATTTTGTATAGATATTTCCCGGAGGAAGGCTTATTATGGACAGATTATCAATCTTTGCATATCCGCTCATGTTATCTTTATTTATAACCAAATCCGCTTCTGCGTTTGCACTGACTTTATTTTGATAAAGTCCCTCCAATATACCCGTAATATCAATTGGTTTTGAAGGTTCTTTCGGGGTTTGATTTTCTTTGGGGGCAAATACCAAATCATTCAAATTAAGTTCCGGCATGATTTTGTTCAGAACTTTAATATTGTAATTAAATTGTTCTCTTCCCTTAAGTACTGCCCTACCCGAAGCTTTGATCTTTATGCTTTTGTCTAAAATAAAGTCTATGATTTCGGTTGTATCGCCCGATAAAACGTAGTTATTTACGCCGTCAGTCAGATTTATGTTGTACTTTTCGATTTTTATATCAGGCAGATGATTTGACAGTTTGAGCGGAAGTTTAACGGGAGCCGTATCCCCTTCGGTATTTTCTCCTGCGGGTAAATTCTCTAATGCGGAGAATGAGCCGTCCTTGTTAACCTTGATATTTATCTCCGCATTTTTCAACTGCACCGCATCAAGTTCGATTTTTCCCGCTAACAGAGGGAGCAAAGACATTTTTACCTGAAAATCATCTGCTTTTAATACGGGAGAGTTGTTTTGTTCTTGTAATGAAAATTTATTTACTTTAAGTCCCGCAGTCAGCTTGGGTGTTGTGACAAGAGCGACTCCGTCCAAATCGGATACCAGTCCGGTTGCTTTATTAATCTCATGTTCTATTTGTAATGTGTAACCGTTAATTATGGGATTTATGACAAGCGGAATTGCAAGAAAGACAATATATATTCCTCCTAAAATGCTTGCGAAAGTAATACCCGCTCTTTTCCACAACTTTTTATTCATAACTCTTCTCCTTTTTCTTCTTATTATATTTTAAAAAATAATGTTTAGAATAGCCTTAACGGTCAATACTGGATTTGAGCCCCATTTGTATTAAGTATTGTAAATTTTTGTAGAGTTTTGTAACAATTGCCTTGATTTTTCTAAAGTTTTCCGAAAACGAGCCGTAAACACTAATATACCAAATAAGTTGATTAGGAGTTTTAAGTCGTGAAAAAAGTAGTATTAGTGTTTTTGGCATTTTTGTTTTTGACAATGAATCAGGCATTTGCTTACAGATTGTCCACATTCTCATCTGATGCAAAGATTATTGCTGCAATGAGATTATTGGAACAATCAGGCGAGTATGATGTTTTCAGAAACATGCAAAAATACGGTATGAGAGTAAAATTTGACGACTTGACTTCGGTAACTGCAAACAGCAGCAAAGCTTTTGCGGTAAGTACATATAATAACTACGGGACAAGAGTTATATTGATTAATTCAAGATACAAAAACGCCCCCGCTGAGCAAATTGCCTGTTTAATTGCTCATGAAAGCTGCCATACCGGATACAGTGCCGATTTGGAAGAAGAAACTATCGCAACTCAAAAAGAGGCAGCGTGCTGGACAAGATTGAAAGTAGCTTCAAAAACATATCCCGACAGCAAATTAACCAGAAGATTGGATAAGTTGAGCAGCTTGTACCTTGCATCTGACAGTAATAATAATTTAGTTGAACAAAAGATTGCAAGCAGCGGTTTTTACAGAAGCCAACTCGGACTTAACTAAGGGAATAATAAAAAGCGGTAAACACTGATTTTAAGATTCGTGCTTACCGCTTTTTGTCGTAAAAAAGCAAAAGCGATAATCATATAATTATCGCTAAATTATGTGTGTGTATTATATTATAGAATTCTGAATTTAAAACTAAGCAATAACGTTCAATTGTTTTTGAGAGTCATTGTTGTTATCACGAATCATGCTGAATGTTCTGTATAACTTGTAACCTAATGCTTTTAAGGGGTTAGTATCAACTGAATCTGCATTTTGAGCGAATTCCTGATTCTGTTGGAACTTGATAGAAGCATTGGGGTCTCTCAACATAAGTATTGCGTTTTGAGAATCTACGTTTCTTACTCTCTTATTTCCTTCTCTAAAGTTTATATTTGAAATTGTATTAACTTGCATAATAATCACCTCTGTGACCTTTCTGTTTGAATTAAGTGTTACCTTTACACTTCATCCTAACAATTTCATTATGCACCATATCAAAAAAAATGTCAAGAGGGTGTGTAAACTTTTGTAAACTTCTGAAAACTCAATAAAATAGCTATTTTGAGATAAAATGTCAAAAATACACTTAAAAATAGTCCGACTGGCTATTAGACAACAGATGTATAAAAACATGTCATGACTTTATAATTATATTCGGTTGTGGTATGATTGTTTGCGGGAGTGGAACATGCGGGGAGATAACGGTAATAAAAATAAAATGTTTGCGGACAGGCTGATGTGGCTGCAATGGGGCTTTGTTATTGCCGTATTCTTATTTATTATTTATCTTTTTGCGGTACAGGTCTTGGATGTCAGACATTTTCGCATAAAAGCCAAAAATCAACGCAGGGCAAGTTCTTTTGTTATGCGAGGAAATATTTATGACAGGAACGGGATAAAATTGGCAACGGATACCGTATATTATGATATATTTGCCCGCAAAGAAGACTTTGTACATACACCTGAGGAACTTGCAAAAATCCTTGCTCCCATATTAAAAATTTCTCAGGTTGACTTAACCGAAAAACTAAGGCAAAATGTTTCGCTGATATCCCTAAAAAAGAACGTTGACAGGCATACAAGGGACCAAATCGCAAAACTTAATCTGAGAGAAATCCCTATGGATAAAAAGAGTATTCGTACATATCCTCAGGGAACCCTTGCCGCACATGTATTGGGGTATTATAATTTTGACGCTGATGTGGCTTCCGGTGTAGAACTTACTGCAAAAGACAAATTGGAAAGTGTTACAAATGCGTCAAATCTTGAGATGACTCCTAAGGGGAAGGTTATATATAATATTTCTACGGACCCTGTAGCCGCTACAAAACCGATTAAAGGTAAAGACATTACGCTTACCATTGATGCTGCAGTGCAGCATGTGTGCGAAAAAGAATTGATGAAGGCTGTTGAAAAATTCAAGGCACACAGGGGTGCGGTTATCGTCATGAATCCCAGAAACGGTGAAATTTTGGCGTATGCCGTATATCCTTGCTTTGACCCGAATAACTTTAAAAATGCGTCAAGCTTTCAGATAAAAAACTGGACATTAACGGATATTTTTCCGCCCGGATCCACTTTTAAGATTATTACCGTTGCTTCTGCAATAGAGCTCGGGAAAATTAATAAGTATTCAAAAATCAATGATACGGGTAAAATCAAGGTCGGTTGGTGGACTATTAAAAACTACGATTATAACAGACATCCCAATCCGGGTATGATTGATTTGGTTTATTTGTTTGAGCATTCAAGCAATGTCGGCTCGGTTATTGTAGCTCAGATGATGAACAAATACGAATATTATAATATGTTAAAGAAGTTCGGATTCGGGCAAAAAACGGGCATAGACTTGCCCGGAGAGTCTGTAGGACTTTTAAAATCTCCCTCAAGATGGGATAGCTCAGACCATGCCTCTATGGGTTACGGCTACGGCTCATCCGTCACCGCGATACAAATGGTTTCAGCTGTTGCGGCAATTGCAAATGATGGTGTGTGGGTAACTCCGCATGTAATAAAATATTCTCCTGAGGAAGAGGCTGTTAAAATAAAAAAAGTTCAGGTTATGACGCCCGAGCATGCAAGGGTTGTGACGGAACTGCTTACGGAAGGGATAAACAGAGGAAAATCCCCGATTAAATCCGCAAGTTATAATATTGCTGCTAAAACTGGTACTTCCATTAAGCCTAAAGAAAACGGTACCGGTTATACAAACAAGCTTTATACCTCAATGATTGGGTACATGCCGTCGAGTGACCCTCAGGTGCTGATTTATGTTGTGGTTGACTCCGCTCAGGGCGGCGAAATTTGGGGAAATACAGTGGCTGCACCTATTTTTAAAGAGATTTCAACCCAAATTTCACATATATTAAATTTACAACCGGATAAGGGAGGAAAAGATGAGGATTAGAACACTGATTGATAATATTAGTTATATAGAACTGGTTAATATGGATGACGTTTCGGAAGAGATAAGGGGGATTTCTTATAATTCCAAAAAAACGAAGCCTAATGATATATTTATATGTCTTACCGGCGAGCATGTAGACGGGCATGAATATGCGGAAGAGGCAATTGCAAACGGGGCTTGTGTTTGCGTTGTTGAAAGGAGACTGAATCTTGATGCACCGCAAATAGTTGTCAGTGATACGTCGGAAGCTATAGCTCAGATTGCGGACCTGTTTTATGCTTCTCCATCCAAAAAACTTAATGTCATTGGTGTTACGGGAACAAACGGCAAGACTACGGTCACTCATCTTATTCAAAAAATATATGAAGCAAACGGTGAAGAATGTGCATTAATTGGAACTTTGGGACATAAGTTCTTTTCGGATGACAGTTATCATGATGCCAAGCATACTACCCCTCAGGCTCCAGAATTGCAAAGAGTTCTGTATGATGTTAATGAAAAATGCATAAAAAATGTGGTAATGGAGGTTTCATCTCACGCGTTAGTACAACACAGGGTTGATTATTGCGACTTTAACGGAGCCGTATTTACAAATCTTACTCAGGATCATCTTGATTTTCATATAACAATGAATAATTATTTTAAAGCAAAATCTCTTTTGTTTGAAAACCTCGTTGCAGGTGACTTTGCCGTAATAAATGCGGATGATGATTATGCAGCAAGATTTATGGAGGTTATATCTCCTACGGTTAATCTTATAACATACGGTGTAAAGATGCCTGCAGACGTTAAAGCGAAGGATGTATTGTTTAATCATAACGGAGCATCTTTTACTTGTATTGTTAAAGGTAGCGAGTACAAGGTTAATCTCAGAATGAACGGTATGTTTTCGGTTTATAATGTTCTTGCTGCAATTGCTACTGCAGTTGCTCTCAATCTTGATATTGAAAAATCGATAAAAACTTTGGAAAGTTTGGGCGGGGTTGCTGGAAGGTTTGAGATTGTTGTGAATAAGCCGACAGTAATTGTTGATTATGCCCACACGCCCGATGGGTTGGAAAATGTATTAAAGGCGGCAAGAGATATAAAACCCGCAAATGGAAAACTGATATGTATATTCGGCTGCGGCGGGGACAGGGATGCTACTAAACGTCCTAAAATGGGACAAATAGCCGAGGAGCTTGCGGATAAAGTTATTGTAACAAGTGATAATCCTCGTTCTGAGGACCCTCAGCAGATTATAACCGATATCCTTGCAGGGTTTAAGAGCGTAAATGATGTTATCGTCGAACCGGATAGAGAGCTTGCAATTAAGGAAGCTCACAAACTTGCAAAGCCCGATGATGTTGTGCTCGTGGCAGGAAAAGGACATGAAGATTATCAAATTTTGGCAAACGAAACCATACATTTTGATGATAGAGAAGAGGTAAGAAAAATATTTTCGGGTGAAGAATGAAGACTCCTTTAATCATTGAACAACATTTTCATGGGGCTTACGGGGTGGATTTTAATAAGGCCGATGTAAGTGAAATTGTTTCTCTTGCGTCACGACTCCGTAAAATCGGGATTGGCGGTTTTTTCCCGACGCTTGTAACGGATTCTTTGGAAAATATAAAAAAACAGATTTCCGTTATAAAAGAGGCTTCAAAACAGTGCAAGGGAATTTTGGGGATTCATTTGGAAGGGATTTTTATTAATCCTTTGAAAAAGGGAATTCATAACCCCGAGCATTGTTTGCCGCTGACTATTGAAAACTACCGAAAAATAGAAGATGATTTCATAAAAATAGTAACTTTGGCACCTGAGCTTGATGAGGGATTGGTTAAATATTTAAAATCCTGCGGGGTTAAGGTTCAGGCGGGGCACTGTATCGGAGGCGGTGCGGATGTCTTTGAAGGGCTTGACGGTGTAACCCATACTTATAATGCGATGTCACCGATTACTCACAGAGGAACTTCGACTGCTTTATCTGCCCTTGTTGAGGATAATATTTATGCGGAAATTATAGCAGACGGAGTGCATGTGAGTGATGATGCCTTAAAATTATTTTTCAAGGCAAAACCGACTGACAAAGTTATATTAATAAGCGATGCTTTACCCATAACATACAGCGATATGAGAGAAACCGTTTTTGCCGATTCTGTTATATACTATGACGGAGACAAGGCAACTTCCGGGGAGGGTACAATTGCGGGGAGTACCAAACTGTTACCGGAGATTATCGGGATATTGGGCAGAAAAGGGTTGTTTAAGCCCGAATATATATATAATGTTTACAGGTATCACGGACTTGAGCCCGAGGGTGAGCTTGAATGGGATGAGAATTTTAATATCATATCCTGATATAGGCTTTAAAAATTTTGTTTGAGATTGTATCGTCAAATGCCTGTTGAATTTGTTCCAGAGGATAAACCGTGGTTAAATTTTTTACGTTCACTTTTCCCGATTTAATAAGCTCATAAGAATCTTTCAAGTCGGCGGGTGAAGGAGAGTAGCTTCCGAGTATGGTTAGCTCTTTATAATATATTTCGTTATTCGGATAGCCGTTATTTAGCGGGGTGCTTGAAAAAACAAGTATTTTTCCCCCGGGACGAACTGCTTTTAGAGCGGTTTCAATTGCCTTATCCGCACCTGATGTCATAAATACCGCATCGACTTCCAGATTGAAATCAAAACTTTGAATTCCCATTTTATTTGCAAGCTTGACTCTTTCATCGATTAAGTCGCAGCCGTAAACCCTATATCCCAAAGCTTTTAGTCCTTCTCCCATTAAAAGCCCTATAGAGCCGAGCCCGACAATTAGTGCGGTATCATCTTTCATCAGGTTACAACGTTTTATGGCTCTTATGCAGCAGCCCAACGGCTCATAAAATGAGATTTCTTCATCCGAGATATTTGAAGGAACCGTATATGCTACGTTTTTTAGATGTTCTTCCGATACAAAGACTTTTTCGCTAAAACCGCCGGGAAAAATGTTTGTTTCTTTGAAATGCTTGCACATTGATACATTTCCGTGTTTACAATAATTGCATTCTCCGCAAGGGACGTGGTGTGAGGTTACTATTTTATCCCCTTTTTTAAAATTTGTATCCGAATTTATCTCTAAAATTTCAGCAACAATTTCATGCCCCAGGACTGCTCCGTCGTGTACAATTTTGTGTTTGAATTTTACGATATCCGAACCGCAGAGCCCGCAGCCGAGAACTTTTACAATTGCTCCCTTGCGTTCTCCAAGCGTTATATCTTCAACTTCTTTAACAATTATTTTATCCTGATAAACCTGTGCTGTTTTCATATCGTACCTTTCTATTAATTTTACCAGTTTGGATAATAATATATAGTAATAATATCGTTGGGTTTAATTTTAGCATGACCGCCTTTTATGAAGTTTGTTAACGAACCCACAAAAGGTATCAGGGTCAATGCCCATTTTAGGGGGTATACCCACAAACATCTGTTCTGTCCTTTCTTGCGGTATACACCGATAAGTTGGGTATCTTTTACATTGGGAATTTCAAAATCATCAATTATAATTTCCGCCGGAAATCCGTTCATTCCGCTTGTTATAACTGTTTCTATTTTGGCATTTACGGTCTCTCCTGCTTTTAAAAGAACTTGTCCGTTATAAATTGTATTTTCTCGAACTCTTAATTTAACATTTTGCCCCTCGATTATAGGGTTTTTTGTTGACAATTCCTCTGTAACAGATAATTTTATTGGAATACAGGTTGTGTCATTATAATTATACGGTAATACATCTGCAAGGACATACGAGTTTATAAATATAAATAACAGAAAAATCGCGGTACATTTATTCATAATCAATCTCTCCCGTAGAGTTGGTTTTGATTTTGATTTGTAATTTTTGGCGATTTTCTACCGAGTTTAACAAAAAGTTTTGGTAATATTGATTATTAATATATTCATTGTCCGTAAGATATTCCGGGTATTTATATGTAATATATTCATAAATTCTTGCCAATCGTTTTGATGTTAAATTGTGTCTGGCAATAACATCTTGTCGTTTTTGCGGGCAGGTTTTGTTAATATAAACAATTAAAGCTAACGGATTGTATCCTGCTTTTACCATATAGTCTACAGCCCGTTTGTCTGCTACTGTTTCAAATTTTTTAGAACTTAAAGCAACCTGAATTGCATCAATGCTTCCTCCCCACATGCCGCTATAGGATTTTAGGACAATGGATATTTCCCTTGCCAACATTGCCGCTATTTCATCATCTGTTTGGGCAGATTTGTATTGATTTCCGTACACAATTATCTGGCGGTTTTTTAATGTGTTGTATTTCCTTTTCAAATCTGATTTGTTGTGTTCATCATAGGTAAAAACTATACGTTTTTGTATTTTATTAAAATTTAAGATGCGGGTCCCTATACTATCAATACGTGTTTGTATTGCATTGTTTGTTGCTAAATCCGCAAATACGGGATTTACTAAAAATAGAGATGATAACACAATAAATAAAATCTTTTTCATAATTTTTATCCTACTTATTTAATACTCTCCCTTAATTCTTGCAAATTTTGTGTTTGCATAAAAATATTTCAGAATTTGATATGCATTATACCCTCTTTTTGCAAGGTTATTTGCTCCGTATTGGCTCATACCGACACCGTGCCCGTTTTTCTTTATTCCTTCATCAAAAGATGGAACGGATTTTAAAAACGGCAGGTCAGTCGACCAGACCTGACTGCCCGTGTTTGTCTTTCCTCCCGCGGAAGCGGAATAGTATGCGGGAACAATTTTCCCCTGACAGACAAGAACAATTCCTTCTGTTTCTGAGACGGCATCGTTTGTATTTGTTTTTTCTGCCGTTGCCCCGCCGTATGCCTGATCTTCAGGTGTATCTTTTAAGTCATAACCGTATTTTGCACGTTTTCCCATATTGGCAACAGCATAACTTCTTGCTGCTATTGCCTGAGCTTTATGTGCTTCGTGCTCCCAACCCGACGGCATTTCCGAGGGCACAACACCTCGAAGATATTTCTCCAGCGGAATATCATTTATTACCGTTAAACCTTCTCCGTCATTTATAACTTTGAAATGCCCTCTGTACCATTTGCGTTTAACACTCACAAATCCGTTTGGTTCGGGCTTAATAACAATTTTATTTGTTTTCATTTTTTTCCATTCGCCGTCAACTTTTATTGCAATCACGTTACGATATGCCTTGAATTCGTACCCCTTCATTTTTTCCATGACGAAAACCAGTTTGTTATTGTCGCAATTGATTATTTGGGCTTGTGTTGAGGCTCCTATAAAAGTTTTGTTGACATGGGTTTGAAGTCCTATTTTTATTGCAAAACAAGGACTGCAAAGGAAAATGAATGTAAAAATCAATATGAGAGCTCTTCTAATCCCCATGATACACACTATTATACAACGCACATGCTTTTAATAACAATCGGATTATTTTTATGGTATTTTTAATATTATTGTTATTTGAAAGGGGAAATCCATATTATGCACAACGGTAACGGAATCGGTTTTTTACAAAAGCTAAAGAGTGTTGTCGGTTTTTATTTTTCAATACAGGATATTGACGAACATTATGTATTAAAGCTTTTTGGAGCAAAGATTTGTCTGAAGCATAAAATAAAGGTAACATTACCCGACTTAAAAGAGAGCGGGGTTACGGAACAAAAACGCGACAAAAAATTAATTGTTTCTCTAACTACTTATCCTGCAAGGATAAATTCTGTTTACAAAACAATTACCACACTTCTTAATCAAACGGTAAAGCCGGATGAAGTTATTTTGTGGCTTGCAAAAGAACAGTTCCCAAATCTGGTTTTGCCTGAAAATCTTACAAATTTGGAAAAATTCGGACTGAAAATAAAATGGTGTGACGAGGATATAAAATCATTTAAAAAGCTTGTTCCGGCTCTTATGGAATACCCTGAGGATATTATTATAACTGTAGATGATGATTATTATTATGACAGAAGGCTTGTAGAAGAGCTATATAATGCACATTTACAAAATCCCGAATGTATATTTGCAAGGCAGGCTTTTGTGGTAAGAAAGAAAGATAATGAATTTTATCTGAAATCACGAAGTTATATATATGATGAGACCTATCTTCCGAGTTTTTTGAACGAGCCTGTCGGCTGTGGAGGAGTCCTGTATCCGCCAAGCGGGCTGCACAAAAATGTTACGAATACTAAACAGTTTATGGCTGAAGTTCCGACCCATGATGATTTATGGTTTTGGAGTCATGCCCTCAGGAATAACACAAAAATTGCCGTTATTAAAAACGGGTATAAATTGAAAAATATTGAAACCGAAGGCTCACAAGCCGACGCCCTGTGGCAGAAAAATATGATAAATTCATCCTCAAACGTCGGAATGACGGGGAAAGAAGCTCTAAACAAACTTTGCGGTATGTTCCCCGAAATTGTTGAAAAATTAAAATAGCAGCCTGTTGTGATATAATAAAGCAAAAAAGTTAGTTTGGAGAAATATAAATGAGTAAATATTTGTTGGAAGTCGGTGTTGAAGAATTGCCGTATAAGTTTATACCTATGGCTATATCTCAACTAAAATCAGGTTTTGAAACATTTTTAAAAGACAGTAATGTGGAATTTGAAAATGTTAAGGTTATGGCAACACCCAGAAGGCTTGCCGTAATTGCAAGCGGTCTTGCTCCTTCTCAACCCGACGTGGAAAAGGTTATTAAGGGTCCGATTGCAACGGTTGCTTTTGACGAAAATAAAAATTTAACTAAAGCGGGAGAAGGATTTGCCAAGAAAAACGGCGTAAGTGTCAACGAACTCTTCGTACAAGATAACTACGTTTATGCAAAAAGTTTTATAAAGGGCAAAAATACCAAAGATTTACTTCAGGAAAATGTTCCAGTTATATTTTCCAAGCTTCAGGGACCGCATTTTATGAGATGGGGAAATAATGACGTTAAATTTTCCCGACCGATAAGATGGGTTCTCTCAATTTTGGACGGCGAAGAAGTTAAGATTAAACTTATTGATAAAGAGTCTTCTAATGTGACAAACGGGCACAGGTTTTCCAAACAAAATATTGTGATTAACAATCCTGACGAGTACTTAGAGAAGCTGCGTGATGCTAAGGTTATTGTTAATCAGGAAGAGAGAAAATCAAGGATTCTTGAATTGACTAAAATTGAAGCGGATAAGCTTAATGCCGTCACGAAGATTTCCGATGATTTGTTGGAGGAAGTGACGTTTATATGTGAATATCCTGTTGCGGTAACCTGTAGTTTTGACGAAGCTTTTCTTACAATTCCTCAGGAAGTTGCTGTTACTGTTATGGAAACTCACCAGAGATACTTTGCTCTGTATACAAAAGAGGGTAAGTTAATTAATAAATTTGTGACCATTACAAATTATATAGGTGATGAGTTTGAGAATATTAAGGCGGGTAATTTACGAGTAATCAAGGCTCGTCTTGATGACGCGGTGTTCTTCTTTAATGAAGATACAAAAAAACCGCTTGAAGCTTATGTGGAAAATTTAAAGGGCATGACTTTCCAAAAAGGCATGGGCTCTGTTTATGATAAAACACAGAGGATTATCAGACTATCAGAAAAAATTGCGGCAGGCATGAATGTTTCCAAGCCTTCAATAAAGAGAACCGCGGAACTATGTAAGGCTGATTTGGCAACAAATCTTGTTTTTGAGTTTACGGAACTTCAAGGTTTTATAGGTGCCGATTATGCAAGGGTTTCCGGTGAAGAAGCCGATGTTTGTGAAGGGATTAAAGAACATTATTTCCCGCTTAATGCAGAGAGTGAAACCGCAAAGAGTATAGAGGGGCAGGTTGTAGGTATTGCAGATAAGACGGATACAATTTGTGCGGTTTTTGTCTCGGGTAAGAAACCCACGGGTTCTTCGGATCCTCTCGGAGTAAGACGTGCGGCTTTAGGGATTATAAAAACAATTATTGAACATAATCTGAAGTTGGATTTGTCAAAACTTATTGACGACGCTCTTGAACTTTTGCCAATAAAAGCGGATGTAAAAAAAGAGATTGAAGAATTCTTTGTTCAAAGATTGATAATTTTCCTGAATAACGAATATTCCAAAAATACACTGGAAGCTTGTGCGGAGATTAATCCTTGTCATGATTTGTGTGATTATGTAAAAAGGGTTAATGCAGTTTCGGCAGGCGTTGATGAAAGGTTAATCGAGAATGCAAATCGTGTTTTAAGAATTTTGAAAGACGATATTTCGGAGTGTGTAGATGAAAGCTTATTTACAGAACCCGCGGAAAAGGATTTGTATAAAGCAATTTACGGAATAAAATTTGAAGGAGATTACAAAAAATATCTTCAAGAACTTACATCAATAAATCCCGTTGTAACGAAGTTTTTCGATGATGTTCTGGTAATGGATAAAGACGAAAAGGTTAAAACTAACAGACTTGCACTATTGAACAGTTTGAAAAATAAGTATATAATATTAACGGATTTCTCCAAATTGTAAAAAATTGTAACAAGTTTTAAAAAATAGGTCAATTTTTACCTTGAGGAGACTTTAATAAGATACAAAGTGAAGGTAAGTAAAATAAAAGAGGTCGTTATGTTCAACCTGAAATTTTTAAAGTCACTGAAACAAGTATTAGATTCAAGAACAAATTTGTTAACATTTTCAAGCTCTCAGCGAGAAGCGAATGAAGATTATATAGCATCTCTGTCAAGTACAGAGTTGAAAATCAAGGCTGACGAACAAAGGTTGGAAGCAATGGTCAGACAACAATTGAAAGAAGAATTTCCTAATATAGAAAAGAGTTCTTCTTACGACTTACTGGTTGACGCAGTCATCCACAATTATAAGTCAAAACAGCTTCAAGCCACCGACGGTGCTGAAATAAGCGAATAATTCCGTCACAACTAATTACACGCAAAATTGGTCATCAAAATCGAAAGATTAAGATGGCTTTTTTGTTATTTGTCGGACATTAAGAAAAATAAGGGTACCAAAAATTCCAGATACTCTTTATCGTCATTTAAACCTACGTCAAGTTTTACGCAATCCGGCGGAATTATTTTACTTGCTTTTTGGTCATTATAAAAATATTTGAATATAGGGTAATTTATTTTTCCGTTCTCCCATGTGGATATAGCTGCCGAGGGATGACAGCAGTTAAAGTTACCCCAATGTATAAATTTAACTCTGTCGAGGTAGAATGTTTCGTTTTTTATGTTTCTGCAATTGCGTAAATATGTGAAGAACCAATCAATGTTGTAAGGCTTTTGGCAATTATATTTTGAAGTCCATTCAATGTTTTCTGAATCAAAAAGCTTAAACCAGTCAACATTTGAGTTAGTATAAGTAATCCCGAATGACCAGTGTTTTGCTTCTTCTTGCGAATACCACATATCGTAGGAGAATGCACTTATATTATTCTCCGTCGCGTATGCTTCCGCTTTACTAATCATTTCTGCAACTTTATTTGGAGTTGTCATAAACATTGTGTCGTCAGCATCAATATTCCAAAAGTTATTTATATTATTTTCTCGGGCATGCACAAAGGTGGTCAGGTGTGCTTTTGCAGCATTTCTCCAACCGGGTACTGCCATATATTTTACATACTTTTTTATCTTTGTATTATAACTTTTTAAAAACTTTATATTCTTGTTCTTGAAACAAATTCTCTCTAATATCTTTAATTCCAATTCTCTTTTATCACAAATAATATAAAAGTCTGCATTTAGTTCATTGACAACATTTATCCAGTTTTGTAGACATAAAAATGCATAATTAGTATTTCGGTTTACTTTTAAATAAAAAACTCTTTTATTATTCGGGTTATTTGAATAACTGCCAATTTTTTTTGCTGAAGGATAGTAAAACTGCATGTGCCTCTTTTGTCTATCATCTTTTATACTGTCATATTGACAGATTGTATGATTGCACAACAAAATTCTTCTTGAAAATCCTTCTTCGGTTTTCAATTTTATTTTTCTGAATAATTTCATCACTTGTCCTCCAGGCTAAACATTACATTTTATACAAATTGTAAAGACGACAAGCACAATAAGCACAATAATAATTATGAATAGATTTATAAGTTTAACTAAAAATATTTATGGTATTATATAATAAACAATTTCTATTATCTTTACAATTTGTATAAAATGTAATTTTGTTGTAATTCCAATTGAATGACATGCACCGGCATGTTATAATTAATCTGTAAGAAAAGAGGAACTGTACAGAATAAGAAAGGAATTAATTATGGCAAAATACGTATGTAAAGTATGTGGTTATACTGCAGAAGGTGAAGCTCCTGACAAATGTCCCGTTTGCGGAGCCGGTAAAGAAGCATTTGTTTTGATGGCTGAAGGTGAAAAGAATTATGCCGATGAACACAGAATCGGTGTGGCAAAAGATGTTGATGCCGAAATCCTTGAAGGCTTAAGAGCAAACTTTATGGGAGAATGTACTGAAGTCGGTATGTATATTGCAATGGCAAGACAAGCTGACAGAGAAGGATATCCTGAAATTGCCGAAGCATTTAAGAGATATGCTTTTGAAGAAGCTGATCACGCTTCAAGATTTGCTGAATTGCTCGGAGAAGTTGTTACGGATTCTACAAAGAAAAATCTTGAACTGCGTGCTGAGGCAGAATTCGGTGCTTGCAGCGGTAAGATGGATATAGCGAAAAAAGCAAAAGCTTTAGGGCTTGACGCAATTCATGATACGGTTCATGAAATGGCAAAAGACGAAGCTCGTCACGGACGCGGCTTTGACGGTTTGCTTGCAAGATATTTCGCTAAATAGACAATATAAAATCGGACGGCGGCTCGGAGTTATTTCGAGCCGCCGTTTTTTTCGTAAAACTTTTGAGATATAATTAATTCAGTAATATATTTAAAGGAATTAATTATGCTTAAAGGAAATGAAATCAGAAAACTATATTTAGATTATTTTAAAGATAAACATCAGCATACTGTTGTCGAGAGTTCAAGTCTTGTACCTGATAACCCTACGGTTTTGCTTACGACTGCGGGTATGCTTCAATTTTTACCCATATTTTTAGGTATACAAAAATGTCCCTATGAACCTGCCAGAGCGACTTCATGCCAAAAATGTGCTAGAGCGGGGGGGAAAGATTCCGACATAGAAAATGTTGGAAGAACTCCACGTCACCATACTTTTTTTGAAATGCTCGGAAACTTTTCATTCGGAGATTATTATAAAAAAGAGGTTATTCCCTGGGCTTGGGAATTTGTGACAGAGGTGCTTAAGCTTGATAAGGACAGACTTTGGATTACTATTTTTGAAACCGATGATGAGGCTTATGAAATTTGGCGTAGTATAGGTGTTCCGGCAGAAAGAATAAAAAGAAAAGGTAAAAAGGATAATTTCTGGGGACCTCCGGGTGCATCAGGTTCTTGCGGTCCGTGCTCTGAGATTCATTATGATTTGGGTGAACAGTACAAATGCTCCGATGATTGCGGGATTGATACCTGTGAATGCGACAGGTGGGTTGAGATTTGGAATCTTGTATTTACGGAACTTTATCAGGATGAAGAAGGAAACCAATCACCTCTTGAGAAGAAAAATGTTGATACCGGCATGGGGTTGGAACGTATTACAATGGTTTGTCAGGGTGTTGCATCGACGTTTGAAACTGACCTTTTAAAGCCTATACTGGATAAGGTTTCCGAGATGAGCGGCGTGCCTTATAAAAAATCTGAAAAAACGGATATTTCGCTCAGGATTATTACCGACCATGCAAGATGTGTAACATTCTTGATTTCTGATGGCGTAATTCCGGGGAATGAAGGCAGAAGCTACGTTCTCAGAATGATTTTGAGACGGGCATTGCGTCACGGTAAAATTTTGGGTATGGAACTCCCGTTTCTTTATAAGCTTGTTGATACCGTTGTTGAGATGTACGGTGAAGCATATCCCGAATTGGTTAAAAATAAGGCAAAAGTTATTGATGTAATCAAAAAAGAAGAAGAAAGATTTGCCAAAACTCTCGACAGAGGGTATAAAATGCTTGATGAGTTTATTACGGAAAAGAAAAATATTGACGGCGAGAGTGCATTCAAGCTGTACGATACTTACGGCTTCCCGTTTGAATTGACTAGGGAAATTGCTGCGGAAAACGGTTTGGACGTTGATGAAGACGGATTTAAAGCTGCCATGCAGGAACAAAAGGACAGGGCAAAAGCTGCTGCCGCAAAAATTTCCGTAACGGGTGATATTAAATATGCCAAAATTGAGGATGAAGTCGGCTCTACCGATTTTGTCGGATACGAAAAGGACGAATGTTTGGCAAAAATCCTTGCTCAAATCGAGGGCGAAGGTTTTGTGGATATAGTTTTAGACAGGACGCCTTTTTATGCGGAGTGCGGCGGACAGGTCGGCGACAGTGGAATTATATATAACGATGATTTGAAATTGGAGGTTTTGACAACATTCAAGGTAAATCATCTTTTTGTACACAGGTGTCAGGTTTTAAACGGTGAAATTACACTTGGTGCCGAAGTTGTTGCCCGAATTGATTCGGCAAGACGTGAGGAAATTCGGGTTCACCATACTTCCGCTCACCTTTTGCAGGCTGCGTTGATTAAGGTTCTGGGGGATGAGGTTAAACAGGCAGGTTCGCAGGTAGAGGAAAATCGTATGCGGTTTGACTTTACTTTTTCAAGGGCAATGACTCCTGACGAGGTGCAAAAGACTGAAAACATTATGAATGAATGGATTGGAGAAAAGCTTCCCGTTCATACGGAGGTTATGGGAATTGAGGAAGCAAAGCTTACCGGAGCAACAGCCCTTTTTGGTGAAAAATATGAAGATGAGGTCAGAGTAGTATCAATCGGCAGTGGAAAATGCGGATGTGACCATACTTCAAGTGAATCGTCCGATTCGGAAAACGCTAAAGAATGTTCTTGCGGAAGTGATTGCAAATGCCATGAAAATAAATCGGGCGTGATTTCAATGGAATTTTGTGCAGGAACCCATGCAAGAAATACCGGGGATTTAAGGTTGGTTAAGATTGTATCCGAAGGTGCAATTGCTGCGGGAACCCGCAGAATTGAACTTGTTGTATCAAAATCTGCAATAGATTTTCTGAATAACAAAGCAAGAGTTGCGGATGTTTTGGAAGCTCGTTTTAAGGTTCATACGGATGAAGTCCTTGAGCGTGTCGATAAACTTGCCGAAGAAAACAAGGCTTTGAGTAAAGAACTTGAACAAACAAAAGCAAAAATGGCAAGAGATAAGTTTGCGACATTTATTTCTAAGGCTAAAGAAATTGACGGCGGAAAGATTTTTATCTCAAAAATCGAAAACTTCGATTCCGATGCCGTGAAGGCAGGGATTGAATTGCTTGCAAATAAGTTGGGCGAAAGTATCATTGTTCTTGCAAATGATAAGATGGTTATTGCAAAAGTTACCGACGGTTTTGTAAAAAAAGGTGTTAATGCTGGAAAAATTGTCGGTGAGATTGCACGCTTTACCGGGGCAAACGGCGGCGGACGACCTAATTTTGCACAAGGCGGTATAAAAGATGCAGCCAAGCTTGATGAGGCTATGGAAAAAGTTGAGAGTGATTTAAAATAATATTTTGATTTGACGTGGGTCGGATTTTCTTTGGAAAATCCGACCCACGTTTATTAATTCCAAAGCATTATTGAAAAGCTTAAAAAATGAGTTATAATTTTAATATGGGTACCGTGTAAGAGGGCTTTTATGGCAAACAGTTTATCTTTAAATATGCAATTACTCCAAAATCTTTCGGACTTATCTTTAAATAATAATTCCTCCGCACAAAACAGCAAGCCTGCGGTTTATGCTAAAGAAGGTGAAGCTCGTTATAACGAGGATATGGACTATGACGGCGATGGCGTTGTCACAATGGATGAATACCAGCAGTATTGCGAAGAAAATAACATCAGTACCGATGAACAGATTCAGAATGTACAGAGTATGGGGGATTCTGTTATCCAAAGGCGTACCGAGTCAAACTCCGATACGGAGATGAGTTATGATGACTATATCAGGTATTGCGAAGCAAACCAGAATGTAAGAAGTAATTTCTCTTCGGCTGCTGCGGTTGATGCGGAAGTAAATGATGCGGGTATTGTTGTGCGTAACTTTGGCAGAGCTTTAAGCAGTTATGCAAGCAGCGGACTAAATTTCTCTGAAATAAGTATTGTTCGAAGCGTTTAGTTCTAAATTATGATTTCGCCTTGTCTGAAAATAACGGGTTGACCGTCTTTAAATCCTGCAACGGTAGAGGCTTTTCCTTTTGCTTCATAACCGTAATCGGGGATAACTAAATCGACTTTGTCTCCGATGTAATTTAAAGCTTCTTCATAAGTGAGTGCCGGAGGTTCGCCCGACAGGTTTGCACTTGTTGTTGCAAGCACGCGTCCCTCAATGCTTTTACAAATGTCTGCAAAGATTTTATTATCGGGGATTCTTACCCCCACGGTCGGGAACGATGAAGTTATATAGTCAGGAGTCCGCTCGGATTTGTCAAGGACAAGGGTCAGTGCTCCGGGGAAATATTTCTTTATTAGTTTTTGAGCTTCTTTTTCTATGGGTTGCTTCAAATAATCAAGAAGGTTATAAAATTCATCACTCATTAAAATTAACGGTTTATTCCCGTCGCGGTGTTTTATTTCATAAATTCTTCTTACTGCTTTTTCGCTTGATGGCAGACATCCTAATCCCCATACCGTATCTGTTACATAGGCAATAACACCGTCATTTTTCAATACTTCGTTTATTTTTTCTATCATAAATCAGCTTTCTTGTAATAATCTGGTCACTTATTAACTTTTATATTATAATACAATAGTATAAAAAATAAGGAGATACAAAATGGTTCAACAATTTAACACACCTCAAAAAACGCGTCATGCCGTAATTCTTTTTCTTAAGGGGTCTGCAACACCTGTTGTAATGTATTTTGAAAATCCTCAAGCGGTATATGCGGAATTAAAACAGTTGATGAAAAGTCCGACTCCCGTTCTTGTGGAAAAAGAACCTATAGGACCTATTAAAAAATTATGTTTTGTATCTACCCAGATAGCAGGTTTGGTATTGCAGGAAGAACCTTATGTCCAAAAATAACGGCGGTGAAAATAAGTTAACGGTTTCTATAGAAGATATAGAACGCGAACCCGACAAGACCCTTCATTATGAATATGATGGAGAAATCTGCGAACTTGAGGATTGCAATATACATGCTCAAATTGATTTAAAATCATTGGGCGGATTTATTGAGGCAAAAGGGCATGTTGAAGGAAAGGTTAAATTGGAATGCGACAGGTGTCTCACTAAATATGATTATGATTTGGATTTTGACATCGACGAAACTTATGCAAAACGCTCTCTTTATGATGAATATGCTCAAGAGGTTGAACTCCGCTCAGGACAGTTTATTACGGATTTGAACGGCGAAAAAGAGATAGATATTTATGACTTATTGTATCAATCTGTAATATTACAGTTACCAAATAAAAAAGTTTGTGGTATAAATTGTAATGAGGGATTATTTGTATCTGATGAAGAAATGATACCTCACGATACGAGAATGGATATATTTAAAAATATCCAAATCGAAAAAAAAGTAACCGATATATAAGTAGTATTCAAAAAAAAGGTACGGAAAGCTGCAATGGTAATCGGGTATTTTGAAAAGTACAAAATACGACAGATGTATTAATAAAATTAGAAAGGATGATATAAGAAAATGGCAGTACCAAAGAAAAGAACAGGGCACAGCGCTCAAGGAAAAAGAAGATCAAATTGGAAGGCATCAAAGCCTGAACTTACAACATGTCCCAATTGCGGAGCAAAAGTATTGACGCACACGGTTTGTACCGCTTGCGGAACTTATAAGGGCAAAGTTGTTTCAAGAAAATCAGAAGGTTTTGTAGAAGCAGGAAATGAAACTGCTAAAACAGAAGCAAAAGAAGCTAAAAAGACAAAAAAATCAACTAAGAAAGCAGCAGAAGCCAAGGTTGAAGAAGTAAAGGCTGAAGAGGTTAAGACCGAAGAAGTCGTTGAAGAAAAAACCGAAGAAGCTGTTGAAGAAAAAGTTGAAGAAGCTAAGGCTGAAGAAGTAACGGAAACGGAAGAAAAGCCTGAAGCGTAGTTTCATAAATAGTTAAAAAGGGAAGAGGAAGATGACAAGAATAGCTATAGATGCAATGGGCGGCGACCACGCTCCTTTCGAGATAGTGGCAGGTGCGGTATGGGCAGCGGCAGAGTATGGCGTAGCGTTGGAACTGGTCGGGAAACAGGATCGCATTGAACACTGTTTGGAAGTAATACAGCAGGAAGGGTTTTTGTCCGATTGCGGGAAAGCCGGCAGAAGACGCAGGGTCAGGGTTGATGTTAAGTCGCTTGATATCAAGATAACCCACGCATCAGAAATCATAGAAATGGGCGAGGCTCCGGGGCAAGCTATTCGTAAAAAGAAAAATTCCTCAATAGTTTTATCCGTAAATTCGGTTGCAACAGGAAGCTCGGATGCTCTTGTTGCAGCGGGTTCTACGGGGGCGGCAATGGCTTCAAGCCTTTTTGGTCTCGGAAGAATTCCCGGTATTGACCGACCTGCAATTGCGGTTACGCTGCCTACAATGAAAAAGCCGATTGTAATTATTGATGCCGGTGCAAACAGCAACTGCTCTCCGCAAATGCTCAGACAGTTTGCCATTATGGGGATGACATTCTCTAAAAATGTTTTGGGAATTGAAAGACCCAGAGTCGGAGTTTTGAACATAGGTGAGGAAGCAGGTAAGGGTAATGAACTTGCACAAAGTACTTACAACCTTTTGGAAGAAGAAAAGGAAAGATTTAATTTTATGGGTAACATCGAGGGAAGAGAATTGTTCCTTAACCTTTGCGATGTTGTTATATGTGACGGGTTTGTCGGTAATGTTGTTCTTAAGGTTACCGAGGGAACTTCTTCTTTATTGTTTAAAATGATTAAGAGTGAATTTAAGTCTGACTTTTTGGGAATGTTAATAGGACTTTTGGCAAAACCCTTTATGAAGAGAATTTATGAAAAAATAAATTATGAAGAATTCGGCGGAGCATTGCTATTGGGTGTGAAAGGTATTACCGTTATTTCGCACGGAAGAAGCAGGGCGTATGCTATTAAAAATGCCGTAAGGGTCGCAAAAGACGCTGTTGAAACAGGCGTTAACAGAAAGATTTCAGAGTCTATAGAAGGATAGGGGCAGGAAATTAATGGGAGAGAACAGAATTCCTTTGAGGATTGCCGGGGTCGGGTATGGTTTGCCTGAAGCCGTTATTACAAATGATGATTTGACAAAATTATATGATACTTCTGACGAGTGGATTTATACAAGAACCGGTATAAAAGAAAGACGCGTCGTGTCAGGAGAAGAGAATGCAATAGATTTAGGTTTTGATGCGGCACAAAAAGCTTTGGAAAAGGCGGGTATAAAACCTGAAGAGTTAGATTTAATTCTTGCCGCCTCTTCTGCACCGCCGGATTTGTATCCAGCCATAGCTTGTCATATTCAGGCAAGATTGGGTATAAAGACGCAAATTCCCGCATTTGATATTACTGCGGCTTGTACGGGTTTGATTTATGGTCTGAGTATTGCAAAAGCTTATATAGCGTCAGGTATGTATAAGAATATTTTGATTGTTGCAACTGATAATAACTCAAGACTTGTTAACTGGGAAGACAGAGCAACTTCAATTCTTTTCGGTGATGCTGCAGGTGCTATGGTTGTTACTGCGGCTGAGGATGGTATTGATGATGTTATTGCAATTGATATCAAATCGGACGGACATATCGGCGACTTGATTGAGCTTTCTTTTGACGGCAAAAACTGTCCTCTTGTAGAACAGTACGAACCGAAACCGAAAGGTATCAGAATGAACGGTAAAGGTGTTTACGCATTTGTTGCCAAGATTCTTCCTCACTATGTGGAAAATCTCATTACGGGTGCGGGGATGAAAGCTGAGGATATTGATTATCTTATACCGCATCAGGCAAATATCAGAATTATTCAGGCTGTTCAGGAACGGTTGGGTTATTCTGACGAAAAAGTTGTAACTAATATTAAGTATTATGGAAATACATCTGCCGCTTCAATACCTTTGGCTTTGGCGGAGAGTGTTGAAAAAGGCAAGGTGAAATTGGGCACTACGGCTGTTCTTTGCGGATTCGGAGCGGGAATGACCTGGGGCGGTGCCATAGTCAGGTTGAGAGAAGGTATATGTTGAGATTTTGTCTCAATTACCGAATTATAAGACTTATAAACCAAATAAAAGGAGTATAATATGGTCAAGAAGATTGCGTTTTTGTTCCCCGGTCAGGGCTCACAATCAGTTGGTATGGGAAAAGATTTGTATGAAAATTTTGAGGCGGCTAAAAATGTTTTTGATACCGCCGATAAGACTTTGGGAAAAAGTATTACGACAATTTGTTTTGAAGGTCCCGAAGAGGACTTGAAGCAAACCGTCAATACTCAGCCTTCAATAGTAACCATGTCTGTTGCGGCAATGGAGGCATTAAAGTCAGAAATAGATATAACTGCTGATTACCTTGCAGGACACAGTTTGGGCGAATATTGTGCTATGTATGCCGCAGGTGTTATGGATTTGGAGACTACTCTCAAATTAATCCAAAAAAGGGCAGACTTAATGGGTGCAACAAAGGGCGGAAGCATGGCTGCTGTATTAAACGCAACCGAAGAACAGTTGAAAGCGGGGTTGGTAGAGGGTTCTAAAGTCGGTTATGTTGATGTCGCAAACTACAATTCTCCTGCTCAGGTAGTTATAACGGGTGATGACAGTGCGGTAAAAGCGGCTTCGGATTACTTGCTTGCAAACGGTGTAAGAAGAGTTGTTCCGCTCGCGGTATCAGGTGCATTTCACTCTAAATTTATGGAAAAAGCGGGCAATGAGTTTGCATCATTTGTCGGCGGTTTTAGTTTGAATGATGCTGCAATTCCTGTGATTACAAATGTTGATGCTCAAATTACGACAAAAGCTGAAGATTTTAAAACGAAGATGCCCAAGCAGATTTCATCATCCGTACATTGGACGCAAACAATTCAAAAAATGGTTGAAGAAGGTGTTGATACGTTTATTGAAATCGGTCCCGGAAAAGTGCTAGCAGGATTAAATAAAAAAATTGCACCGGAAGCAACTGTTTATAATGTATTTGATAAAGCTTCGCTTGAAGCAACAGTATCGGCTTTAAAAGAGCAGCTCGCGGGAGTGTAAATATTCATGGTAAAAGACTGCTGCGGTTTTTGGAAAGAGACATTTTAAGATTGCAGGTTGGGGCTTCTTGCCCCGGCAGCAGTCTTTGAATGTAAATTGTCTGCTTAAAAAATACATGAGAATAGAGGTCGGGTATTGCCCGACAACAATTCAGATAAAGAGAAAGAATGTAGGCTGGGGTTTTATCCCAACAAAAATTAAGATAAGGAGAAAGATTAATGACAGAGAGAAAAATTGCTTTAATCACGGGCGGGTCAAGAGGAATAGGTTTAGCTTGTGCAATTGAACTTGCAAAAGCCGGATGTGACATTATTATTAATGACATCTGTGATGCTGAAAAAGCTCAACCAGCTTTGGACGAAATCAAGGCTTGCGGCGTGAATGCTTATTTTTACAGTTTTGATGTGTCGGATGATAAGGCCGTACAGGAAAATGTTGATAAGATGATTGCAGAACACGGTAAAATTGATATCTTGTTAAATAATGCAGGTATTACAAAAGACGGTTTGTTCGTGAGAATGGATATGGAACAATGGGAAAGAGTTATCAAAATTAACTTAACCTCTGCTTATTGTGTAACTCACGCTGTAATCAAATACATGATGAAGGCACGTCAGGGCTCGATTATTAATATGTCAAGTATTGTCGGACGCCACGGTAATGCAGGTCAGGCAAACTACTCAGCTTCAAAAGCAGGTCTTATCGGCTTAACCCAAACATTGGCAAAAGAATTCGGCTCACGCGGTATAAGAGTTAATGCTGTATGTCCGGGATTTATCCAAACTGCTATGACACACGATTTGGCTAATATTGATGAGTATTTGAAAGCTATTCCGATGAAGAGACTCGGAACTCCCGAAGATATTGCAAAAGTTGTTAAATTCCTCGCTCTTGACACAGAATACGTAACGGGGCAGGCGATTGAAGTTGCAGGCGGCTTGATGATATAATGATTTAAAACTTTGGGGGAAAAATTGTTACATTTATCCCCCAAAGTGTAACAATTTTTGAAGTTTATTGCAAAATTATCTTGAAATAGTATAATTTAAAAGAATAGTGTATTACACAATAATGAAGAGGATAAAAAACATGAGTACATTAGAAAAAGTAAAAAAAGTTGTAGTTGACCAATTAAGCTGCGATGAAGCTTT
>CALUTM010000016.1 GCA_944323705.1 Candidatus Gastranaerophilales bacterium
TTCGGTGGTACTGTTTCTTACTATTATTATACGCTATTTCTCGTCAAAAATCAACCATTTGTTGTGACAGAGCCATACTTTTTATTTTTCATCTCATCCCTTCGGGCATTTATACTTTTACATTCCCTCCACGCACCTATTTTTTTCACATATTTCCCCCCCCCTTTACAAAAAACTTTGTTATGTTTAAAATAGTTGTACTCACTATCCTCATGTGACAGGTGGGATTTTGGACGTCATTAACCCAATTTCTCATCATAAGGAAAGGAATATAAAATGGCAAATATTAAGTCAGCAAAGAAAAGAGTTCTTATTGCAGAAGCAAACAGACAAAGAAATGTTGCATTCAAAAGTGCTATTAAAACTGCATTAAAAAAAGCATTGGAATTAGCTTCCGGTGACGACAAAGAAGCTTTGAACGCAGCTGTTTCAAAGGCATATCAATTATGCGACAAAGCTGTTTCAAAAGGTATTCTGCACAAAAATACCGCTGCAAGAAAGAAATCGAGACTTGTTCTTGCTGTTAAGAAATTAGCAAAATAAAAAATAGGGTGAAAGCCCTATTTTTTTTTGATTAAATTTATCCCCGCCATAAAATAATTCTTTAATTCCACCAAACTTCTCAGCGACAATAATGTTTTTATAATAAATTTCGGACGAAGATAAAAACGCTTAAGAGCCCGTTTATGCAGCTCAAAAATTCTATCTTTGGTTAGTGCGTAGGATTTAACTACAGGTTGGTAATAAGCCTCCCGAAAATCCAAATTCCCCTCTACAAGCTTATTAGCCATCGCAAAGGCAAAATATTTTGTACCGGGTAGCGGAGTTGCAGTATAAAAGCTTATAAAATTACTGTCAAGCTCTATTGCAAATTTAATCGTTTCTTCAACCGTCTGTTCGGTTTCCCACGGCAAGCCTATAACAAAATAATTATAAATTTTTATCTTATTTTTTTTGAGAATTTTAACCGTATTTCGAATATCATCAAGAGTTATTCGTTTCCCGATATTATTCAAAATCATCTGAGAGCCGCTTTCAACACCGAGACTAACCAGTCGGCAGCCGGACTTATACATCATTTCAGCCATTTCTTCATCCATTGTATCAGCTCTTGAATTTGATGACCAGGTAATCTTTAGCCCGCTCTCAATAATCTTTCTGCATAAACCCAATGTCCACTCACGGTCTAAATTAAAGATATCAGACCAAAATACAAAATTCCTGATATTATACTTTTCTACACAAACTCTAATTTCTTCAACGATATTTTCTGCGGAACGCATCCTGACTTTACTTCCCGAAACAGGTGTTGCAAGGCAGAAAAAGCAATGAAAGGGGCACCCTCTTGCAACCTTTATTACAGCCTGCACTTTCCCGTTATCAGGTCTTTTATATCTTGTGTTATCAACCAAGTGCCTTGCGGGAAAAGGCAATATATCTAAATTTTCTATAAAAGGTCTGCTTTCATTCTTTACTGCCTGAAAATTTTCCCGATAACAAATTCCTAAAATTTCATTATCAGGCACCCCTTCCAAAATATCCTTTAACGTTAATTCAGGCTCCCCCATAATAACATAGTCAACAAACGGATTCTCATAAATCGTATTTGTATTGTATGTTAGAAACGGAGCCCCCTTTACTATGGTACAAACACCCGGCAGTATTTCTTTTGCAAGCTTTACCGCAGCCATATCCGAAACAAAAGTCGGAGTTGCAATATTAACAACGAGATAATGCGGCTTAAACTCGTTTAAATCTTTTTTATAGTCTTCCCCCTGACTATAGTCCCTAATCATCGCCTCAAATCCGCATTCCTCTGCGATTGCTGCCATGTACATTAAATCAGTAGGAGGCAAGGGTGGTATCACCAACAGCTCCTTTGTAGGCTGCTGACACCTGTCCTCCCTGTTAATAACAGGAGCAGGAGGATAAATTAAAAGAATTCGCTTACTCTGCTTCAACTGTTTTATCCTTAACATTAGCCGCAATTACGGAAGCCGCAACAAGACACAATGCACCGATTAAAAATGTGTACTCCCAGTGGTAATTTACACCGCCGATTACATTAAACGAACATTTATTTATAATCCAAGATACCAGTGTGCAAACAAAAACTTGCGGCCCTGCGATAAATATATTAAAAATACCCATTACCGACCCTTCAGTACCGGGTTTTATATATTGCGAAAGCATTGCAAACGGAAGAGCACAAATACTTGCCCAACCAATACCTGATACAGCCATAAGCAAAGCTACCAGTTTCAGGTTAAAACAAAAAGCCATCCCCAAATAAGCCGCAGCCATCGAAAGCATTGATACTATATGAACCTTTTTGTTTCCGTACTTAACGGAAAGCACCCCTATCGGTATCGCCACAAGAAAGCATACAAGATTAAATATTGCAAAACAGGTTGACGAAAAATTAGTAGCATTCAAGACCTGCGTATCATAACCTGCCTTTACGATTTCAGAAACGTCCGACAAATCAGGAACCGCAAAAATTGTATGGACACAATACTGAGTGAAGTTAATCATCAAACACATAGTACCAATCCATGTAAAAAATTGCATCCAACAAATCTTGCCAACTTCGGGCGAAAGTGCAAAAAACTCTTTCAAAGACTTTATAAAGCTAAATTTTACTTCCTTCTCTTCTTTTTGGATTTGAATACGTTTTTCCTTAATAGTCATACAAGTCCACATCATACCCAAGGCAAAAGCCAAAGCTGCCATAATAAATTGAGCATTTATAGACATTTGGTAACCAAAAGCCCACTTCAAAAACGGAGCAGTACCTGCTGCAAAAACAGAGCCCAAACCGATTGCCAAACTGATATATGAATTAGCTATCGAATGTTGCTCCTTGGGGACAACATCAGGCACCAAAGCTCTGTAAGGTCCTTGGGCTATATTCACGCAAGCATCCAAAATCCAGATCATAGCCGCAGCGAACAATAACGCTCCGACATCAGGCAGCTTGATATGTAAAGCCGCACCAATATAATTGGTTATCAACTCGGAATTAGGCAATGCCCATAATGCGACAGCAGAAAGAAGTGCACCTCCAAGCAAATAAGGTCTTCTTCTGCCAAACGGAGAGTCAGTCTTATCACTTAAGGCACCAATTAAGGGTTGAACTACCATTCCCGTAAAAGGTCCCGCAAGCCATATCAAACCGAATATAAACGGATCCGCACCCAAATCCTCCGTTACAGGGCCTGACAATATAATTCTCATTTGCCAAGCAAATTGCAAACCAAAAAATCCGAGTGCAAAACTCAAAAATTTAGCCGTTGTAAATTTTTTCAAAGCATTATCTTCCATCTGGTCTCTCCCACACATTCTTATACCAGTTTACAAGTAAAAAAAAACTGCGTCAAGCAAAATGGTTCGGCATTTCGCATTAGTTAATACATACTTATTATTTTATCAATACCCGATTTTGCAACATTAAAAAGTTCCAGCATTTTTTCATACTCATAAGGTTCACCTTCGGAAGTAGTCTGAAAATCAACAATTTTACCGCTCTTTGTTAAAATAACATTAGAATCGACCTGAGCGTGAGAATCCTCTTCGTAATTTAAATCCAATCTGATTTCTCCGTCAACTATTCCTGCAGAAACGGCTCCTATTGGTTCTATAATTGG
Organism: Candidatus Gastranaerophilales bacterium; assembly: GCA_944323705.1. Lineage (GTDB taxonomy): Bacteria > Cyanobacteriota > Vampirovibrionia > Gastranaerophilales > Gastranaerophilaceae > CAG-196. The sequence goes on from CALUTM010000016.1 coordinate 3,648, forward strand.
ATTTTCCATCAATTCGCCTGACAAAAGAAGTTTATCGACCGCATCTTTTAGAGCCAAGTAGCCGCCGCAAATACTTGCAGTTCTCGTACCACCATCAGCCTGTATCACATCAGCATCAACAGTTATAGTCATTTTAGGAAGTTTCTCCAAATTAACACAAGCCCTCAAACTCCTTCCAATCAATCTTTGAATTTCCTGAGTCCTTCCCGAAACTTTTTCTCTTTCTCTGCGGCATCTTGTATTGGTAGCGGAGGGCAAAAGAGAATACTCTGCCGTAACCCATCCTCTGTTATCTTCTTCATCCATCCATTTTGGTTTCTTAAGTTCTACAGATGCCGTAACAATAACCTTCGTATCTCCAAATTCTACCAATATAGAACCCGGAGCGTGCTTAGTATAATTATGAGTAAATTTAACACTTCTTAACTCATTATTTTCTCTTCCGTCCTGTCGCATATAACCCTCCAAACAGTGTATTTATTCTAAGATACCATTGACAAAACAAAAAAACAAACATAACATGTTTCATGTGTTTAAAATTAAACACACAGGAGGTAAATTATGACGGAAGGAATCAGTTCAACTTCACTATCAGGCAGCAGTCTTGCCAGTATAATGCAAAGAACAACAGCATCTGCCGCAACAACGGAAAGTTCTGCAACCGAGACAACCAAATCGTCTTCCGAGATTCTTTCGGAATTAAGACGGGACGGATTGTCATCTGCTAAATCTGCTCAAGAGATAGCTGACGAGTATGGAGTTTCGCTTTCTAAAGCACAAGAAATTTTAAATGAACTAAAAGGCGAAAATTCTAACGGCGGTTTTGTTTTGGACAATCCAATACCTGAAGATTCGACAGTCTCTTACCATGTATAAAAAGGGGTTAATAAATTATAAATAAGGATGTTTTATTTATTGCTCCATACACTAAAGGACCTTTTTGAAACATGGTAAAGTCGAGAGCCCCTCTTCGGGGCTCTCGATCATTTTCGACTGTATAAAATCCCGTATGGGGAAGTTTTGAAATTAGCCGGAGAATGTTTTGTAAGAAGATTCAATGTTGTCGTTGATAACTTTGTCAACAGCTTCGATTTCTGTTGTAATCTGAGTTCTTTCGTTATCAAGTCTTTGAAGTTTTAATTCAAGGTTTCTGTCCTCTTGTTGAATAATTTCAGTTTTAGCATTGATTTCTTGTTGAGCTTTATCATACAAGTACTGATCATATTCATACTGGTTATACGCATCCTGATATGCAGCTTCGTCCGTAACCTGTGTAGCAGCAAGTTCAATATCTCTATATGCGATTACTGCACCCGTTGTTGAATCAATAGTAGGTATACTTATTTGGGTAATACGTCCTTGAGAGTCAAATTGCAGCTTACATTGATCAACCTGCTCGGAAGTTGTATATGACCCGTTTGCAGTATATGAAAATGTTTGAGTAAATTTATCAGGACTCGTTACATCACTATCTAGAGCAAATTGTACAGTACGAACTCCGGTGTCGCTTGTTGTTATAAACACATAAAAATTATCTTCTGTGATACTGGAATCTTGGGAACCGTATGTATTACGAATAGCTTGCTTGTAACCTTCCCAGTCGAACTCATCACCAAATTCTTTCACGGCATCGCTAAACTTATATGCCACTTTACCTGCAATTGTTGTAGCACCGGCATTAGGATTATCAAGAGTACCCGTACCGTCTTTTGAAGCCAAGAAATACTGTGCATCATTGACTTGCTTGAGGGAATACGTTCCGTCACCATTATCAGTTACATACATAGAGTTTGTTGATAGCTGTGCAACCGTGCCATTAATTGATACATAGTAATTTGATAAATCTGCAGCATTAATTTTGCGTTCAACAGTTTCTGTATTTTCTCTTAAATGGCTGTAATTTTCCTTATCATCAGCAGCATCATATTCTTCTTTTGAAGCCTTTTTATAATAAGTCTTAGCTTCATCGAAAGCTTCAACATTTGCATAGCCTTCTGCTGTTAATTCCATATATTCTGCAGGGTCAGCACCTTCTTCTATCAGCTGAGCACCTGTTACCGAGGTACCGTTTATATAAATATCACCCTCCTGGTATTCACCTTCAACAGTGCCATAAAATCCTGTAGGTTGAACTGTTGTTGTATCTACAAATTCACCCTTGATTACATCACCTGCATTACCAACAATGGAAGAACCATAATTGGAAGTGATGGCTGCTCCTGTTGCAGTTTGCTGAATTTCGACGATATAATTTTCTCCAGACGGTTTAACAGTTCCAACAGAGAATGTAGTAGCCCCGTCTGTACCAGAGTATTCTATAGTAGTATAGTCTTGAGTTGAAGGAGGAGTCGGTACAGTCATTGCAAGCAAGCTGTTATACAATGCGGTACATTGTTGAGATAAAATTGTTCTTTCCTGGTTAATCTGTTGTCCTTGATATTCAAGGTTAGACTGCCTTGCCTGTAAACTTAATAACCTTGCTTGTGATGCTGACATACCCATAGTTAGTGTCTCCTTTTCCTTTTATTTAATTTTTTATTTTTGTTACATTAGATGTTACTTAATGCCTATTGTGTTACATTAGAGGTTTTATTTTTCCTCTTTAATATGTATTACGGCATATTTTCAAAAAACTTTAGAGTTTTAATAAAAATCGTTACAAAAGTTTACATAAATAATGCAAAAGTTGCCTGACAAACAACTATACAAGCATAAACTGCAGTCTTTATATGTGTTACGGGATTTGGTAACAAATTTTGTTCCACATACATAATCAAAATAACTAAAGGTCATAGGATAAAGGTGCACATTTTCTTAAGTAATCAAGAATGAACTGTACTGCTGCTGCATTTGTGCTATCAGCAAATCCATAGCCGAGAATTTAGCTTCCAACCTGGCTCGATACCTTTCGATATCTTCATTTGCTTTAACAATTTTCCTGTCAAGATTTTGTATTTCACTTTGGTAGGAATTTTCAGTAACCGCAAAATATCCTGATACTGATTGCAGAGCGGATTCAACAAGGGTTTCTACTTTAGTAAAGATACCCGTATTGTTAGCACCACCGATTAGCAGGTCTTTAACGGCGTCCTCATCAGCCTCGTAGGCTTCAATAAATTTATCTTTATCGAACGTCAGGGCAATAATACTTTCATTTGATGTTGAGATATTATTTGCACTTGCAGAATCAACGGAAACACCTATGGCATCGAGGTTTCTGAACACTGTTGTTCCCATATCGGAACTTGTCATAAGGTTTCTAAGTTGATTTCTGATAAGTTTAAGCGTTGTTTCGCTGTGCAAATCTCCTTCTTTGGAGATAGCTTCATCAACGTTCTTCATCAATTCGTTGTAGGAATCTACTACATCTGATATCGCGTTTGCAAGGGTTTCCTTATCTCTTTCTACCGTAAGAGTAACTGCAGAGCCTTCTGTCAGCCCTTTCAGATTAATCGTAAGCCCTTTTATTCTTGAGATATCGCTTGTAATTGTATTTGATGTTGATGTATAAGTAGTACCGTTAATCGAAACTCTTGCATTTTCACCTATGGTTTGAGAATCTACATTCATTCTTGTAACGTCGACAGAGCCGTCGGCATTCCATTCTGAGCTTGTAAAGCCCATAATATCGGTAAAGTTACTTGTACCTGCTTCGATATTTATTAAAGCCGAGCCTGTAGTGCGTGATTTTATAACGAATTTACCCTGAATATTATCCCAATAAGCCGTTGCATTTGCGGCATCATTAGAATTAATTTGAGAGATTATATCAGATAATCTGGTAGTACTTGTAATCGTAAACGTAGCGTCACCGACAACAAAAGTACCTTCCGTAATTTGTCCGTTTCTGAACAATCCGGCATCTGTCAGGACAGAATCCGCGTTAACCCTGTAGAGTTCTCTGGAGCTGACAACGTTTCCGTTTTCGTCTTTTGCAATACCCGTAATAGCGGAGAAGTTGCTTGTATCGGTGGTTGAACCGATTTCTACCTGATTACCGTCTTTAGAATATATTGTCAGGTATCCGTTTTCGAATTTCAAATCCAAATCGGAGAATGCTGTTGCAAGTCTTGCCTTCAAATCATCAAATGTTTCGTTTGAATTAATTTGGATGGTGGCTTTTTCACCGTTTCTGTATACGGAGAGTGAGCCGTCCGAAATATTAAGCAGTCCCATTTGGGTCGAGCCGTCGGCATAATTTGCGACCGAGAGCGTCTTTTCTTCGATTGAAGTTGTAGTTGCTTTTACGGTATCGTTACTCGATACATATCCGCCCAAATCATTGTGGTAAACCAGTCCTACGGTTGCGGGAAGGTTTGAAGTCGTACCGTCAGTATTAATCGTAAACGTATCATATCCGCTTTGAATCATGATTTGACCGTCGGACAATGTTGCTTCGAGTCCCAAATCTCTGAATTTTTGTAACAATGAGCCTATTGTCTCGTCAGCCGTAATCTTTATTGTACTGGTTTCTCCGTTTACGGTAACCGACAAATCACCTTCGGATAACAGGAGTCCGTTGTCAAAGTAGCTTAACAGAGTATCTTCTGTCGCGGCGGAATAAGTTGTTACGAGTTCGGAAGTTTGTTCAAGTCCCGTATATTCTTTGGTTTCCGTAATACCGTTTGTAAACAATTGTTCTACGACATTGGAAGCATTGGTTGTACTGTTGGATTTAGCGACGTATGAGTCACCTTTTCCGACAACAGACAGAACCGCACCGTTCGGACCTTCTACAAGACTGGTTTCGAGCCCGAAGCTTTTCAGTGTATCCATAAGTGAGCCGAGAGTTTCATCGGAGGAAATCAGGGCTGTGTATCTTACACCGTTATTATAGATATAGTATTCACCCGTTGTTACGCCGAGCTCGGAGAGAAGAGTATCTCTTGTTGCGGCGACATCCATTGTGGAGGTTTCAACGACATCTATTGTCGAACTCTTATAAGTATTTGTCGTTATCCAATCGTTAAGTCCTATACCAAGCAATTCCAATGCATTGGAGGCTTTGTCAGAACCTGTGTAATTTTGTAGCAGACTGTCTCCTGTATTCTTAATAATAAGTTGTCCGTTTTCATTAATAACGGATTCGAAACCGTAGAGAGCCAATTCGTCCATAAGGGTTCCGACGGTATCATCCGCTGCAAGAGAGATATTTGTCTGAACCCCGTCTTTAATAACCGTGATATATCCGTCCTCATAAACGCCTTCGTTTATGTCGGCAAGCTTAGTATCTCTGTTAATTGCTCTTACTTCATCTTTAGGAATATCTAAACCGTTGGAGGTATAGATATTAACAAAATCCCATTCGGCAAACAGAGTTGACACGACATTTGAATTTTGTCCCGCAAGAGCAGAGGTTGCAAGATAAGTATTATTATAAGCACCAACGGAGATTGAGCCGTCTTCTGCAATATCTGCAATTAAGCCATATTTAGCCATTGTAGCCATAAAGTCATTTACGGTTGTATCCGCGGTAATTGTTTCTGTGTTTCTGACGCCGTTTGAGTAGATATAATAAGTACCCTCTGTAATACCGAGATTATTGCCGGCTTCATCTGTCAATTCGCTCAATTTTGTTGAGCCGTTTACGACATTATTTGAATCTTCTTCATAGTTTAGGTTATCGCTTGTAGAATCATATCTTGTGGACCAATTACCTGAAATCCCGATTTTTTCGAGAATGTTTGAGGCATTGGCGGTTGTAATACCGTCAGTTGTCAGGTAGCTGTCGTTATCTCCGTCAAAATACAGACGCCCTTCCTGTGATATACCAACCGTAATTCCGTATTGAGACAATTTAGCGGCAAGAGTTTCCAGCGTATCATTCGTATCGATGTTTAGCGTGCTTCTTGTACCGTCTTGATAAACATATATTTGTCCCGCCGTAATCCCTAAGTTTACGCCGGAAGCGTCCGTAAGTTCGGAGAGCCTGTCTGACATGGATATTCTGACGATTCTTTCTTCCGTATCGCCGAGATGGTCACTTTTTTGAGTAATCTCACCGAGCGTCCAATCTTCGAGCCCGAATATTTCGAGAATATTAGAGCCGCCTGTAATTGTACTTAAGTAGCTTTCGCCAATACCCGATACGGAGAGTCTTCCCATATCGTCAATGGAGGTTGAGAATCCGTATTGAGCGAGAAGGTTTCTGAAATCACCGACAGTCACTATGTTTGTGGTATCTATATTGATCGTATAATTAACACCCTGCTGAGTTATGACAATATTTCCGCCAGTAACTCCGAATTCGGAAAGCAGAGAGTTGTCAGTCATATTGGTAATTGTCATCTGAACGAGGTTTGTAGACACGTTATAAGTCGTATCGGTTCCGTACTCTTTTGTATAATTCCCCATCAGGAATTCGCCCAGATAGCCTGAGATATCAAAATCATTCAGACTTGAGCTTGTAACACTGAATCTTCCCATCGCATCGATTGAGGCATTAATACCGTAAGAAGCAAGGGTGTCAATCACATCATAGAGAGATTGTGTCCTTGAGAATCTGAGCGTAACGTGTTGTTCACCGGCATCTGAATATGTATCCAATACCATTTCCACTGCATCGCTCGGCGGGAAAGTAAGCGTTCCGCCGCCTGACTGCATCAGGTTTTCCAGTGTGGTCGTTCCTGTTGCTGCGACAGTAACCGTATGTTTCAAGGTATCAGACGTTCTGTTTACGGTAACTGTTTGTACATTTTCGATAAGGTTGCTCAAATTCATTGCACTCAAGATATTTGAGCCGCCCGCAACTGCTTGCAGATAGACATTTCCGACACCTGTAATTGTAGCTTTTCCTTGAGAATCAATAGTTCCGATGAGTCCGTATTGTGAAATTTGTTTGAAGAATTCGTCGACTGTTTGAGTCTCGTCAACCTGTATGGTTACGAACGTTCCGTCCGTTTTATGAACGACAAGATTACCGTTACCGTTATTAAATCCGTTTATGGATGAAAGTACGGTATCACCTCTTACGACAAGGTCTGTTTTTTCTTCCGTCAATTCGTTTGAATCAGTATTTACCCATCCGCCTCTTATTTCGGATATCCAGGAGTTACCGTCTCCTGTTGTAATATTCAGGGCATTTTCAATATTATCGGACATCTCTTTAATATAACATCCGTTATTAGCCGTAAAAGTAATCTTTCCGTCCTGTACATCGGCAGAGATTCCGTAACCTGCGATTGTAGAGATGATATCATCTACGGTTTTATCAGGTGTCACCGTGATAACATGTTCAGTACCATTTGTAACTACGGTAATATACCCGTTTGAGGTTACACCCAAATCTTCAAAAGTCGTACTTGTTGTCATGGTTGTTTCTTTTTCTTCGGCGAACCTGTTAGAATCGGTATTGGAGTATGAATCTTCCTGAGATGTCGTATAATAAATACCTGCCAATTTAAACGCATCCTCAACCGCAGTAGAGACACTGGTTATATATGAGTTGTCGGAGGGAGAGCCTAAACTAATTTTGCCGTTATCTATTGAAGCGGAGATTCCTGCGGCACTTAATTTTGCGATAATATCGCTTATTGTATCGGAAGCCGCTATTGTTATTGTTCCGCTGCCATTTTCATTTTTGTAGGTTATAGAGCCGCTTGAATTATTACCGACAATCTCACCGTATGTAGTATCAAGATTTGCGGTAACAGTTCCCGAAACAGATAAGGTATTGGAATCTGTATTCACATAAGAGCTTGTGTATGTATAATCTCGCCCGGTTTGGAGATTCAATCCCAGCTGTAAACTACTACTCATACCTTCAATATAAGCAGTTTGACTACCTATTAATACAAGCCTGCCTTGATCGTCTATATGCCCTTCTATCCCGTGAGCAGCCAGACGGGTGAGCATTGAGCCGATTGTTTCGCTAACTGTTAGAGTAAGAGTTACATCATCTCCGTGGTTATTGAGATAAATATATCTGTTGGTTCCAAGCCCGTCATCAATTTCGCCTATTGTTGTATCTTCAGACAAGCTGACATTATTGTATGCATTAACTCCGCCGTCCTCAAGACTCGATAACCCGCCTAACAGGTAGTAATTTGAAGAACTGCTGAAATTTAACTGACCGTTAACAAAAGCCGCATTACCGTTATTATTCAGGTCATAAACAACATCACCTATTGTATTTGAACCGTTATAGGTATATGAATCTACTACCCTCCCCCCGCTAGCATTTGTAACATATATCGTATAATCATCCGTAACTTTGAGGGATTTTGCAGAATAATCCCAGTAGTTAACAGCAAACCCATAAACTGATGCATTAGTGGTGAAATATGTATCACGGGAGTTATTAATAGCCGAAACATTAACAACCCCCGAGGTTGTATCATACAAATCAGTAACAGTTTGTGATCTGTAAAAATTAAAAAGCAAGGCGACTTGATTGTTTGAATACCCTGATGTAGCATGAAGACCCGTACCAGTAACAAATAATGCTGACGCATCGTTTGCCTGCCCGACAGTACCGCTCACGTAGTTATTCCTAATTGCTACTGAGACATTCTTTCCGTCTATTACCTGGAAATATCCCAAAATACCTGCACTGTATGCGACACCTCCAATAGAACCGCCATAAAAATCATCTGAGCCTAAATTTCCGTCAAACTGACAGTTTGAAATAGTAAGCAGCTTATTACCGGCAGAGCTGCGACTGTTTATACTGCCTACAATACCGCCCTGTATATATATTTGATCACCTGATGTCACAAGAGAACTGTAGGATTTTTCGACAAGAGATGTTACATTTGAATAATTACTATTTGCAGCACCGACGATACCGCCTACGGTACAGCTATTACTGATAGTGATTGCGGTTGTTTTGGCATTACTGACCGTACCGTTAATCAAAGAACCCACAACACCTCCTGTAACTCGATAAGTACCGGAAATATATCTACCATTATACCTTGCATTTGAGATAGTAATTCCCTCGATAGTAGAGTTTTCTGCAGTTGCAGCCAAGAAGCCTGCCACATGTCCCAGGCTTACACTATCAGATGTTATATTAATTGTAGCATTGTTTATGCGTACATTCTTAATCTCTGAATTGATAACATGACCAAACAATCCGTTATAATTATCGCTAGAAGAGCTAACATTAATTGTCATATTAGATATTGTATAACCTGCTCCGTCAAAATCTCCCCGGAAGCTTCGGGAGCCGGTACCAATACCTTTCCAGCTTCTACCCGACAAGTTGATATCATTAGTCAAGACAAATGTTTTTCCAGCCATCGACTGCCCGTTGTTTACAAGATTAGCCAAATACTCTAGCTCTGTGGCAGTACCGATACCGATAACCGTACCCGTAACTCCCGATGCCGTAATAGAACCGTCTATTTCATACTTGGTGGAAAGCAGAGTAGAAGAGGTATCTGCCGTAACAGTTTCGGTATAAGTGACAGCGGTCGAAGACGTGGCAGTCATTCCTATGGTCGTCGCTACCGTTCCGATTCCTAGTTTATCCGCAAGAGGTCCATCTATATAGTAACCGTTATTCAAATCCCCGACAGATATAACCCCATTGTTCAACGATACATCGCCATACGCACTTAAATTGCCCAACAGATGATCGAGAGTCGTATTACCGTAGTGTCCTATTGCTCTATAGCTTCCAATACTGCTTTCCATTTGGATGTGGTACTCCGTTAAAAGATACGGTGTAGGCATACTAACGCCTAGTCCCCATGCATTTGAATCCCAATTTGCGGTGGACAACTCCCGCAGCTCTTCAAAGCCGACAAAAGAAGTGTAGTTATTATTAACGGTAAAATAGGTGCTGCCCGGTCCGACCAGGCTCGATGTAACACCGGTAATTGCGTAAGTATCTGATATATTAACCGTACCGCTTGATGCCGTACCTCCATAGAACTGACCTATGAGAGCTCCAACGTTAGTAATACTTCCCCGGGTTATCGATACCGTATCCGAGGTATAACTGTCCGACAAATTGAAAGTTACATTAGAGCAGTTTGAAGCATACTTTGTTACATACCCTACCAATCCTCCGATATTACCGCCGGATGTTGTACGTGACGAACTGAGTGTAATATAATTAGAAGTACTGTTTGTAATATTAATAACACGTTCCGTACTTCCTTGAGAAAATTCAACATGCCCGACTATTCCGCCTAAAGAATAGGCTGCACCTCCTATTGATGTATAACTCACATAAGAACCGTTAAGAGTTGCACTATCAAGCATTTTCCCGGCTATACCGCCAACGTGTGTGGAAGTATTAGTCGAAGAAAGATTACCACCATAGACTTGAGCCCGATATACATTAGAATCCCCTGTGAGTATGCCTACAATACCGCCAACCTCTGTAGCTGAAGTTCTGGCCTGCTTTATCGTAATATTCCGTCCTTCAACATAAGCAATTGTGGAAGAAGCTCCAACACTGCCTGCAATAGCACCCATATAAGTTGCAGCGCTCACAGAACCACTTGCTGCTATAGACACACTACTCAATGTAAGATTCTTTATGGTTCCGCCTTCTACCGCACCAAAGAGACCGCCGACGGTTGTACTTGCAGCAAGAGTTTGCCGTAACCCGCTGATTGTGTATCCGCCGCCGTCAAATACACCTGCAAAAGCATTGGCAGATGAGTCTCCGATTGATATCCATTTGGTCGATGACAAAGTTATACTATTTTGCAATATGAAAGTCTTGCCTTCCATATTATTGCCTGCGTTAACCTGACTTGCCAACCAACGCAGTTCTTGTTCGGTAGAAATCCCGATAACATCACCCGTTACCCCTGTTGATGTTATTGTACCGTTAATAGGACCATATAAAAGTTCCTGCAATGTCGTACTGCCTGTTGCCAAAACCGTTTCCGTATAAGTTATTGCCTCACTTGATGTCACCGTCTGAGCCGTCGTAACAGTTATAGTGCCTGTCTTTACGGTATCAATACCGAGTGCGGAGGCAACATTACCCGCAATGTAATTACCGTTGGTAGAATTGAGGGAAATAACACCGTCATTAACCGAGCCAACTATACCATACTGGGCAAGCTGATTGAATATGTCACCTATTGAGCTGTTCTGAGTAACGTTAATCTCTGCAACGAACTCTCCGGTTTTATCAAACACCGCCAAAGGTGACCCCAATCCTTCAACATTAGTCCCGACGATTCTGCCATCAGCTATAGCATCAGCAAAATCCCCGCTTTCATCAAGCATTCCTAGATAATATTGTTCTACAACATCTTTATCATAATATGCACTATTTATGGTATTTCCGCTTGCATTATTGGAAAACAAACCTCCTGCACCAGGTGCTCCATGAAAAGATGTATATAAATCGTTTACGTTTGAATTGATTATACTTGAAAATAAAGTTGCAGAAGAATTTAGTAGTGAACTTCCTTTTACATAAACATTATCAATTTTACCATTAGAAAAATTAGCTGCTAAAGCGTCAGCATTTGAGGCATATAAATCTACATTAATAACTGTATCTGTCAAAGTACTACCAATCAGAGAACAAGCGAGAGCCGAACTTGTACGTGAATTTACTAAACCACTAATATAAACATTGTTAATAGCTGTATTCCGCCCATATCCTACCAAAGAAGCCGCAGGGTTAGTACTATTACCCGTTATTGTAACATTATCAAACGCAATATTCTCTATTATTGCCCCTTCAGTCATATTGAATACTGCGTAATATCCCGTACCGGAAGAAGATTGAGAAACAGAAAGATTTGAAACCGTATGCCCGTTACCCTCCAAAGTACCCCGGAAATTCGCAATCGAAACCCAATCATACCCGCTAGCATCAATATCGTTCATCAAAACAACTCTTTGTCCTGCTGTAGCATTTGCCAATGCATCGTGCAGTTCAGAGACATTCGTTACCGCAATATCAGTACCGGTAGGGGTCACCGAAGTAACCTGATTTATCAAGTGAGGATTTGTTATACCCAAATCCTTAAGCGTAGTGTCTAAAGTTGCCACAACCTCAGAAGTATAAGTTATTGCAATACTGGAGCTTACAGTCTGACCGATAGTAAATGTCGTATTTATTCCAGGCTCTACTGTTATACCCAGCGAAGACAAATACAATTGGCTATCATCATTTGCACCTTCAATATAATTACCGCTCTCTGAATAAAAACTGATTACACCGTTTGTTATACTGCCCTGTATTCCGTAATTCTTTAAAGCATCAAACACATCACCAATCGTAGGAGCGTCATCATAGTTAAAACTTATATTACCTATAACTTCCTGTTCAGAATTATTTATATCTATACTGATTCCGGCTAACCCAAAAGCATCAAGAGTTGATAGCAAAGTATCTTCATTAGCAAAAACAGTGTCGGTATATGTTATACCGACAGTAGAGCTCTGAGTTGTGTTAACAATTTCAGTTGTTGTAAATGTTGTTATACCCAGAGCCGCGGTTATACCATCCGCGATATACTTTCCTTCAGGAGAAGTTAGAGAAATAACACCGTCTGCAATAATGCCGTCTATGCCGTATGCCTTCAATCTGTCAAGAAAGTATCCGATAGTCGTTGTATTGCTTCCCGATACGTTACCTATATTATTCCCTTCGGAATCATAAATATTCACAAGAATTCGTCTTGCTCCGCTCGTTAGGATACCCAAATCGCCAAGTGTTGTATCCCTGTCAGCATAAACTTCTTCCTTTGTATACAAGGTATCACCCGTCGCAGAAACAGAAGAGGTATTCGTGATTGATTGCATTCCCAAAGCCTCAGCAACAGTACCAGTAAGAACACCGCCATTGATTGACAAACGTCCCGTATGATCCAAAGAAGCCGTCCCGCCGTTGGAATAAATCATGTTAATCAACTCATTTATGGTCGTTGATGCCGATACCGCAAGGTCTGTACCGTTAAAGTTCAAAGTATAGCCGCTCTGAACTTCGTTTGTCGTTCCGAGAGCAGAAATTATCGTTCCAAGAGTTGTTTCTCCCGTTACGGCGGCAGAAGTCGTAACTGTCATTACCGAACCTAAAACATAACTGCTCAGGCTAGAAGTCTCCAAGCCCATAGAAGTTTCCAAAGCCGCATTTTCTATATAACCGTTATTGACCGTAAGAAAACCATCCTGCAAAGAAGCGGTTACGTCAGAGGATGAGTTTATCCAATCCAACATATTCCCGATTGTGGTTCCCTCACCGACAACCGTCGTCCCGACAAGCGTACCGTCACTGTTATAAAGATTAACCGTCCGCTCCGCCTCACTCATGGAATCTAAAATTCCATATTCTGAAAGCATTGTATCCCTTGTAGCATCTATACTTACCGTGGTTTTGGAATACAACTCGTTTGAAGTTACGTACTTGCCTGAAATCGTCGTTGTAAGATTCAAAACGTCCGCAAGATTTGAAGTTCCGCCCGTTAATACAGCATTCTCGATAGTGATTCTTGAATTATCACTGTCCCAACTTGAACCTATGCCTTCATCGGCAAGTGCGTCCATCAAATCCTGAATGGTCATTGTCTGCGAAAGATTAACGGTTCTGCTCTCTCCCCTTACGTCAAATACTGCCGTACCGTCAGCCGCAAGTCCCAAATTCTCTAAAGTAGTCGTTAGTGAAGCATTAATCGTATTGGTGACAGTATGTCTCAACGCCTGAGTCTTTGAATAAGTAGAAGCAACCGTTATATGGTCAGTTGAAATGGTTCCCGAGCCGTATAAGCACTCCAACAAGTTCGTTCCCTGAATATAACGTGCCTCGGTCTCTCTAATCGTACCGTCGTTTACAAGTGCCTGAACATCGGTATCGGAAAGTGTCTTAAAAGCACCGCCCGTTATCGTAAGAATTCCCGTTTCTTCATCAAGACTCGTTGCGATACCAAGATTTCCCATGTCGGTCATAAAATCGCCGATTGTCTGACCCGAGTATATTTTTTCATAAAATTTATTACCGTCAGCATCAGTAACTTCAAGGTACCCTTCTTTTACCTTCAAATCATCCACAAGCCGCGTCTGCAAGGTTACGATTTCATGAACTTCCACCGTCTCGGTAAGCGGTTTACCGTTAACCATCGCGGTATAAGGTTCTCTTTGCAAGCCCAAAGCGTCTATGGCGTCAAAAGTTCCGCCCTCTATTGTTCCGCCCGCAATCTCGACCGTGCCATCCGAATTCAATGCCGCATACAACCCCGCATTCGACATATCCTGCAAAAGTTCGCCCAAAGTCGTGGTTGTTCCGACAGTTATCGTCGTATACTCGTTATTTGAATTTTTTACTATAACTGTTTGACCGTCAGTAATATTCACCCCGTCGCCCAAATCTTTAAGCAAAGTAGATGAAGTCGCAGCAGTAACCTGGGTTACAACCGTTACATGGCTCAAATCCGCCGTGCTTTGGGTCTTTCCGTAAATATCCACAGCAAGTCCCAGAGCGTCCAATATATTAGTAGAACCCTCACTCGTTATCTCTGCGTCTGATATCGTAAATACCCCCGTTGCATCAAGAACCGCATCAATATTATTAGCCTTCAAGTCTGCAATAAAAGAACCCAGGGTGCTCGTATCGGAAATTGTTATATCGTAGTCCGCATCGTTTGCATGAACCGTAATTACACCCGCCTGAACACCGAGTTCCGACATTAAAGTAGCTTCTGTAGCAGCAGAATAAACAGTATCCGTTTTAGAGGTCTGCAAGTTGTTACTCGTATACCCCTCATTTACCCCCTCAAGGTGTAATGCCTGAACAATCCCCGTTCCGTCGATATCGTTTATATCGCCGTCATCAATGTTCATACTGAATACACCCGTCTCCTCATTATAACTTGCCTCTACCCCAATATTCTTGAGTTTTTCTATAAAAGTAGCAATCGTATCATTCTCTGTTATGGTAATACCGCGTTCCACCCCGTTTACGTTAACGCCGATATTACCCGCATTCACACCTAAATTTATAAGCTTTGAGTCCATTGTAGCTGTCGTCGTCTGAATAATCGTAGTCATATAACTGTAATTACTCATCGCAGAAGTCTCTGAGGCAAGCTTATCCACAAGTACGTTATACTCAGCCTCCTCAGCCTCTGGAGTGACCGAAGCCGTTAAGATATCCAAATTCGAAGATGTAGCAAGGTTTTGTGCAAATAAATCCATTGAAGCAACACCGAATTTTGCGTCCGTAACCTTCTCTATCATTGATCTGAACGAAGAGAAAAAGCTCTTTATGTTGCCCAAAGTTTCCTGTAGTGATAATACATTCTCTTTCTCTTCTTCAAGCGTCTCAACTTTAGCCTGCTTTAAGGCTACAAGTGATTCTACCCAAGAAGATGTATCTAATCCGGATGCCAATCCGCTGAATGATATAGTCACAATACTGTCCTGCTTTTGATGCTACATACTTTATAACAATGCAAATTTCCATACGTTGGGGCAAATATCTTATAAATTCCGTGATATTAAAATTGATTCGTTTCCTGTTGAAAAATTTTACATCGCTACTTTATATAAATATTATAGCATATATTTATAAAACTTCAAGTTAGAAATTTAAACACTTACCTCTGCCGGATGTTCTATGACAGAGCGTACATAATTGTAATATTCGTTTTTGTAACCGTATTTTTCTATCTTGCTCAAAAGCTCACTTTTGGTTATAAATCCCTGATTGAATGCAATCTCCTCAAGGCAGGCTATTTTTACTCCCTTGTTTAATTCCATTGTCTGCACAAACAAGCTTGCCTGAAGCATTGAATCATGAGTTCCCGTATCAAGCCACGCAAAACCGCGTCCCAAAATCTCTACATTTAACCTGCCCGCTTCAAGATAAATTCTGTTTAAATCCGTAATCTCCAACTCACCACGCTTTGAAGGAGATAACTGTTTGGCATAATCACAAACATTTCCGTCATAAAAATACAAGCCCGTTACAGCATAATTGGATTTCGGACAAAGCGGCTTCTCTTCTAATGATATTGCCTTATTGTTTTCGTCAAACTCCACAACACCAAATCGCTCGGGGTCTTTTACCGTGTAGCCGAATACTGTCGCTCCGCAATTTTTTCTCAGTGCGTTTTTCATTATTGTCGAAAACCCGTGTCCGTGGAAAATATTGTCACCCAAAATTAAGGCAACATCTTCCCCCGCAACAAAATCCTCCGCTATCAAAAAAGCATCAGCAATACCCCTTTGAACATACTGTATTCTGTAACTTAAATTCAGACCGTATTGAGACCCGTCGCCAAGCAGCTTGATAAAATTGTCATAATCCGTTTCGTTTGTGATAATAAGAATATCTTTTATCCCCGCCAACATCAGCGTAGAAAGCGGATAATAAATCATAGGTTTGTCATAAATAGGAAGAAGTATTTTTGATATAGGTTGAGATGCCGGGTATAACCTCGTTCCGGCTCCGCCTGCCAATACAATCCCTTTCATATAATCCCCCTTCTAAAAACTCCTTATCTCATTCTCTATACAAGCATTATCCGACAAGCAGGAAGGTGTCACAACTTCCGCCTTGTTTGAATTTATAAGCAATACATAAGGCACATATCTGCCTTTATACTTTTTCATCAACTCATAACCGTAAGGTGTTGACGCATCTACCTTCAAAAACGCACAGCGTTCGCCATACATCTTTGACAGCTTATCATACCGCGGACTGAATTTTGTACAATACCCGCAATCAGGTGTATACAAGTACAAAAAAACCTTACCCTTACTCTTCAAAGCGTCCTCAAGCTTCCCCGCATAAACGGGAAGAGATGATATTAAAAGTAAGAATAATAAACACTTTTTAAACATAAAGAGATAATATCACTTATATATTATATTTTCAATAGGTAAGCAGAACTCCCGTTTTGCACCTTGACTTTTTTTTCGCAATCATTAAACCTAAAGTATGACTAAAGATTACTACAAAATTTTAGACATATCGGAGTTTAGCACAACAGAAGAAATCAAAACCGCATACAGGCACCTTGCCAGAAAGTGGCACCCCGATGTTGCAGGCAACTCTCCCGACGTAATCGCTAAGTTCAAAGAAATTAACGAAGCGTACGAAATCCTTTCCGATAAAAACAGAAAAGCGGATTACGATACGGCTAAAAGATTTTATTCTTACGCTGCAAACGGCTCTCAGAGCAAAAAAAATCACGAGAATCATAATAATGCGGAAAATCCGAACAACAAAAAAAACTTCAGTTGGGAAGATTTGTTCGGAAAAAAAGAAAAGAAACCCAAGGCACCCCAAAAAGGTGACGATATATTTTCGGATGTTGAAATCTCGGTTTTTGAAGCCGTCAGCGGAACTTCAAAAATAATCAACATGCTTCAAACAAACATTTGCCCGAACTGCAAAGGCAGAAAGTTTGTAAACGGCAACAAATGTCCTTATTGCAACGGCAAGGGAGAAAGTTCTACATATAAAAGATTTAACGTAAAAATCCCCGCCGGAATAAAAGATAAATCAAAAATCAGGCTCGCCGGAGAAGGTGAAAAGGGAAAAAACGGAGGTGCAAACGGGGATTTGTACCTTACGATACATATCAAAGAACCCGTTAACTATAAAACCGACGGACTAAACATCCTTAAAACTATTGCAGTAGCACCGCACGAAGCAATCCTCGGAGGGAATATCAGCGTTCCGACTCTTAAGGGCAACGTGTCTCTAAAGCTTGCTCCCAACACAAGAAGCGGACAAAAAATAAGACTTGCCGGATGCGGTATTGAACAAAATAATAAAGTTGGTGATATGATAGTTACTGTAGAAATACAAATTCCAAAAAGTTTATCTGAGGAAGAAATCAATCTCTACAAAAGGCTGCAAGAACTTGCAGGAGATAATATAAGAGAAAGAATAGAATAACAGTGGCTAAAATTAAAGAAATATTCGCATCAATTCAGGGTGAAGGACCTTTTGTGGGTTATAAACAGTTGTTTATTCGATTTTGCAAATGTAACCTGAATTGCAAATACTGCGATACTGATTTTTTTGCGACGGACGCAAAAGAGTATTCACCGCAAGAGATTTCCGAAATTATAAAAGAAATGGGGGAAAAATGCCATTCTGTGTCGCTTACGGGCGGAGAACCGCTTCTGTACAAAGATTTTATTAAAGAATTTGCACCCGAAAGTCCGCTCCCCATATATCTGGAAACGAACGGCACATTATATTGCGAACTGGAAGAGGTTATTGACTATATTACATTTGTTTCCGCAGACATAAAACTCCCGAGTGCCACCGGGATGAAACCTTTATGGACGGAACACGACAGATTCTTTGAAATAGCCGCAAAAAAAGATTTGTTCGCAAAGGCAGTATTCGATTCTCACATAACCCCTAAAGAAATAGAAAGCATTTGTAATTTATGTTCAAAGTACAATATTGAACTTATATTACAACCAATGATGAATGGAGTAACCCCGGTCATAGAATCCGATTTTATGGAAAAAGTTTTGGATTCCTGCCTTGAAATTTACCCCAAAGTCCGTTTAATTCCTCAGGTACACAAGTTTATAAATGTAATATAAACGAATTTTCCGTCATTCAGAGGACGAAAATAGCCATTTTAGTGAGTCCGATGAATCTCGAAATGATTTGCCGCACGCGTGTGAGCCTTTGGCGAACAATAGCGTGCGTAAGTGATTGGGCGTATGCCCAAAGATTAATACATTTGAGCGTAAGCGAAAATGTCGGAAACAACGGCTGTTTTTCTTCTCTTTTGGTTCTGTTTTCTCTTCTTTTCTTGCCTAAAAAGAAGAGAAAATGAACAAATATTTTTTAAAAAGTTTTTAAAGTTAATGTCGGGCAATGCCACGACCTACAGGTGATTTTAGCAGGCAGGGTGCGTCGTTTTGACGCACAACACAACTCAATTATGTAAACTTTTGTAAAGATTTTTTCTAAATTTCTAAAGTTTTTCAAAAATATGCCGTAAATATTAGTACAAAGATAATACAACTATATACGCGGACTGACACATTTTGAGTTGAAGGTCTGAAACCCCATAGGGGCAGAAACTACAGAGCAAAATATGCGGTCTAATGTAACACAACAGGTATTGAGTTACATTAAATGTAACTTAATATATTGGAGGGATTATGGCAATACAGGATTCGTTTAACTTAAGTAATGCATTAAATTCTCAGTCTTATGCATACAAGTGCTGGTACAATTACAACTACGGTAACAACACTATGAATATTAGTGCAAGCGATATGGGCGAAATAACCCAAACCTGGAACAGTGAACTCTCCAATTGGCACGCAACCGCTATGGATGATGAAAACGCTTACGAAATCGAAGACGATGATTTTAGTGCTGCCAGAGAAAATGGTAAAGAAAATGCTAAGGAAAAAACGGGTTTCGATGGCAATAAAGGCGGCTCTATTGCAAGAGGTGTTGTTGATGGAACATTGGGAGTAGCAGGAGCAGTAGTGGGAACGGTAGGAACGAAAGTTGCTACCAAACTTGTTAGTAAAGCTGTTGAAAAAGGAACCGGAGCAATAGCTAACAAAGTTGCTGATAAAATGGTCGAAAAGGTTGCGACAAAAGCTGCTGATAAAATAACTGAGGAAACAATGAAAACTGCCTCTCAAGAAGCAACAAAAGAAGTTGGTAAAAGCATCGGATGTATCGTCGGTTGTGTACTTGGCTTGGCAACGGGTACTGCATACATGGCAAAAAAACCGAATAAAACCGAAAAAGAAGCCTGCGATGCTTTGCAGAATGAGATGATAAATGCAGATAATGCTTTATATGCCGCACAGGAAGAAATGTCCGTTGCGGGAGAAGAAGTCGAGGCTTTATCCGATGAAGCTGCTGCCTATAACGATGATGCAAACGAAACCATAGAAGAAGATAAATCTGAATATGATACCTATAAAGCTTCTTACGATGCCCTTATGGCAAAAGTTGAAGCAGGAGAAACTTTAACTGAAGAGGAAAAATCGCTTTTACAAGAACTGGTGCCTTTAATGCAGGAATTAGGAGTAGGTATCCAGGAAACTTCTGACGAAACAACAGATTCCGTAAATGAAGTTTACGATACCATGGGTGAATATCAACAAAATTATGATACCGCAGCAGAAACGGTCGGTGAAGTTCAAGGATTGACCGACTATGCAGAAGGATTTGATGAAACAGCACGTACAATGTGCTACGTAGAATCTGCCGCACAGGGTCTTAATGCTGCAAGCAGTGCTAAAGCTTCGTATGAAGCATTTGCACTTGCAAGTTCTGGTGCTTGGGCTTTTGGAGCAACTGCTTGGGCTTATGGTTTTGGCGTAATGGGTGCTGCAGGAGCCGCAATGAGCGGGGTTGGCGTAGCACAACAAATTAGCTATGCCGGAGATATCGGTACAGAAATAGACATGAGAAAATCTACCCAGGATTTGAATACAACAACTAATGATATCTATGATGAGTCAATAGACGGTTATGAAGGTACAATGGCAACGGTTGAAGACTTGTCGATGCAAATACCTGAAGATATTGCTGAAATGCAGGAAGAAATGGAGATACCTGAAGAAGCTCCGTCTATACCCGAGGGTGACGGCTCGGCTGCTTCGGCAGGCGGTAGCAGCTTTGGAATCCCCGCATCAACTCAACAAACCTCTACAGGTTCATCAAGTGGTGGCGGCAGCAGTTTTGGAGTTCCTGTTCAGAATCAACAAACCGCAGCAGCACCGACAGGCGGCAGCAGTTTCGGAGTTCCCGTTCAGAATCAACAAACCGCAGCAGCACCGACAGGCGGCAGCAGTTTTGGAGTTCCTGTTCAGAATCAACAGAACGCAGCAGCTCCAACAGGCGGCAACAGCAGCTTTGGAATCCCTGTTCAGAATCAACAGAACGCAGCAGCTCCGACAGGCGGCAGCAGTTTCGGAGTTCCTGTTCAGAATCAACAGAACGCAGCAGCTCCGACAGGCGGATTTGGTATCGCCGCACAAACGCAACAGTCCTCTGCGGCTCCGCTAAATAATGCGTTTGGTATACCTGCACAAACTCAAGGGGTACAAATGGCGAATAATACGGCAGTACAATCCGATAGCGGAAGTAATTTCGGTATCCCCGCAGAAAAAGAAGAGGATGAACCAACTATTGCATCAAACGTGTCGGAAAGCGGATTCGGAATATCAGACTCTGAAGAAAAAGACGGCGAAAAAGTAAAAGAAGAAAAAGCTTAATAGTGTTATTGTTGGGCAGTGCCACGACCTACAAGCTAGTGACTAGTGAATAGTGAATAGTGAATAGATTTTTGTCGGGCAATGCCCGCTTTTGCTTAGCAAGTGTAAACGTTCCCTCTCCTAACAGGAGAGGGTTAGGGTGAGGTGTCAATCTTCTACAGAAAATAGAGGTAAATGCCGAGGATATACAATATAAAAAGTTATTGTCGGGCAGTGCCACGACCTACAAGCTAGTGACTAGTGACTAGTGAATAGTGAATAGTGAGTAGTGGTTAAAAAAGTGACTAAGTGACTAAGTGACTGAGTGATAAAGTGAATAGTGAATAGTGAGTGGTGAGTAGTGAGTAGATTTTTGTCGGGCAATGCCATGACCTACAAATTTATAAAACCGCACGCGTGTGAGCCTTGGCAAGCCATAGCGTGCATAAGCGATTAGGCGTATGTCCAAGTGTATAGGGTGCGGTAAATCTTAGATTTGCCGCACCGAATAATGTTTCGGGAATCAAAGATTACTAAAACTTATACTCTGGTATTTAAACCAAAATTTCTTTTTCATTCTTATAAGTTACATATCCCAAAGGCGAAGCAGGAGGTTTCCTCAAATACTTCGCCTTTGTGTATATTACTCCGACCTTTGAAGGCTGTTTTGCAGAAGAATTTTCTCTTGCCAATTTGCAGCACTCGAATAATACACCCTCGTCAGGTTCAACACCGTTTACCCTCAATAAGACGTGAGACCCGGCACAAAGCCTTGTGTGGAACCAATAATCTTCATCACGTGCAAGTTTTGAGACAATATAATCATTCTGTCTGTTATTCCTGCCGATATAAACGTCAAACCCGTCTATAACGGTTTTATAAATTTCGGGTTTTTCATTCTTTTTATAACTCTTTTCTTCCAATTTTAATTCCTGTTTAATATCTGCAAGATTCCTAATATTTTCTGAACATTCTATACTATAAAGGAGATTTTCAAAATACTCAAGTTCCATATTTAAATCCGACAATAACTTTTCGGACTTTTCTTTTGTCACCTTTGATTTATTATAAAGTTTAAAATACCTTTGGGCATTCTCCTTTAAGCTTTTTGTCTCATCTAAATCTATAATAATATTTTTATTATTAACATAATCAAATACTTCTACCTGCTTTTGGTAATCACATTTACGGTAAATATTGGCAGTCAAAAGTTCTCCGTATAATTTGTACTTTTCCGTGTTATCGCGTTTATTCAATAAAACAGTAATCTTACTTATCGAGCCGTTAATCTTTCTAAGCTTCGGCACAACAATTGCCCGCAGACGAGCCTTTGCCTCCCGAAAATTCAAGTCTTCCTGTAGCTTAGAATAATAATCGTCAAGAATTTCGTTTATCGAACAAGATTTCGGATAATCAAGAACTTTATACAAACACGGAATATCCTCGTTTAGCGGATGAAGAGGAGGATAAGTGTATTTTAAACCGCCCTGAAGCTCTCTGTAACGACTCTTCTCCGAGCCGACATTATGAGCACAGCCGATTATAACAGAGGTTTCTCTATCATACAATATTACATTTGAATGTTTGCCCATAAGTTCCACGCACAAACAGAGCGAACGTTTCTGAGACAATTCATCGGTAATTTCAAAAAATAACTCCAATATCCGCTCATTTTCAACAACTCTTGCGTCATCGACCCTGCACCCCTCCAAATATTTTCTCAAAAGCATACAAAACATCGGAGGATGTTTGGGAATACTAACAGAACGTCTCTCTTCCCCCGCCTTTGACATAAAAGCAAGATGATAAACCTGAGGATTAATATTTACGTACAATTTTCGACTCTCGCCGTTATTTCTTAATAAAAAAATAAAATCCCGCCTTGTAGGCTGCTGAATTTTTTGCAGCCTTGAACCGATTATGAAATCAATATTTTCAATAAAAAAGTCATTTAAGGTGCGGAAATCTATATTTAACATCATCTGCCCCGATAATAATACTGATTATAATTCGATTGTACGTTAGAATAGTTTGAATAACTATTATACACCCTGTTTCTTGTTGCATAATTCGATTGAGCTTGCCAGTATGGTATAGGCTTATTATTAACCTGACGGTTATAATTGTTTCTGTATGACTGTGTAGTCATGGTTTTATACGCATAAGGATTTATTGATGAAGCATAAGCCGCACCGCTCAGGATTAGTGCAACCAGTAAAATAACAAGATTTTTCATAATAATATTATACTCTAATTTCCGAAAAAATCCCTCTCCATAAGGAGAGGGAAAAAGCTATTTCAAAGATTTTATCAAATCCTTTATTACGCCTTCTTGTACAGTAATTTCCTCAATTCTTGCATTAGTCTGCTCTACAAGTTCCTTGGGAGCATTCGCAACAAATTTTTCGTTTTTCATTCTGCCAAGCAAAGAATTTTTCTCATTTGTTAATTTTTCCAATTTCTTTTCCTGACGCTTAATCTCAGCCTCCAAGTCAATCAGACCTGCAAGCGGGACTATAAGTTTAGATGTCGAAACAACCGCAGTTGCCGATTGAGACGGTATCGGTGCGTCCATAGCTTCATAGGAAATATTATTAACTTTTGCAAGTCTGTGAATATAAGATTCTATTTCCGCAAAAATTTCTTTTTCTTTTCCTTCCGCTCTTATCTCAACGTCAACGGTAGCAGATGTCGAAATATTAAAGCTTTGTCTTACATTTCTTAAAGACGTAATTGTATCAAAAACAAGCTTCATTTCTTCCGCTTCTTTAGGATACGACAGTTCATCTTTATAGGTCGGAAACTCGGATACAATCAAAGCCTCATAATCTCCGGATTCCGGTCCGAAACCGCTTATACTTTTTATATTCTGCCATACATTTTCAGTAATATGCGGCATTATAGGATGAAGCATTCTCAGCGACATATCAAGAACGTATCTCAAAACTCTTTGAGTATTTAGTTTCAAACTGCTATCCTGAAGTTGGATTTTTGCAATCTCAACATACCAATCGCAGTACTCGCTTCTGAAGAAATCATAAAGAGTATGTGCAATTTCACCGATTCTGTACTCTTTCATATACTGATTTACAGTTTTAGCGGTTTCATTAAGTCTGTCCAAAATCCACTTATCAACCAAAGTCAATTTATCTTTGTCAATCGGTTTATCGTCAACACCTTCAAGGTTCATAAGTACAAATCTTGAAGCATTCCAGATTTTGTTCGCAAAGTTTCTTCCGTATTCAAACCTTTCATCAGAGATTTTGATATCCTGACCGCCGTATGTACAAAGTGATGTCATCGTAAATCTTAAAGCATCACACCCGTATTTATCTATGATCTGAACAGGGTCAATCGTATTCCCCTTGGATTTTGACATCTTTTGACCTTTTTCGTCTCTAATAAGTCCGTGAATATATACGGTTGAAAAAGGTGCTTTCCCCGTGAATTCCAACCCCATTGTTATCATTCTTGCAACCCAGAAGAAAATAATATCAAATCCGGTTACAAGAACAGATGTCGGGTAGAATTTCTTAAAATCATCCGTTTCCGCATTCGGAAATCCCATTGTGGAAAACGGCCAAAGTCCCGAAGAGAACCAGGTATCAAGGCAATCAGAGTCTTGAACATAATTTTCAGGGTCAGGATTTTCCTTAGCAACAACCATTTCGCCGGTAACTTTATGATAATAAGCGGGTATTTGATGTCCCCACCACAATTGACGGGAAATACACCAGTCACGAATATTTTCCATCCAACCTAAATAATTCTTTTCCCATCGTTCGGGAATAAATTTAATTCTTCCGTCTTTAACAGCCTCAATAGCTTCTTTTGCAAGCGGTCCCATTTTTACAAACCACTGTTCGGAAAGAAGAGGCTCGATTGTAGTGTTACATCTCTGACACTTCCCGACATTGTGTTCGTGGGCTTTTACGCGAAGCAGGAAGTTGTTATAGCTCAACATATCGACAATCTTTTTACGAGCTTCATATCTGTCCAAGCCCTGATAATCCGGCGGAACCTCCGCACAAGCTTTCATTTTTCCTTCTTCATCAATAACCCAAATCGGGCTAAAGTTGTGACGTTTTCCGACCTCATAGTCGTTCGGGTCGTGTGCGGGAGTAATTTTTACAGCCCCTGTACCAAAAGATTTATCGACATATTCGTCTGCAATAATCGGGATTCTGCGACCGCTCAATGGTATCATAACAGTTTTTCCGATTAGTTCAGAATATTTTTTATCAGAAGGGTGAACTGCAATCGCTACATCCCCGAATATTGTCTCAGGACGAGTTGTAGCAACTATAATTGCCCCGGGTTCTCCGACAAGCGGATACGAAATTTCCCACAAATGTCCCTGCTCTGTCTCGTACTCGGTTTCAATATCCGAAATAGCACTCTGACAACGCGGACACCAGTTTACTATATAAGCACCTTTATAGATTAAACCTTTATTGTAAAGAGTTACAAAAACTTCCTTTACGGCTTCCGAGCACCCTTCGTCAAAAGTAAATCTTTCTCTTGAACGGTCAAATGAAGCCCCCAGACGTCTAAATTGATTAAGAATAGCGGATTTATGTTCGTTAGCCCACTTCCAGGTGCGTTTTAAGAATTCCTCACGCCCGAGATCGTGGCGGGTCAGTCCTTCTTTTCTGAGTTCTTTTTCAACAACCGCCTGTGTCGCAATACCGGCATGGTCAGTACCGGGAAGCCATAAAGCTTCGTACCCGCTCATTCTGTGATAACGGGTTAAAATATCCTGCAAAGTTCCGTCTAAAGCGTGTCCCATGTGCAATACCCCCGTAACGTTCGGCGGCGGAATTACAATCGTAAACGGCGGCTTGGAGGAATGAGCGTCTGCCCTGAAATAATTTCCGTCCTCCCAGAACTTATACATCTTTTCTTCCGTTGACTTTGCATCATAAACCGTAGGTAAATCTTCTATTTTTATCTTTGTTTCTGTCATAATATTCCCTCTTTATTAACAATAGAATAACATAAAAATAAAGCGGATGACTTTTTGTGAAATATTGTTATAATAATTTTATGAAAAAACTTTTTTGGGTATTATTAATATTTCTTATTTCTCCGCTTGCTTTTGCCGAAGATATGATATTGAATGCGGGTGTATCTATAAATGACATCCCAAAAGCCTTCTTCGGAAGTTGGAGAGTCAGTGCAAAGCTTGAGGACACGAACAGTTACGGAACTTTTAAACCCGTAAGCGTTGATTTGTGGAATTTATCAAGGGTTGGAGATAAAATAACACTTTCTAATCCCTTTAGCGGTGCAAATGCCGAAATTTCAGTCAAAACCGTAGAGGGTAATCTTATTGTATTTTCTAAAAAAGCTCCTTATGATAATAAAATTTTAACGGACACTGTAACCCTCAGATTATCGGACAATTCTTTTTCAGGGATAAATGATTTAACTCTTGAATCCTTTTCGCTTGTCGATAACCACCTTATGAAAAGCGAACATGCAAAATACATAATTAAAGGTGAAAAAATTTCGGGCGAAAGTGTTTTATCGGAATAATAAATCTTTACTTTTTCTGAAAATAATAATATAATATTTGAGTTATATAAGTATTTGAGAGGATTTATATATGAAATTTCACATGCAAGTGTTGATTGCACTTGGTTTAGGCTTGAAGAGAAACTGGCATATCTTTGCCGGACTTATTTTGGGTGTTCTTGTCGGAATTTGGCTTCACAAAGAACCAAACCCGTTGATTATGACAACTTTAACATTTATAGGACAAGTATTTATAAGACTTATACAGATGGTAGTCATTCCCCTTGTTATCTCTGCAATAGTCATAGGGATTACAAGTATCGGAGACGGAAAACAGATTGGTAAACTCGGAACCAAAATGATTGTCTACTACGGAATTATAACCGTTATTGCCGTTACCATCGGTGCTATTTTGGCTCTGTTACTAAAACCCGGCTTGGGTGCGGCTCATTACATAAACTTGGAAACCGCCGCTGATATTCAGGCTCAAGTAGCAGCTACAATAGAAGCCCAAAAAGGAAATCTATTAAATATAATCCTCGGCTTTATTCCGAAAAATCCGCTTGCATCCATTGCCAGCGGAGATATGGTTCCTATTATTGTTTTTGCATTGATTTTCTCTGTTGCTCTTGCAAAAGTAGGAGATATAAACAGACCTTTTGTCGGATTTTTTGAATCAATATTTGCGGCAACAATGAAGATTACCGATTGGATTATGTGCTTTGCAGCCCCCGGTGTATTTGCCTTAACGGCTGTTGCAGTTTCTTCTTTCGGTGTTGATATATTTATGAGTATCTCCAAATATTTGGGAGTTCTTGCCATAGGATTTGCGATACAGTTCTTTATTGTGTATCCTGTATTCTTAAAAATATTTTCAAAAGTTCCGGTACTTATGCTCTACGCCGCAATGGCAGAAGCCATGATGGTAGCATTCGGTACTGCAAGTTCCTCCGCAACACTACCATTGACGATTGCATGTTGTGAAAAAAGAGGAATTTCTCATAAAGTTTCAAGCTTCGTTTTACCCTTGGGTGCAACGTTGAATATGGACGGAACTGCAATGCTTCAAACAATTGCCGTAATCTTTTTAACACAAGCTTACGGTGTAGCACTAACCCCGTTTTTGGTTATTCAAATTGCACTGCTTGCCATTATTGCATCATCAACTTGTGCGGGAATCCCCGGTGCAGGTCTGATAACAATAGCATTAGTTCTCAACGGTATGGGATTAAGCCCCGAACAACTGGTAGCAGGGTTTGCATTCCTGTTTACCATCGAAAGAATTACCGATATGATGAGAACTCTGTTGAATGTTACGTCTGATGCCGTTGTTGCGGCTGCAATTGCAGACAACGAAAACGAAATTAATTACGACTTATTGAATAATCCCGAAGAGTACGGGGATATAATTAACTAGCAGATAGGAAGAAAAGTATGGAAAAGAATATTGACTGGGCCAATATCGGATTTGGCTATATGAAGACTGACTACAGATATGTATCAAACTTTAAAGACGGAAAATGGGATAACGGAGCACTCATAACCGATGAAAACATCGTTATTAATGAGTGTGCTTGCGTTCTTCAATATGCCCAGACGTGCTTTGAGGGAATGAAAGCGTACAGGACTGCTGACAACAAAGTAGTTTGTTTCAGACCCGACTTAAATGCAAAAAGGATGGCAGAAAGCTGTAAAAGACTCGAAATGCCGATTTTCCCCGAAGAAAGATTTATCGACGCGGTAGCTCAAACCGTCAAAAAAAATATTGATTACGTTCCGCCATACGGTACCGGGGCTACGCTCTATATAAGACCTTATATGTTCGGTTCGGGTCCGGTAATGGGGGTTAATCCTGCCAAAGAATATCAATTCAGGGTTTTTGCGGCTCCTGTCGGTCCGTACTTTAAGGGCGGTGCTAAAGCTATTACCCTCAGGGTTCCTGATTATGACAGAGCTGCTCCGTTGGGAACAGGACACGTTAAAGCAGGTTTAAATTATGCAATGAGCCTGCATGCTATTGTTGAAGCACACGAGCTTGGGTACAACGAAAACCTGTATTTAGATTCCAAAACAAGAACAAAAGTTGAAGAAACAGGCGGTGCAAATATCATATTTGTTATAAAAGATAATACGGTTGTAACTCCAAAAACCCCAACGATTCTTCCGTCTATTACAAGAAGGTCCTTAATGTATGTGGCACAACACTATCTCGGACTTAAAACTGAAGAACGCGAAATAAAATTTGAAGAAGTTAAAGAGTTTAAAGAATGTGCACTCTGCGGTACAGCTGCAATATTATCGCCTGTCGGCAAAATTGTAAACCATGAAGAAGAAATCGTATTCCCTGCAGGAAAAGGCATTTCTGGTGAAATAACGAAAAAACTTTATGATACACTTCTTGGAATACAATTTGGAACAATAGAAGCACCTGAGGGTTGGATTAAGGTTATTGAATAACTCTATTCCGGCTTAAATTCTTTTTGGGCTTCACCAAGATTGTATGTGTTATATATTTTTGAATACAAAGCGGCCGCTGCGGCTGCTTTGCTTTTTTGAGCGTAAGCAAGAACAGCATCAAAACCCTTTTTATTTATCGTTCCGTCGATATTTGAAAAGTTAGGGGTTTCGGATTTGCTTAACATATCTGCGGCAAGAATACTTGTGCCGTATTCCGCAACATCTATCTTTCCGTCCTTATTAATATCAAGGGCTTCGGATGTAAATGTACTATTTGGGGCAAAGACGGCATCCAATTCTTTTACGCCGACCTCCTTGTTTCCGCCCAACTCCTCATAAGCAGCACCTAAAAGAGCCTTTTTATCAAGTTTTCCCTGGGGCATATATCTGTATTCGAATTCCAGAGGCGGAAGGGCATCCAAATATTCATTATTTTTCTTTATAAAATTATTAACATTTTCTTCCGTCGGCAATATCGGAGAAGGATTTACAATGTCCGAAACCAAAGGTTGTTCAAGATATGTATAATAATTTTCAACCGCATTTCTGCCATACTTTACCGACGGATTAGTAACCTTACCGTAATATTTTCCTTTTGAACCGTCTATTTTTGCTGTACCGTTATTTACTTCAAACATTGTGACCTCCACACTATACTTATATAAAAACATCCGACTGCAAAAAATTGCCATAAAGTTTACAAAATTTAACCTTTTATTTAACATCGTTGATGTATAATAAGTGAAAGAGGATTATTTTTCGGAAACGGTTAATGATAAGTTTTTTGGGGAAATGCATAGAAAATCTTTACAAAAGCATCTGTTATCTGGTAACAGGACGCTCCAGAATTATACACGTATTAAATCAGGCAGCTGCAATCAGTTATGATTCACTAATAATCTCTCTTGTCATAGCCTTTGTTTCCGCTGCCGTTATAGCCATACAGGTTTCAAAACAGTTTTTAATGTCCGGTGCGGAAGCGTACGTCGGCGGCTCCATCGCAATCGTTATGATAAGGGAAATTGCACCGGGATTTGTAGCTCTTGCAATCGGAGCCAGAGCAGGTACGGCAATATCTGCAGAAATTGCGAATATGCAGGTAACTTCACAAGTAGATGCCATTAAAACACTAAAGGTTGACCCTGTCGGTTACTATTTTGCCCCGAGAATACTTGCGGCGGCAATCACCGTCCCAATGGTTGTACTTATTGCAGAAGTCGTAGGTATTTTAGGAGGACTTTTAGTCTCAAATGCCACTATCCACTTACATCCCGCAAGATACATAAACTCAGTTTGGCTGTGGCTGAGCACCAGAGATATTTATATAAGCCTTTTTAAAGGTTTCATATTTGGAATCTTAATTGCGTTGGTTTGTGCAACGCAAGGATATAATACAAAAGGCGGGGCAAAAGATGTCGGAGAATCTACGACCAAAGCGGCAGTTCTATCTACCGTTTACATGTTGGTTGCGGATTTTTTAATTAATTTAGTATTTTACTTATAAAATGAAAGGACTTTAAAATGAGGGTGTTCCCAATCACAATTCAAAATAACACAAATTTCAAGTCAAAAATAATAAAGACCCAATTTCTTAATCACGGTTTTGATATGGCAATTGAAGAAACGAATTCGCCTTTAATGAAAGACCTCAATCGTGCCAAGGGATTTTATGACAGTATCAGAACGATTGCAGCTGATACATCCAAAGCAACTTTTGAAATAAACGCGGAAGAAAAATCATCAAAGGCTATAAAAAATGTCGTTGCAACAGTTGATGGTAAAGATCAGGTAGTATTAAATAATAAAAATCCCAATCTTCTTCCGGGTTACTTGTGTGCAACCGGTATAAACAAATACGCCTCAGAGATAAAACAAAAACCCGAAGAAACATACCTCGATGAGTTGGAAAGGTCTATAGAGAAATTGCAGGAGCAACTGAGTGCCGCTCAAAATGAGTATGCCGAGGAGCTTCAAAGACAACTCAAAATCATGAAAAATAACATCTGACCGAATTGCTAAACTGTTACTATCGTGTTAATATATGTGTTATGGTCACAAGAAAGAATGAGCAGAAGACATACGAGTTTGTAGACTGTTGGCTTGAAGAATACCACTCGTCATCAGATAAATATAAAAGGGCGAAAGCAAAGGCATTAATAGTCACCAGAATGCTTCCGATTATCAAGCGTATTGCAAGAACAATCGCAAGACGTGCAACCGACCCGATTGAAGATTTGGTACAAGCAGGGTCCATAGGACTTTTGAAGGCTATTGAGAGCTATTCAAGAGAGGTTAATGATAATTTCAAGATATATGCAGGTTACTTAATAATCGGAGAAATGAAACACTACTTAAGGGATAAATTGAATACGATAAGAGTTCCCAGGCATATTCAGGAATTATCCTGCCGTATAAATAACTTTACCAAAACTCTTACAACGGAAGAGTTGAACGAGTTAACAAATGATGATGTGGCTGAAGCTCTTAAAATTTCAAAAAGAGACGTGGATTTTGTATTGCAGGCAGACAGAAGAAAGTCCACTCTTTCGCTTGAAGAAATTTACGGTACAGACTCCGATAATAATTTAAGTTATGAAGAAGTTATAACGGATGATAACTATAAAGAACTCCGGGATTTGGAAGATATGAAGATTATTTTTCGGGAGGTCATAGAAAAACTGCCGACGGAATACAAAGAAGCAGTGGAACTTTATTATTACAAAGATATGAGCAAAAAAGAAATTGCCGAATATTTAAACATGACACAAATGCAAGTTTCCAGGAAAATGAAAAAAGCGTTCAGTATGCTATACAAAATGCTTGCCGATACTACAATAGAGGTGTAGATGGAATTTTATATTTTATTTTGGATTTGTATCATAGGACTCTGCTTGGGAAGTTTTTTTAACGTTGTTATACTACGTTCATTAAGCGGAGAGAGTATTGTATTTCCGCCGTCCAAATGCCCGAAATGTCAGCACAAATTGTTCTGGTGGCATAATATTCCTATACTTTCTTATATTATTTTAAGAGGAAAGTGCTATTTCTGTCGGGAAAAAATAAGTATTCAATATCCGATAATAGAGTTTTTGACAATGATTATTTTTGCGGCTTCATACCTTAAATTCGGGTTTTCGTGGAAATGCTTATTTGTTATATTTTGGCTTTCTTGCTTCTTAATAATGACAATGACAGACCTGAGAGAAAAAGTTGCGGATTGTAATATTGCAATTATCGCAGCTCTTTCGGGGATTCTTTATAATTTTCTGCAGACAGGCGGAAACGGTATAATAAGTTCGGTATTAGGGTTAATAGCCGGAGCCATAGTCCTTGAAGCAATTGCACGAAGCGGCTGCCTCCTTGTCGGGACAAGGGCAATGGGAGAAGCTGATACCTATGCAGCAGGAGCTCTCGGGGCTATTTTCGGACTTCAAAATACAGGTTACGTATTATTATATGCTCTTATAGCTTCTATGATTTTTATCATACCAATGTTTTTATATAATCGATATCGGCAAGGAGACAAATATACCTGCATATTATCAATACTTTTCATATTATCGGCACTTGTTTACAATAAGTTATATCCGAACTTTTGGATGGCGGGAATACTTACCCTCATAGGATTTATGTTGGCAGCGGCAATACTTAAAAGCATTAAAACAAAAGAAAACAGAAATTATTTACCGTATATTCCCGCATTTGTTCTCGGTGCTTTATATTTTATCTTTTTTAGTGTAAACTTCTGATATGAGTGTATCGTATCCGAATCAATACAGAAATTATTGCGTTTTTGATATTAAAGAAAGAAAATCTCTTGCCGAGATTAAAACTTCTCTTGAGAATCCCAAGTCGGAAGAAGAGGTTTTGGAAAATTTGTATACGCTTAATATGATGCTTGATGAAGGAAATAATGAAGTAAAAGACCTTTATCCGTTGTTATCCAAGTACAATAATACAACATCGCCAAATATTCAGACTTATTTAGCGGGGATTTATCGCAAAACTAAAATTCCCGACGCTTTTGGTCCCTTATGTGCAATGCTCATAAGAAACTCTATCAACCCTCCAAAAGATTGTAACTTTGACCCGAATGAAGAGATTGGCGGAGCTATTTTAGACTATTTAGCTTAAATTCTCTTGCCATTTCTTCCAATGCTTTATATACCTTGCGTAAAAACGGAGTATCAGTATCTTTTTTTACCTGCATAATTCGCATTGTCTTGGGATGCGTAAGTTGAATGTCAAGATAATCCGCAGCCTGACTTCCCAAAAC
>CALUTM010000017.1 GCA_944323705.1 Candidatus Gastranaerophilales bacterium
TGCTCAGTGGGTTAGAGTACTGCTCTCGCATTGCGGTCGGCGCGTTCGGCGCTCTCACCAACTGAGCTACCTTGCCATAAGTCTATTTTGCTATTCTATTGTCATTGGCTCAGTTGCTTCGAGTGCTGCTCTCACATTTCTTTAATCTCGTTCGTTTCACTCATTCAGGGAGCCACCTTGCCATAAGTCACAACTGATATTCAGTTATCACCAAATAATCTTCGCATAAACATTTTTTAATTTCAAGCAAAAAAGTAAGACCTGCTTTTAGCAGGTCTTTAAACTTAATTAATCATCGATTTCAGGACGCTCGGCTCTTGGCGGTAATTGTTTTCCCATACGGTCTTTCATAATTTTTTTGTGGAAATCTCTGCGATGTCCTTTATCAAAATGATGGTGGTGGCAGTGGCAAGGTCTTACCATTTGAGGTCCAGGACCGCCAAATGCATACGGATTCATTGGCATTGGTGGCATTGGCGGTTTGTGCAATGCTGCAAATAAACTCAGGGCTAAAAATACACCGACAAAGCTTCCGCCTGCTACTATCAGGAATTTCTTAAAGCCCTTGCTCTGGCATAGACATGTTTTTTCTTCTACGATTTTGTTTTCTTCTGTCATAATAAATTCTCCTATTTAATCTACATATTGTTAACGATATAGAATTTTAATTTGTTCATTTTTGGTGATAAAATATTTTTATGGTGAATTATTCGGAGGAAGCTGCTAAGAATTTTCGTGAGGGATACAACTGTTCTCAGTCTGTTTTGCTTGCATTCTCGGAGAGGGTGGGTTTGGATAAGGATACTTGTTTAAAGTTGGCATCTTCTTTCGGAGGTGGTATGGGCAGGCTGCGTGAGGTTTGTGGTGCCGTCAGTGCTATGTTTATGGTTGCGGGAATTTTAAAAGGTTACACCTCCCCAAATGATGATATTGCAAAAGCGGGGCATTATAAACTTATACAAGAATTAGCGGGTAGATTTCGTGACAAGTTTGGCTACATTGTATGTCGGGATTTATTGGGTTTAGAAACTGAGCGAGACTCCTATGTTCCATCTGTACGTACTGCGGAATACTACGAAAAACGTCCTTGTGAAAAGTGTATAAGCTATGCCGCAGAGATTATTGCAAGCGAACTATTGGATTAATGGCGAAAAGACTTTGTAGTAAAGATACAACGCTACAATAACCAACAATATTCCGCTTATTTTCATAAGTGTATCGGTAAAGCCCGAGAGCTTTTTTAAATTTTTTATGCTTGAAGTGAACAGTCCGGCAATTATCAGGATAAGTCCCTGTCCGAATGCAAACAGAAACAGCATTATTACTGCGGCAAAGAAGTTTTTGCTCATTGCGGCAAAAGCCATAATTCCCGCTAAAATCGGTGTAGAGCAAGGAGTTCCGACCAATGCAAATGTTATTCCCAAAAGGATGGGATAAATAAACAGCGAATTGGTCGAGTTTGTGGGCATGGCTTTAATGATAACAGGCATGTCAAATTCTAACAGTCCAATAATCTTAAGCCCCATAACCAGAAGAAGTGATGCCATAATTAATGTAAAATATCCGCCAAGAGCGGAAGCAAATACGCTTCCCGTTATTGCACAGATTACGCCTATTATGGAGAAAACTATTGCCGTTCCGAATATAAAAAAGCAGAGTTGCACAAAAGTTCTGAACGGGCTTTCTTTTGAATATCCGCCCACATATCCTATAATAAGCGGCAGCATCGCAAGCGAACAGGGTGATATAGAGGCTATCAATCCGCCCGCAAAAGATGCTGCAAACATTAAAAACCAAATATATGCTCCGCTGCTTTCCGATGAAAATATTGCTGCTAAATTATCCATTTTTTAACTCTTCCAAATAATTTTCAAGTATTTTAGGCTGCAAAGTTCCTTCAATGCGTCTTTTTACGTTACCTTCTTTATCCTTAAAGACAGTCGTAGGTACCAGTTTAACTTCGTATTGTCTTATCAGTTCTTTTGTCGTTCTATCTTTTTGTGTAACATCAATTTTTTTGAGCGTTATTTCCCTGTTATATTTCGGGAAAACTTCTTCAAAAACTTTTTCCAGTTCCTGACATTCATAACACATAGGGGATGAGAATTTTATTACCTGTGCTCCTTCTGCGGCTATTGACGGCAGGGCGGTAAGCTTGTTTCTGGTTAGCCCGAAATAAACAGCAAGCGGCACAAGGAAGATTAATAAAATAATGATAACGTTTTTATTCATAACTTTCTCCTTTTCTTACTTTACCATAGAATAACGCGTTACAAAAAATGTTAAATAGTTTAATCAGGCAATTTTTTTTCGTATTTTGTTTTAATATATATAGAAAGGTGTATTATGACAATCAGTGTTAATCAGACTCCAATATATAGTTCCGTTGTGCAAAAATCAGCTCCCAAAACGGAAGATAAAAAAAGTACCACTACTTCCAAGGTTGTTTTGGGCGGGCTTGCTGCATTGGGAATTACTGCTGCAGTTTATTTGGCATTAAGAAAAAAGTCATCTGCGGCAAATAAAGTTAAGGGAATTACCGGTAAGGACCCCAAGGTCGAAAAACTTACTGATGCTGAGAAAGAGAAGTTAATCAAAGAACTTCAGGCAAAGACGGATGACCCCGATGTCAAGGCGGAAATTCGTAAACTTGTTGAAAACGGTGAATGGGATAAACTCCCTTAAGCTTCCCAACTGCCGCCGAGAGGGTAAAAACCGTCTTTCGGCGAATATCCGATATTTAATTCCAAATCGCTTATACCGTTCCAACCTTTTTCTGCAACAGTATTTACCTGGGTCATTATATCTTCGTATATCTCGTTTTTTGAATCGGTGCTGATATTACTGTCATTTTGTATTGCATTTTTAATCAATTCGGACAGGTTCTTCCCTTCGGGGGTATAATACTCACCGCCTCTAAGTGTGAGTTTTGAAAGGTCGTAACTGGTATAATTTTTAACTGCCTGAAAAGCCTTGAACTTTGCAACACTATCATTGTTGAATTCTACCGTGTTTTGCATTGA
Source organism: Candidatus Gastranaerophilales bacterium (assembly GCA_944323705.1). Taxonomy (GTDB): domain Bacteria; phylum Cyanobacteriota; class Vampirovibrionia; order Gastranaerophilales; family Gastranaerophilaceae; genus CAG-196. The sequence goes on from CALUTM010000017.1 coordinate 3,024, forward strand.
ATAGTTGAACAAAGATTTTGACAGGCTGCTGCTGTTCAAAAGCTGTGACATCTTTGAGAGCAGTGCAATGTCAGAGCTGCCTTCTACCGTAACTCCGTAGGAGTACGGGTCAAAAGAAATTAAAAATTGTGTATCATCATCTAATACGATGTTTTCCTGCTCCAGAAGAGTTTTCATGTCGTCATTGATTATTTTTTCTTCAATCTTGTTATTGGTAGTTTTAATATTGTCAACATTTTCATCAATTACTTCCGCCGTTTGTGCAGGAGTATTTGAGCCGATATGTTGAAATCGGTCGACAACAGGATTTTTTACCAACCCTTCAAAGGTATTGTGATAATTGTAGCAATTAATTTCTGACATCCGTATTCTCGAAAATTAGTATATAATATCCGTATATAAATATTATATCACAGTTGTATTTATTTTTCAACATGCAGAATTTTTTTGAATTAACGTTTGAGTTTGCGTGAAAAATGCGTATTTTTTGCATCTTTGTTTTGTAAAACTTTGTAAATCATATAGCAAAAATATAATTTACGGGTTATATAATAGTTGATGTTTAAAGAGGAATATACTAATGCATATACAAAGAGTTCAAACGAGTGTCGGATTTGGATATAATCAACAATTGAATGACCAGTTAGTTAATAAAATACAAAATGCCGGAAAAAATAAAGAGTTTTTGGGGACTCTTTTGAAATTAAATACTTTGGCAAACGATACGGAGAATTTGTTAAGAGAGGCGGAGAAATCAAAACGCTCGGCACTTCTTAATAAGCTTACGGATTTGTTTATAGAGTTTAAAATCCTGTTGGCAACGAACGTGGAAAAAATGTTTCCGAATCTTCATTATACGGCAACGGAATCGGCTTCTTATATGGAAGAAATTGCTAACAGAAAGATTCAGAACCCTGACCATTGGTTATGTGATGCGGCAAGTGAATTGATGTCGTCTATAGAAGAGGACGGTGTTACGACGAAAATTATGGGAATACTTCCTGCGGGTATGACTATTGAAGAATTTTTGGCAAAGCAGGGAATCGCACCGATTGCCAACAATTCCGCATATAAGGAAACAGGAGTTGCTGCAACGAAGGGTAAGGATTTTGTCAAGGAATATATTCCGACAGAATCGGCAAAGCTTGGTTTTTCAACCTTAGGCGGTATGAAGGATTTGAAAAAACTTCTAAATGACAGGATTTTAACCGCTTTAAAAAATCCCGAGCAGGCAAAGCTGGATGAAATTGAGTATGGAAAAAAGGTTCCTAAAGGGATTTTATTATACGGTCCACCGGGATGCGGAAAGACAACTATTATAGAGCATTTGTCCGCAGAAGCAGGGGTACCTCTGTTAAAGCTTGAGGCAGGTACTCTGGGCTCTAAATATATTCATGAGACATCGGAACGTATTGATGCGGCTTTTGATTATGCTGTGGCAAGAGCAAAAAATAAGCCTGTTTTGCTTTTCCTTGATGATGCGGATGCTTTGCTTATGGATAGAAGTCTTTCAACCTCAGGCAGCCGCACGGAGGAGATGAGTTCATTCCTTAACAGAATACAAAAGGCGGGAGACAGTAATGTGATTTTTGTTGCGGCTACCAATAAATATGATTTACTGGATGAAGCTGTCAAGAGCCGTTTTCAGGAGCAGATATTTGTTGATTTGCCGGATAAAGAGGCTAGAAAGTCAATTATTAAACTCTTTATGAACGGAAGAAGCAAGGGAAGAGAATTGGCTGCTGATGAGGAAGCACTTGAACATATTGCGGAAAATACAGAAAGATTTCCGATAAGGGCTCTTAGGATGATAGCGGATAAGGCTTCTTTAGAGGCACTTAATGACGGACGAAGAAATATTAAAGCCGAGGATTTTGATAAAATTATCGCAGAATCGCAGAATATGAAGGTTCGTTCCAATGAATACAAGACTAAAAATGACAGAAGACCTATAGGATATAATTTCCGATAGACATTTCTCGTTTAATATAATTTGGGGTAAACGGTCTATCGTATTTTTTATACAAACTTATGTTGAACGTAAGTATTTTGTTGTCACCGCACAGTACGCTTATCCTTTTTAGCCTGTGATTGACATTTGTAATTGTTCCCGGCTGACTAAATTCCGTATCGTTTTCACTGATTTCCAAAGACTCATGATGGGCTGCAATACAGGTGTTATTGTGGTAGAAATATGCATTTGTCCAGGGGAAAGCAGCTCTTATCAGGGCATGGTTTTCTTCTGCGGATTTTGTGAAATCAAGTTCCAAATTTTCCGGGTGAGAATAGTAGCTTGCCTTATCTTCTCTTTGGGTCAGCGGTATTATAATATCCTCTCTGAGAGCATTTAAAAGCTCGCATACGACTCCTCTTGCGGTAAGGACTGTTCTGTCCTTTAATGATTTTCCCGTATCCGAGTTGTAAATCTTGACCTCTTCCTGGGCAAGTATTGCTCCGGTATCAAAACCGTTGTCGATTAGGTGGAAGCTTACACCGCTGACTTTTTCTCCGTTTCTTATTGTCCAAAAATAGGGGTTGGGTCCTCTGTATGCGGGAAGAAGCGACGGATGGGCATTAATTGATGCAATTTTTGGAATATCATATATTTCTTTTTTTATTTTTTCCCCCCAGGAACCTACAAGAATGATGTCAGGATTCAGCTTTAACAGAAGTTTTTTAAATTCCGTACTGTTGACGCTTTTTGCCTTAATTTCCGGCAAATTGTAACTTCTGATGTAATTATAGTCAAGTGAAGGGTTTAGTATATCTTTTATTTTCCTGATAAATTTCGGATATTTAATCATTTCTTTTCTGAGAACTCCGCAAATTTGGCAATTTGCGTCCAAAGTTCCCGCAATCAGGTTGGTGAACATCTCTCCGTAACCGATAATAACTACTTTAAGCATTCCTTTATATCCTCATTTATTTGGACTTTTAAATCCTCTATAGAGTCAAACTTTTTCTCGTCTCTTAGTTTTTTAATTATTTCCGCTTTTAAGTCCTTATCGTACAAATTGCCGTCATAATTCAGAATATGTACCTCTATAACAGGCTCTTTTGTGTTGTGCACGGTTGGTTTCATACCCCAGTTGAGGACGCCGATATTTTCTCCAACCTTAACTTTGTATACTCCGTACGGAATTTTGACTATATCTTGTGGATAATTTATATTTGCGGTCGGAAAACCTATTTTACGTCCGAGTCGGGCTCCTGATATAACTCTGCCCTCAAGTATAAAATTGCTTCCGAGCAATGTGTTTGCCCTTTCAATGTTTCCGTTTTGTAAGTATTTTTTTATAAGAGTTGAGCTTATGGTTTCGCCTTCATAAAGCTGAGGCGGGAGACAAACGTATTCATAGCCGAATTCTTTTTGTTTACTCTCCAATAATTCCGAATTTCCCTCTTTTTTGTGACCGAAGGTGTAATTGTAGCCTGTAGAGATTGAGACAGGGGAATATTCTTCAGCAATATATTTAATGAAATCATTTGCAGGCATGGCTGCAATCTCAGTAAAATCAAGCTCTACGATTTTTTTTACCCCAAGTGATTTTATTTTCTCAAACGAATTTTCTCTGGAGAGTATATAATTTGTGTTTTTACGGAAGTTTTTCAGGGTAATCAAAATTTTTTCCGTTCCAACCTTATCGGCAGAGGGGATAACAGTTTGGTGTGCAATAGGCACGCCGTCAAAAAAACCTAAAATTAAACTTCTACCCATAAAACTTAAGCTAATGTATTCAACTTTCCGCCAAGAATTTGTTTATGGCAAAAATTCTGCCATTCGTTAATATTATCAAAAAGTTGGGGTAATCTGTCTTCCGAAACAGATTTTCTGTTGGTATACGGGGTTAGAGAATTAAATGCGGTATCTCCGATAGTTTCATTGCTCCTGTTGTTATAAAACGGCATATTACTGCTCATATTATAACCTTTATTACGATTAACCGAAATTGCAGAAACTAGCATAGTCACCCCTTTCAAACTGATTCTATCACATTATCGTTTTTTGTGCAATAACTTTTTCGGGCTATTTTTATAAATTTTTCTTAATCGCCTGTTCATGATAGAATTTATTTATAAATTTATAAGGGGATTAAATAAACTATGAAAATGTCAAAATTGTTTGTTCAGACTTTAAGAGAATTTCCGTCGGATGCGGAGGTTGTTTCTCATAAAATGCTTGTAAGGGCAGGTTTTATAAGAAAACTTACGAGCGGTGTATATAATTATCTTCCTCTGATGTGGAGAGTGTTAAAGAAGATAGAAAATATTGTTCGTGAAGAAATGGATTCTGCGGGTGCTCAGGAACTTCTTATGCCGTTTGTTCAACCGAAGGAATTATGGGAAGAGTCGGGCAGATGGGAGGTTTACGGTAAAGAATTGATGCGTTTGAGAGACAGGCATGACCGTGAAATGTGCTTGGGACCTACTCACGAAGAAATTATTACATCAATTGCCCGTGACGGCTTGAAATCTTATAAACAATTACCCGTGAATTTATACCAAATCCAATCAAAATTCCGTGATGAAGTGAGACCACGTTTCGGGCTTTTGAGAGGGCGTGAATTTATAATGAAGGATGCATACAGCTTTGATACAACACAGGAGGGGTTGGAAAAAGAGTATGAAAATATGGCGAAAGCTTATACCCGTATCTTTAAACGGTGCGGGCTTAATACAAAAATGGTTCAGTCGGATTCCGGTGCAATAGGCGGAAGCGTAAGCCATGAATTTATGGTAATAACCGACACCGATGCGGGCGAAAATGATGTTTTTTACTGCGATTCCTGTGATTATGCGGCAAATTCCAACCATGCCGTGTCAAATCTTCCTGAGGCTCAAATCTCGGGTGATTATACCAAAGCGGAAATTGCGGAAACGCCCGGTACCCATTCAATCGAAGAACTGTGTGCTTTTTTGAATATTCCTGCAAGTTTAATCGTAAAATCACTTGTTTACATTGTTGACAAAGCTCCTGTGATAGCTTTAATTCGCGGTGACAAGCAGGTGGAAGAAACGAAACTTATGAATGCACTTGCGGGAAACGAAGTAAGAATTGCGACAGCGGGCGAAATAGAAGAAATGATGCAGGAAAACGGCTTTGATGCCGAAAAAGGGTTTATCGGACCGCAAGGGTTGAAGAAGTATGGTGAATATGAAGTAAGATTTGTAGCCGACGAAACAGTTAAGGACATGAAGAATTTTGTCATTGGTGTTAATCTGAAAGACAAGCACGGTATTGGCTATAACTGGGGTAAGGAACTTCAACTTCCCGAAACGGTTGCGGACATAAGACTCGTTGAAGCGGGTGAGCTCTGTCCTAAATGCGGAAAACCGCTCAAGGTAACACGAGGAATAGAGGTTGGTAATATTTTCCAATTGGGAACAAAGTATTCTAAACCGATGAATGCGGTTTTTACCGATATAGACGGAAAAGCAAAACCTTATATTATGGGATGTTACGGAATAGGTATTTCAAGAACCGCGGCGGCAGCTGTAGAGGCTCATAATGATGAGCATGGTATCAAGTGGCCGCTTGCGATTGCTCCTTATCATGCCGTAGTAATCCCCGTCAGCACAAAAGATGAACTTCAAATGAAAGTCGCGGAGGATATATATACAACACTTCAAAAACACGGAGTCGAAGTAGTGCTGGATGACAGGGACGAACGTGCCGGAGTAAAATTTAAAGATGCCGATTTAATCGGATTTCCGTACAGGATAACTGTCGGAAGGGGAATTAATGACGGTCTGGTTGAGTTTAAAATAAGAGAAACAGAAGAAATTATGGAAATAAAACCGGAAGATGCGGCAGAAATTGTCGTTAGTGCGGTGCATAATATTAAATAACGGAGAAATGAATGACGGCTTCATATACAAGTAAAAAGAAACAAGATGATTTATCACGGCTCATGCCTCAAAATATTGATGCGGAGGAGGCTATTCTCGGTGCAATTTTGGTTAATCCGTCCTGCATGAATAAAGTTGTAGAGATTTTAAAGCCGGAATCATTTTATAAACCTGCCCACAGGTATGTTTATGAAGCAATACTTCAGCTTTATAACGGCGGGGAAGGCAAAATAGACATTGTTTCTGTCTCCGATCTTCTTAATATTAACCAAAAACTCGAACTTGTAGGCGGGCGTGCTTTTATTAACGATTTGAGCTATAAGACGATTACTACGGCAAATGTAGAGTATTACGCAAAAATTGTTCAGGAAAAAGCGATTAAACGCTCTCTGATTAGTGCAGGCTCGGAAATAGTTTCGTCGGGATATGACTTAAACCCTGTAGAAGAATCGTTGGAGCTTGCCGAAAAGTTGATTTTTGATATTGCTTCCCGAAAAGCATCAAAAGCTCTCTCTCCGATAAGAGATTTGGTCTACGATACTTATGAAAAGATAGAAGAACGTTACAATAACAAAGGTACTTTGACAGGGGTTCCGACAGATTTTTACGATTTGGATACCTTAACAAACGGGCTCCAAAAGTCCGATTTAATAATACTAGCGGCACGTCCCGCCATGGGGAAAACCGCGTTTGCACTAAATATTGCCCAAAATGTTGCCCTGAGGGCAAATGTTCCGGTCGCTATTTTTTCTCTTGAAATGTCAAAAGAACAGCTCGTGCAACGTCTTTTGTGCTCCGAAGCAGAGGTGGATACCCAGAGGTTAAAAACAGGAAACATGCAGGCAAAGGATTGGGAAAAGCTTGCAAATGCAATGAATAATATTTCGGAAGCTCCGATATATATTGATGACACCGCCGGATGTACGATAACAGATCTTAGAGCAAAGTGCAGAAGGCTTGCGATGGCAGAGAAAAATCTCGGGCTGATTGTTATAGACTATCTCCAGTTGATAGAAGGCTCGGGCAGAGAAGATAGGATGCAGCAAATATCAAGTATTTCAAGAGGGCTGAAAATCCTTGCAAAAGAATTAAACGTACCTATTATGGCACTTTCGCAATTATCACGTGCTGTAGAAGGCAGAACCGATAAACGTCCTATGCTTTCTGACTTGAGAGAGTCAGGTTCAATCGAGCAAGATGCTGATATTGTTATGTTTATATACAGAGACGAGTATTACAAAGGTGCGGACGATGATGAAATGGCGGAAAAAGCCGCCAACAAGGGAGAAGCTGAAATAATAGTTGCAAAACACAGAAACGGACCTGTCGGGACTGTTAAGTTGTTATTCCAGGGCAGTATTACCAAGTTTAAAAACCGTTTAAAGACTGACGCGTTTTAGAGGGTTGAAAAATGTCATATTCGGCAATATTTTTACTATCGTTGGCTCTTTCCATTGATGCGTGTGTTGTCTCTTTTACTTACGGATTGACGTTTAATTCCAACAGGATGAAAAATGCCCTGAGTCTGGCTCTATGTACGGGATTCTTTCAGGGAATTATGCCCGCAATCGGATATTTTCTGACAGGGTTTGTAAGAAATTTTGTCTCTCCATATTCAAATTTTATTGTTTTTGTGATTTTTACCTATCTCGGCATAAAATTTATTCTGGAAGCTTTTGATAAGAAAAAGGAAAAAAAGTTGTGTATTGACGCGAAATGCTTGATTCTTGCGGGAATTGCAACAAGTATAGATGCCTTTTCTGCGGGAATTACACTTTCGTTGTACGGAAATCATATACTAAAGCCCGCTTTATTGATAGCTGCGGTTACATTTGTTAACTCTCTTTTAGGATTTATTCTTGGCGGGAAACTGAAAATTTTTCCGTCCAAAGGGTTGGAGATTACGGCGGGTGTGATTTTGGTGCTGCTTGGAGTAAAGGCATTGTTTTAGGCGGAAAAGCATAAATTCTCTTTCCGGGAAGCCGAAGTTTAAGTGTAAAAAAAGACCCGCAAAAAGCGGGTCTTTAAAACTTGCTCCAGGCCAGACTTGAACTGGCACCGAGGGAGAACCCCGATTGGATTTTAAGTCCAACGCGTCTACCGATTCCGCCACTGGAGCGAACATTTTATTAAGTTTTCAATTACTCTCCTGCGGACTCGGTAGACCCGCGTCTACCTCCCCTCTCCTCGGACGTGACATTTAGTCACCTCCTCGTCGGCAGAGTGCCACTGGAGCGAATGTTTTTATTTTTCAACGTTGTTGCTATTCCAAGCCCGCAACAAACCTAATAATAATATAAACATCTTTTGAAGTCAATTAAAAAGGGAAGACCATATTCGTCTCCCCCTATCTGAATGAATTTTGATATTCTATCCTTCAGGCTGTTCTTTCTGTTTATTTAAAAGCTCTTGAATTCTGTCCATAATTTCTTCGCTTTTTTCTTGAACATCAGAAACGATATTATCTGCCCTTTTCTGAATATCTTTAACGGCATCATCGGTTCTCTTTGCAACATCAGAAGCCATATCTCCAAGCATTTCTCTTGTTTCTGCACCCGATTGCGGAGCTAACAGAATTCCCGCAATTGCCCCGATGGCTGCTCCTATTGCAAAACCCGATAAAAATTTTGTTACTGACATATTATTTCTCCTTCTTTTGTAGTTTAACCGCATTTATAATTTTTTATATTGCCGCAACGGTTTACTTCTTTTTGCTAAATATTTTAAAAGCCGAGCACAAACCGCTGAAAAACCCTTTGGCGACAGAACCCGTAAGACTCGTAACCTTTGCCAATATATTAAGTGGAGAATTTTTTATTGCATCCTTTATCTTATTGACGCTTTCGTCTGCTTTAATAATGATTCCGCTTACTATTTCCACTGATTTATTTATATTCTGAAGTGTAGGCGTAAGTTCGGTCTTTACTATAGTGGTTGTTTCATTAATGTTCTTGGTTAACTTCGATAAATCGAATAAAACCTTGATGAGCATTGCTCCGACAAGTATCACAATGACGCCGGTTGCGTATGCCAAAAAGGTCAAGCTTTGATATAGTTGTGCTGTTTCCATGATTTACTTTCTTTCTTGTACTTTTTAAAATCTAATTAAAATCATAATCTGAGATTTCTTCAAGCTCTTTTGCTTTTCTCATTTTTTTTGATTTAAGCATATTACCAAATTTTTTATACTGTTTTTCAAGCTTGTATTTGATAAGGTCAATAGAGTCCATTGCCTGTTTTTTCGCTTCATTCACCGCCGGAGAGTGCTTTTCTGCCAAATCACATACGGTCTCTTTTATTTTTTCTCTCATCTCTGAGCCCGGACGCGGTGCGTATAGAATCCCTGCAATAATTCCACCGACTACACCTGCAAGAAGACCTACGCCAAATCCGATTGATGATTTATCTTTACTCATAAAATACCTCTTTCTTATATTTGTGCCTAATTATTATATCACATTTTGGATAAGGGATAAACCCTGCCATGCAGCTTTTATGAATTTAGATTTTCTGAGTTTTTTGATTACCTTTATATTTATACTCCAAAATAAAAATCCTGCTATTAGACTTTTGATTTGATTTAGGATAATTTTATTTCTAATCTGTCTGAATTTTTCTACCCAATCGGGGGTAAGTTCTAATATTTGGGCGGATATTTTTTCTATAAGCGATAATATTGTTCTTATTTCGGGGTTTATCTTTTCAATATACGCATTCGCCCTGTTTAGAGTTCTGTCAAGCTTGAGCAAATTGGTAATTATCGCTGTAGTGATAATTAATTCGGCAATAAAAACTATGGTTATTAAAAATGTGAAAATCATACTTATCCGTTTATATTTGTATTATTATATGATTATATTTTATAATCTCTTAAAATAAAATACACTTGGAGGATTATTTCTTGTGAGGAAGATTAGGTTTTACTTTTCATTGTTTGCCGCAAAGACTTTATATGCTTTCTTGAAATTAACAAAGCTTTCTTCGGGCAGTTCAATTATCGGAAAGATTGTGCTTGCTCTCTGTCCCGATTTTCTGAGCTATTGTAACGGGTATATCAAAACAAAAATAAATGTTACGGGAACAAACGGAAAGACGACAACTTCCGGGATAATTTCGCATATTATCAGGACTAATTCTTATTTGCCGATTAATAATGCTCTCGGAGCAAATATGCTTACAGGAGTTGTAAACGCCCTTGCTGTGAATTTAAATCCGTTCAGAACCGCGGATTTTTCTGTGATAGAGTCGGATGAAGCGTATTTATCAAAGATTTATGAAAAATTTGATGCCGATTATCTTGTAGTGACAAATCTGTTTCGGGATCAGCTTGACAGGTATGGTGAACTTGCTACGACACAAAAACTTATTCAAAGCGGTATTGATAAGAAACCAAATCTGAAATTGCTATTGAATGCCGATGACCCGCTTGTCTCAAGTCTGAAAGGCGAAAACAGAATTTTTTACGGAGTTGAAAGCATATACTATGCGGATGAAAGTTTGAGAGTAAAATCTTCGACGGAAGAGGTTTTTAACTGTCCTTGCGGAAAGCCTTTAAAGTACGAAAAGAAGTTTTTCGCTCAGCAGGGACATTACTATTGTGATTGCGGGTATAAAAGACCTGAACCAAAGTATAGTGCGGAAGTGACGCTTTATAAAGATTATTCCGTCTTAAAAATCAATGGTAAGGTTTATGAAGTACCGCTTGTAGGGCTTTTTAACGCTTATAATGCACTTGCGGCGATTGCTTTATGTATGGAAATCGGAATGCCGAATATAGATTTGTCCTCTTTTTGCGTTGCATTCGGGAGAAGTGAAATTAAAAGTTTGAACGGCAAGAGGGTTCTTATTCAACTTATTAAAAACCCGATAGGAGCCAATGAGGTTTTAAAAACCGTTGATAAGGAGTCAAATATTCTTATCGTTATCAATGATAATTATGCTGACGGCAGGGACGTGTCTTGGCTTTGGGATGCGGAATTTGAATTTTTGTGCGGTGCAGAAAAAGAGATTGTTGTATCAGGTACAAGAGCCGAGGATATGGCTTTAAGGCTTAAGTATGCGGGGGTTGAAAAAATTAAAATCATAAAAGATATAAAAAAAGCAGTTGAATATACGGGCAAAACGGCAGATAATAGTATTACAATATTGCCTACGTATACGGCTTTATTGAAGATTAATAAGATAAAAAATTTAAGGAGTGAATAATGCTTTTAGGTGTAAATATAGATCATGTTGCAACTCTCAGAAACGCACGAGGCGGTGTGGAGCCGGATGTTTTGACCGCTGCAAGGATATGCAAAGAATGTGCTGTGGCTTCAATTACAACTCATTTAAGAGAGGACAGGCGTCATATAAAGGATGAGGATGTAGAGGCAATTCGCATGCTGCCTCGTGTAAGGCTAAATTTGGAAATGGCTATGACAGAGGAAATGCAAAAAATTGCTTTGCACCTGAGACCGCATGCTGTGTGTATAGTACCTGAGAAAAGACAGGAAGTTACGACAGAGGGCGGACTTGATGTAGCAGGGCAGCTAAAATATGCGATAGAGTTTACGAAGCCTTTGATTGAAAAAAATATTGAGGTAAGCTTTTTTATCGACCCGGATGTGCACCAGATTTCTGCCGTCTCAAAGACGGGAGCACCATTTATTGAACTTCATACGGGGAGGTATTCGGAAGCATTCGGCACCATGGAAGAAGAAAGAGCATTTGAGGATTTGAAAGGGGCGGCAATTTTTGCTCAGAATTTCGGTCTGAAAGTTAATGCGGGGCATGGGTTAAATTATCATAATGTGAAAAGGATGCACGAAATTCCGAACCTGGTAGAGTTAAATATCGGGCATTCAATAATATCAAGAGCCGTGTTTGTTGGGCTGGAACAGGCGATTAAAGAAATGAAAGTTTTGGTGGAGTAAGTTTATGAAATCTAGAGAAGATGTTGTTAAGGAAATGCAATTGGTCGTCGAGCAAATGCGTCTGGACGATATAGAAGAAAATCCCGATTGCGAAAACGAATACTTTACTTGTGATGCCTGCGGAGGGGTAAAATCACTTGCAGGCTCTGTTCAGTACGGAAACTACAGGCTCTGTAATGATTGCGTTTTATATGCGGAAGTCGGATTTGAACTCGGACAGATTAAAGATATTGAAGAACTTATTGACGCAATGGAAGATAAAAGGCTTGAGGCTGATTGCGAATATATTAAGCAGGAAGAAAAGAAATTACGGAATTAGAAAGGTTTGTAAAATGAAAATAGCACCAATTAGTAATCATTATTCAGTAGGAATGAAAGCGAATAAAAAGTCTTGTATTTCAACTGGGTTAATCAAGAGAGTTAATCAGAGAATGATTGAGACAGGTGGAAAGTCTGGAGAACTTTCACCTTTAGAAAAAATTGCAGATATATTGCTTGATAAAAACTCAAAAGAAATTCCACAAGAATTAAATAAGGCAAAGAACGATTTTGACGCACTGCCTAAATCGGAACAGGACGAACTTTTATTATTCGCAAAATGCAGAAAGGATGTTCGCGAACTTGTTAATGATAAAGAACGTTTGAATTCGGCTTTTAGAAAAGCTTGGGATAGTGTTGTCGGGAAAAAGGTCGATTAGTTCTAATTATAATCGGGAATTTAAATCAGCTTTTTTGTAGTAAAATAATAATGTAGAAATTCAACTATAAAAAGGGAAAATTGTTATGTGGGAATATTCGGAGAAGGTTTTGGAGCACTATAGAAATCCGAGAAATGTCGGAAAGATTGATGATGCTGATTTAATCGGAGAAGCCGGTTCTCTTGCTTGCGGTGATTCTTTAAAATTGTATATAAAGCTTGACGGCAAAGTTATAAAGGATGCTAAGTTTCAGACATTTGGCTGCGGCTCGGCTGTCGCTTCTTCAAGTATTTTAACAGAAATGATTATCGGAAAAACGATTGATGAAGCGGCTAAAATTACGAATAAAGATATTGCAGATGAGCTTGACGGGCTTCCGCAGGAAAAAATGCACTGTTCTGTTATGGGGCATGAAGCTTTAGAAGATGCTATAAAGAAATATTATGGTGAAGATGTAATTGCACTGGAAGAAGGGCTTGCACCAAGCGGGGAAAAAATCGTCTGTACCTGTTTTAACGTAACTGAAAACCAGATTTGGGAAGCTATAAAGGTAAACGGACTTAAAACCGTAGATGAGGTTACAAATTATACAAAAGCAGGCGGTGCTTGCGGAAGATGCAAAGGTATTATTAAGGATATGCTTGATACTTACTATAAAAAAGAAGGTCAGGCTCAAGAGCTTACGCCGACTCAAAAAATCTTAAAGATTAGTAAAGTGATTGACCAGCAAATTTCTCCTCAGCTTCAAAAAGATGGCGGAGACGTTGAACTTATTGATGTTGAAGGAAACAAGGTTAAAGTTAAATTAACAGGCATGTGCAGCGGGTGTAAGAATGCATCAATGACTTTGAAGAATTTTGTCGAAACTATTTTGAAAGATAAGGTTGATTCAAAACTTGAAGTTGAACAGGTGTAGATAAAGTTAATGTCGGGCATTGCCCGACATTAACTAATCTACAATTTTATAAGATAAAGGATAAAATCATGATATATTTAGACAACAATGCAACGACAAAAGTTGACGAAAGGGTTTTAGAAGAGATGCTTCCGTATCTTAAGGAAGAGTATGCTAACCCCTCAAGTATGTATGATTTTGCTAAAAAGCCGGCGGCTGCCATTAGAGAAGCACGGGTTAAAGTTCGTGATTTTCTGGGTGCAGAAAATGAGAAGGATATTTTCTTCACCTCTTGCGGCTCAGAATCAGCTAATACTGCAATTAAAGGAGTTTTGAACTGTAACAGAGAAAAGAAACATATAATTACGACAAAAGTCGAGCACCCTGCTGTTTTGAATACTTATAAAGAATTTGAAAAAAACGGGTATGAGGTTGACTACATTGGTGTAAATTCTCAAGGTGAGCTTGATGTTGAAGAATTGAAAGCAAAATTACGAAAAGATACGGCTTTAGTTTCTGTAATGTGGGCAAATAACGAAATCGGTGTAATTAACCCTGTAGAAGAAATCGGAGAATACATTAAGTCCAAATCGCCTGAAACACGTTTCTTTGTTGACGCTGTTCAGGCTGCGGGAAAAATTCCGATAAACGTTAAAGATACAAAAATTGATTTACTTGGTATTTCGGGACATAAATTCCATGCCCCCAAGGGAATCGGCGTATTGTATGCAAAACCTGATGTAAGATTTACTCCGCTTATCAATGGCGGGCATCAGGAGAGAGGTCTGAGGGCAGGAACGGAAAATGTACCGTATATAGTAGGTATAGGCAAAGCGGCAGAGCTTGCTCAAGATTCTCTAAATTACGAGCTTAAGGAGGTTAAAAGGCTCCGTGATAAATTAGAGGAAGGTATTTTAAAGAATGTATTCAATGCAAGGTTAAATACCGGAGTTAAAAACAGAGTGCCGAATACTTCTAATATCGGGTTTGAATACGTTGAAGGAGAGTTAATTCTTTTACACCTGAGTGATATCGGAGTTTGTGCAAGCTCAGGTAGTGCCTGCACATCAGGTTCGTTAGAGCCGAGCCATGTTCTGAGGGCTATGGGAATTCCTTTTACGGCTCTTCACGGCTCGATAAGGTTTAGCCTTTCAAGATTTACAACAGAAGAAGATATTGATTATGTAATAGAAAAGTTACCTGCAATAATGGATAAATTAACTTCAATTTCACCATTTCAGGATGAGTTGGAAGCTTTAAGAAAAAGAAAAGGATGATTAGATGATAGATACAATAACAAGTGCGGTTTTGAAGTTTTTAGGTTCACATGTAAAACTTATTGTTGGCATTGTTGTAAATCTTATTTTAATATGGGGATTTTGCAAACTTATTGACTTATTTGGTCGAAAACTTGTCTATCGTTTAAAGGCAAAAAATTCCGATTCCCCGCTTTTGAATCTTATGCCGGTTTTGAATAGGACAGCAAAAGCAATTGTTGTTTTTATTTTACTTGCAGGATTTTTACAGAGTTTCGGCTATAATGTTGCTTCTTTGATTGCAGGTTTTGGAATTACAGGTTTGGCTGTAGGTTTTGCTGCAAAGGAAGCTATCGGAAATATTTTCGGCTCATTCGGACTTCTTGCGGACAGAGTTTATAAAATCGGTGAGTATATAAAATTTAACGGGTTTGCGGGAACCGTAGAAAATATTAATCTCCGCTCAACTACCATTAGAGATGATGACGGGTTTGCTGTGAATGTTCCGAATAATTTGCTTGCAAACGAAGAAATCGTAAATGTTTCTCAGGCAAAGGGGAGACGAATTGATATTAAGGTCGGGATAGAGTATGGTACGTCAAATGAAAAAATTGACAGGGCTTGTGAAATATTGAGAGAGGTTGCAAGGCGTGATTCTACCGTACTTGAGGGTGAGCATGCATTTTTGGAGAATCTTGACGATAGTGCAATCACCGTAAGGCTTGTATGTTTTACGACAAAAACCTCTTGGGGCGAGTATATTTATGTAAAAAGCGGTATAATAAGAGAAATTATTCACCGCTACAGAGCGGAGGGAATTGAATTTGCGTTCCCGTCCACAAGTGTATATATGGCAAAGGAAGCGTCAGAGGTATTAAACTAAATCTTGTTTAATATTTTTTGCTTAGCGGTCTTATTGCCCGAGCTCTTTATATTTATTAGCGATATATGCAATTGTTCTTGGGAAATATTTTTGCAGAAACAGTGCTCTGGAGCCCATAATGAATGTTTGTTGCGGGATATTTATAAGCATATTTGCTTCTGCCGCAGTTTCATTAAGCCCGTTTGACATTATGTTTCGTAAAAAGTAACCTGCTTGTTTTACTGCAATATCCGGCAAACTGGTGGTGAAAGCGGATTTTTCGTATTCATAAATCTCTTTCAATTCGGCATCGTTCTCAAAATTTAGAGTATTATACTTCTCATGTCCGATTTCGTGTTCAAGAATTGAAAGAAAATTATTCTCTGTCCCGATTTCAATGCCGTTTTTCATACTGTGTGCAGTGTTTTTATCGCCCGGATAGGCATTAACGGTATAAACTTTGGAGTTTTTGAGAGCAAACCATTCTTCACCCGATAGATTTTTTATAGTTTTAAGAAGCTTTTTGTCAACGGTGTATTCACTAATATAACCCTTTTGAACAGCAATTTCACCCAGGCTGACTTCATTATTTTTT
The DNA here is from genome assembly GCA_944323705.1 of Candidatus Gastranaerophilales bacterium. GTDB lineage: Bacteria > Cyanobacteriota > Vampirovibrionia > Gastranaerophilales > Gastranaerophilaceae > CAG-196. The sequence goes on from CALUTM010000017.1 coordinate 19,095, forward strand.
AATTTGTTTAACAATTCATCATTTTGGTAGATTTCTGCCTCAAAGTTCGACATATTTTCATAATCTTGTTTTGTAAATTCTTTTATATTATATTCGACGCTTTTGTCGCTTCCGTCAAGTTTTGTAACCTTGATTTTGTCATTTTCAATAAGAATATCGTATTTTAAACCGTCGGTAGTTGATTGGAAATGATTGTCCGTAATTACTTTAAAGCTTTTAGAAGATTCGTATAAAACTTTTTTATTCTTGTCCGTAATCTTATAGTATAGGAATCGGTTTCCCTTTCTGTCAACTGCAAAAACGTAATCTGTTGCAGTTCCGTCCGGAGAGACAAAGTGTTTTTCTATATGTTTATTGCCTCTTCTGCCTGTTTCTGCAAGGCTTATTGTATATTTTATTCCATTGGGGGTTGTCTCCTTGACTTCAAATTCTCCGCGGAGTTTACTTTTATTATATTTTTCTCTTTTTATTAAATCTCCGTTCAAGCTTTTGTGGTCTATGGTTGCACTCATTAACATTTCATCATCAAAGAGTAGCTTTTTGTCTTTTTGAATTTTATGCGGTGTGACTTCGGTAACGGTATGGTTGCTTAGATTATAAATAGTATTTTCATCATTACAGGAAACAATTTCTCCGGTCTTTGCGTCGAATCTGAAATACGTGTTATTACTTCCGCTAAGAATGTTGTATTTCTGCTCGTCGTAGCCTGTTGAAGAGCTATTTATGCGATCGGTGTTTAAGTTAAATCTTTGTTTCGCCTCATATACTCCGTCAAGCATTTTTTTTGTATATTCTTTCCCGAATGTCTCGCCGAGATAAGTTCTGGTTGAAGGTAAGCAGCCGTATTTTTCGCAGTGCTCCATCATTTTTAATGCTTCATCCATGCTTGTTGCAGTTTCTACTATATCGGCGAAAAATACACTTCTGCCTTTTTGAGGGTTTTTCAGACCAAATTCAATAAGTCTTTGTTTTAAAATTTCATCTTCAGGTGTTTTTACCGTTTTATGAACCCCGCTAAAAATAAAGTCTATACCGAGTTTTTCTTTAATTTCTTTTATATTTGAAAGTTCATAGTATAAAAGTTTGGCAGAATTTATATTATCAATGTGCAGTGTGCTATATAGGCAATAAAAATCACTATTGTTATCCATTAATTTGTTTAAGCATTGTATGTTATTTTTATTTATATTTATGCACTCTAAAATATGCCGATTGTTTTTGCTAAGCTTGGATTTTTTCTTTTCTATTTCACTCAGCATATTTTTAAATTCTAAATCTGATAATTCTTTTATCTGTGTGTCGTCCTCTTGTTTGTCTGCATTCTTTAGCCCCAGGATACCGCAGGAGCCTACAGCAACAGTACTAAGAAAATTTTTACAAATTTTGGGGGTAAATTTTATATTCATACAAAACCTTTCATTATTAAGAAATATATTAAAAATTTTTAATTGCTTAATTTTCTGTTTTAATTTACAAATATTTACATTTTATGCAGATTTTGGTTAAATGATTTTATGAAAATCAAGATTATCGCACTCGGAAAAATTAAGGAAAAATTTTTAAAGGACGGTATTGAAGAGTTTTTAAAACGCTTAAGACCATATACTTCAGTCGAGATTGTCGAATTACAGCCGATAGAAATCAAGGACGAAAATCTGACCTCAAAAGTTCTTGACGAAGAAGCCGAAAGGATTTTAGCAAATATAAAACAGGATTCTTATGTGATAACTTTGGAGATTTTAGGTAAGCAGCTTTCTTCAGAAGAGTTTGCTTCAAAGATTGAAGAAATTACAAACAGCGGAATGGCTGAACTTGTCTTTGTAATCGGCTCTTCATGCGGAATCTCATCTAAAGTTTCCCAACGGGCTAACTTTAAGTTAAGTATCTCAAAAATGACTTTTCTGCACCAATTTGCAAGGCTTTTACTGGTTGAGCAAATCTATCGTGCTTTTAAAATTCTTAAAAACGAAACTTATCATAAATAAGTCTTAAAAAAATAAAAAGGGTGCTGAAGCACCCTGAAAATCCAACTATCACAAATCAATATATTATTAAAAATTTCATACTTCGGTTTATAAGTTGAGAAAACTACTTCCCCTCCCATAAACTAATTATAGCGGTTTATTCCACAAAGATTCAGCGAACTTACTCTGCATAGCACCGTTTTCTACTGACAGAGAAACGTTATTCGGTGCAAAAATAAATACCATATCACTTATCTTTTGAGCAGTACCGTTTAATGCGTGTGCCGCACCGCAAACAAAATCAATTGTCCTTTGTGACTGCTCTTTGTCGAGTAAGTCTAAATGTAAAATAACAGTCTTTTTGTCAATCAGTTTTTTTACAATCTGTGCTGATTCTGAAAAAGAACGCGGTTCAATAACCGTAACTTCACCGGACTTATAAGAATTGGGGTGAGAAACGACTTTTGATTCTCTTTCAAAAGAGCGTTCGGGTCTGCCGCTTACTCTGGTATCGTATAAAGAGTCCAATGCCAGTGTTCCGTCTGTATCGTAATCACCGTTACGATCTACCAAATCCATGAAAGCGTCATCGTCGCTTCCGTCATTAAAGCTTTTTGTAAAAAAGTTAACAAACCCTTTTAATCCTTCTGATAGTGCCATTTCTCCTCCATTTATAATTTTACTTAAATAATTTTCTACCTATTCTAATAACAGTTGCACCCTCTTTAAGTGCAATTTTATAGTCATCACTCATTCCCATTGACAACTCAGGCAGTTCAATATTAAACTCCCTTTCCAGTTCGTCCCTGTACTCTTTAATATCTCCGAATAATCTGTGAAGTTCGCTTTCTTCCGCCCCAAGAGGTGCAATATTCATCAAGCCTCTAACGGCAATTCCTTCCAATTTGAGAATTTCGCCAAGCTCTGATTTTAGTTTCTCTTTAGTGTAGCCGAACTTTTGTTCTTCGTGTGCATTATTTACTTGTAATAAAATCTTCTCTCTCTTATTTAACGCACAGGCTGCCTTGGATACGGCATTTGCGACTTTAAGCGAATCAATTGAATGTATAACATCAAAATGTTCAACAACCATTCCTGCTTTGTTTGTCTGCAAATGTCCTATGAAGTGAAACGTAGAGTTTTTTAAAATTTCCTGCGGCAGTTGTTCCATCTTTTTTATTGCTTCAACCGCTCTGGATTCTCCAAAATCCCTAATCCCTGCTTCATATCCCGCTTTTATTGCATTTATCCCGAAATATTTTGTTACTGCGATTATTTTAACTTTAGAATGTGCGATATCTTGTTTGATTGCCTGAAGATTTGTTTTAACCAAAGCCGAATCTATTGCTATTTCTTCGCCCCAGTTCTGTGATGGTATCAACATTTCTCCCCAACCCTCATTTGTATTATATACCGAAAGTCATGACCTGTACAAGTCCCTTTTTGTAACAACTTTCGCGATTTTTTAAAACATGCCGAAACCCATGATTTACATGGATTTCGACCATGTCTCAAATGTTAAGTTTTATTAAGTTTTCATGTTTTTGTTAAGAATTTGACAAGATTTTTTTGGAATTTTTTCAAAAAAGGCATGCCTTTTTTGAAAAGTGACTGAGTGAGCGGGTGATTAAGTCTAATAATTTTATGAATAACTCAAGCTTTTCTATGTACGTTATATATTCTTAGTCACTTATTCACTCAGTCACCCCGTCACCCCGTCACTTAAATCCCTATTGTCCCAGATAGCTCAAAGTTTCCATGACCGAGCTTGCGGTAGAGAATACACGCGAATTCATCTGAATCATTCTCTGTGCCATAATCATGTTAGTGAGTTCTGCTGCTATATCGACATTGGAACCTTCGTATCCGCCCGATTCAATTGAGCCGAAAGAAACTTCGCCTGCCATACCGTAGTATACTTCACCTACATCGGCACCCCATTCCCATAAGTTGTTGTTAATGGATACCAACCCTTCTTCGTTTACCATTGTGGCAAGTTCAATTACGAAGTTTGAGTTTTCAATTGATGCACCTGATGCATGAACATCGTTTCCTCTGATGGTTACTCCCTCCGGCGTTGTGTACTTCCACTGGACTGAATTTGTACTGTCAACGTATTGCGTAAGTATGGAACCGTCGCTGTATGTTGCGGCAATTATACCATTTTCGTCAACGGTTGTGGATTTTAACGTAATACTGTTATTGTCGCTGTAGTTAACCATTTCCTGCAGGTTTACAACTTGGCTTAATTGCTGGGATGTACTGCCGTTTCCGAGTTTTGTTTCTCCTACAAAGTTACTTGATGTTCCTTCTGTATGGAAGGTAACTTCGGCTCCTTCGGTATAAGAAATTGTACCGTTAGCTGCCGTAAATTCTACGTCAACAATGCCTGCGTCATCTAATGCCTGATTAAATGATGCCAAGACATCGTTAATTGTCGGGTCATCATCGGGAACGACCAAAGTGACGTCTGTTCCGTTAATTGTTGCGGCAACGGTACCGCTTGCAATGTTTGCGTTATTAAGTTCACTTAACTTTTTGTTTCCGATATCAGGGTCACCGACTACTGTAGCACTGAGATTTTTGGGTACTTGTACGGTTTCACCGGAACTTGAGCTTGAGTATGGAGATTTTGCCGCTACAACTTTCATACCTGATTGTGTTACAATATTTCCTTCCGAGTCGGTACTGAATACGCCGTCACGTGTATAGTATAATTTTCCGTCTGCGTCTTGTACAACAAAAAATCCGTTGCCTGAAATCATTAAGTCCATGTCTCTTCCGGTGCTTACAAAATCACCGGATGAAAAATCTCTTGTAATACCTCCGACTTTAACGCCAAGCCCGATTTGCTTCGGGTTTGTTCCGCCGCCTTCGTTTGTGGCTGCACTTCCGTATGATAAATTCCTTGAATATAGCGTTTCAAAAGTCATGTTCGCTGATTTAAAAGCTGTAGTATTAATGTTGGCAACGTTATTTGCAACAACATTGATTTGTGATTGTCCGGCATTTATGCCTGTACTTGCCGTGTGTAGTGCTTGTGACATAGGTCCTCTCCTCTCTTATTTCCGGTAGCTTAATCTCTGTATTATTTCTGAATTATGCGGCACTATTGCTTGTATCTTGTGAACCGCTTGAGCCGTCACCAACAGTATCCGAAGAGCCTTCTTCTCTAATGGATACAATATTTGCAATCGAATAGTATTCGCCGTTAACTTTTACTTTTCCTGTTCCTTCTTCAAAGCTTGCTTCTGTAACAATGCCCTTAACGACAGTCTCTTCACCGCCTTCTTCTTCCGCAGGAATTTTTATGGTTACTTCTTTGCCTATCATGGAAAGTGTTTGAGAAATTTCGGCATTCGCTGCGATATCCGAATACAGGGCAGATAAGTAACTCATACAATCTTCAAATCCTGCATTCATTTGTGTCATTTGTTCAAGTGTTGAGTATTGTGCGAGTTGTGCAAGCCACTCGGTGTTATCGGTAGGCTGCGTCGGATCTTGGTTCTGGAGTTGTTGCAGCATTAATGTCAAGAACATGTTCGCATCATTAGTATCAGTGTTTGTTGTTCTGTTTGATGTCTGATACATTGCTGTCTGGTTTTGTAAATTTGTTATTTCACTTGATATTACACTCATAACCTTCTCCTACTTTTCATCATCTTGTGCAAATGACATCATCTGTTCAAAATCTTCTCTTTCCTGTTGTCCTTTTCTTGCACCTTGCTCTTTGTTTCCGCCCCTTGAACCTTCCTGTTCCGTCCAATCGGCACTATAACTTGTATCTTGAGTATCGTTCATTTTAACCGAAACGTTATCAACGCTTACGCCGTGAGCAAGCAAAGTATCTTTAAGACCGTCAAGCCCTTTCATGATGAGGTTTCTTGCTTCTTGTGTCGCAACGGTGAATTGGGCAGACAGTCCTTCTTTTGTGTTAATAAGTTGAAGCGAAACTTTGCCCAAAGACTCGGGATTAAGAACGATATTGACTTTTGACCCGCTTGTCATATTTTCCAATTGCTTGCTTATTTGTTCGATAATTCTGCCCGGGTTTGCTTCCGATAGCGTTTTTGCAGTATTCTGAACGTTTGTTGTCGGTTTTATTTCAGTTTTTACTTCCAATGAAAAATCCGCATCTGTTTGAAGCATAGCCTTTACACCCTGTTCTTCGGGAGTCTGTTGATTCATTAAATCTGAAGAATTGTCCCCGGTCTCAGAACTTTCTGCTTCTAATGATTCTATATTCAATTCTTTCAACTGTTCATCGTCTATAATGTCTTCAATTTTAGTATCAATATTATTTTCGGTTTCTTTTGGAGCGGTTTGTAACTCGGATACTGTCTGAACTTCATCGGATGAAACTTCAGAACTTTCTAACATATTGCTTATTTTGTCAAAATTTAAGACGTCACGTACGCTTTCAATATTATCAGACTGTTCTGTTATTTCTTCTGTATCCTCTACATTGTCTATATTTTCTGTATTTTCGCTGCTGGTATTAACTTCTTTTTTATCGTCCTTTTCGTCTTCATCATCCTCTTCCAGGTGAAGAATTTTTTTTGCAATTTTTTCTGCATCTAATTCTTCCCCGACTGTATCGGTTGATTCTGTTTCGGGCTGAGTGGCGGATATTATACTTGTATCATCACTATCATCGCTGCTCTTTCCCTCTATATCGGAACTGTTCTCACTGTTTTGTGAAGCAGACATCAGAAACGATATTAATTCTTTTATATCGCTTATTACACTTCCGGCAAATGTCTCATCTTGTTCTACCGTTCTTTTTTCATTACTTTTTTTGTTTTCGGATATTTCTTTATCATTGTCTAAAACATTAGAAGAGTTAGCTTCTTCCAGGTTGTTTTGTTTATTATACAATTGCTGAAAATCGGTTTGTGTGTTGTTATTTTGCAGGCTAAACCCGATGTTTTGTCTGCAATCTTGGAAATTGTTAATATTGTTGAATAAATTTTGTATCATTATTATCCTATTTTAAACCTTGCTGATGTTATATCATCAATTTCTTTCATTTCAAGATGTAAATATTCTTTGTAGAATTCCTGCTCCTGTTTTTCCTTTAATTTTTTTAGGGTTTCTACTTTTTTGTAAGCCTCTTGTACTTCTTCCTGTTTTTTTTGCAGAATTGCTTTGGTATTGGAAATTATCCTTTCCTGATTTTTTGCATCATCCGTAAGTTTTATTCCGTATGTTCTGTGACCTTCTACCTGCATTATGTCCAATTCGTCCGCATCGTACAAAGATTCAAGCTCTTTGGAATTTCTCTCTTGTGCGGAGAGGATGTTTTGAAGCTTTTCAATTTGAGCATTTAAAGCCGCAACTATTTTAGCCATTTCCATTTGCTTTTGCTCAAGTTCTTTTTCACGCATGTAAAGAACGACCTGCAATCGAAACTTGAATTTCTTCAATTTTACCTACCTCGCCAAAGATGGTACATTAGTACCTCTTACACTTTACATCATGTCGGCATGCTTACCATCATTCATTTAGTTGAGATTATAATTCTTTGTCGGGATGGATTCCGCGAAGTCCCTTTAATCCCCTGGCGGGAGTGTATTCCCAATTATATTTTTCATATAAGGGTAAAATATTTTTGTTTATGCATTCCCAAATAATATCGGTATTGTACTCTTTTTCGTACCGTTTATTAAGGTATTCAATTAAAAGTTCCGTTTTGGTGTTTCCGGCACCTCTTCCAAGTCCGCAGAGTGAGGAATCAATAATTATATTGCGTTCACTCATAAAATTAATAAATTGGATAGCTAGGGCAAAAGAAAGCTGAATGTTGTTGTGTGAATGAAATCCGAGTTCAATATCCTTATTTACGGTTTCATTAAACACGGGCATAATTTCCGCCAAATCTTCGGGGAACATTGACCCGAACGAGTCTACGATATATAGAGCATTTGCACCCGTGAAATTTGCCCTTTTACACAGTTTAATTATTTCATTTTCCGAATACTCCATAATATTGGAGGGCTGTAAAAAAAGCTTATATCCCTTGGTTTTAACCTTTTCTGCAGCAAAAAAAACTTCGTCAAGATTTTTTTTATAGAATGAAATCCTGATAATATCAATGTTTCCACTGTTATTAGGCAGCTTATCAAGGTTATATTTTCCGTAATCAAACATTAATGCAGCATTCTTAATTCCAAAAATATAATCGTTCGGGGTGAGGTAAGTTACATTGCCTTCCAAATTGTTTCTCAGCCATCCGCATTCGATTATATCAATTTTAGCGGAATTCAGAGCCTGTATAATGTTTTGTACGTTATCAAAATTTGAATTTACGACATAGGCACCGTCTCTGAGTGTGCAGTCTAAAGCCTTAATTTTCATAAAAACCTCTTTACATATCGTAACAAAAATATTAAAATTCGGCAATTTTTGTGTTGTTTTAGACTTAATATATATATAAGTGTGCAGAAACAAAAGGAGTGTTATGACAAATCCAATGATAAACCCGCAGCCGAATTATTCGGGCGTAACGATACAAATAGCTAACCCTGCAGTATATGCGGGAAATCCAGGTTATGAAAACGGAATGTATAATAATATGACACCGATATATCGGACCAATGTGCCGAATGTGTCTTATGATGCTTATATGTACGGTAACAAGGCACTGCCGAATACTCAGGAAATTGTTCCTTCTTTACCGCCTGAAAATGCGGTGGAAAAACCTGCGGCAGCTACTGTTAATAGACAGAGTGAGCTTCCGGCTAATTATGCATATCCGCCGCAGTATTATTTGAATAATTATAATTATGTAACTTCGCCTGCTTCGGAAGCTAACGGACAAAATCACGGACGAAGTCTGACGCAATTATCAGAATTCGTTCCAAATTCGGATGGCAATTATAATAATATGACAGCTACGCCTGACGGAGTACAGGATAATGTTCCCAAAGATTATTCTCAGGACGGTATGACGAAAGAAGAAGATTTATCCAAATCCACAAACATAATTAATGATTTGAATGAGCGGGAAGCAAAGATTCAAGCAGAGAAAAACAGTGCAAAACAAAGTAATGTTGTTCCTCTGACGGATGAATATATTAAATCTCTCGAAAATTACCTGAATAATCCGAATGATGAAATTCGCCTTATGGCATCAAAAGAAATTCTGACAAGATTGGATGAAGATAAAGACAGATATAATGATGCGGCTTTGAATGCATTGTTGAACAAAATGCTTCAAGACCCGTCAAAATTAATAAGAATTTCTGCTCTGAGTGCATTCAGTGCTCAGCTTGCAAGCGGCAATGAATACACAGTGAAATTATTGCAGAATATTCAAGCAAATCCGAATGCGGATAAAGAAGATGTCTTACAGGCAGCTGATATTCTTTTAAAAATGTCTGCCGGAACGGATGTAAGAAATATTCCTAATCCTGATGTTAAAGAAGATACAACAAGGAGTAAACAATAATGGGTGCTATCGGTAAAATAGTATGCAAAACAGCGGGTGCTGCCGGTATGGGTTTGGCACTGTATGACGCATTCTTATTTGCCGGAGCTAATTCAAAGAGATATTCACAAAAACTCGATGCTGATCATTTTGAAAGAGTGCTTGCCGATACCAGAACTCTTGAGAAAGAAAGTGAATTTGAAAATGCGGTGCAGAAAAAAGTTGCTGATTTTCGTATGAAAAGTCCTATTGTAAATATATATGGTAAAGTTAAGGGATATATTTCCGGCTTTTTCCATTCCCTCGGTGAAAATATAGTACCCGTTTCTTTTGCCTCGCTTGCACTTGCAGGTAAAGGTTTCTTCTCAAAACTCGGTGCCTGGGGATTGGCTTTGTATGGAGCTTATACTGTTGCAAAAGAGGGCTTTGGATTTGGTAAGCACACGCCAATGGATTAATTTTCTTTCGGGGTGACTGTTTTGGTGTAATTTTCGATTCTGTCCCGTAAATCAGGATGGTGCTCGTCAATTGCTTCGTTTACATCCGTCAGAAGTTTTTTCTGTATTTCTTTTTCTTTAGTAAAGACTTCCATCTCTTGTTCTTTTGCATAAGACTTAATTCCTGCACGATACATAAGTCTCGGGCATACAAATAACATTGTAAGAATGCCCGCTGCTCCGCCTATTAAACTTGCATTTTTCCAGGATGAAGTAAAACTTCTTCCGATAGCAGTGGTTACCGCTCCGGTTACGAGGGAAAGTCCTCCCGCGTTCATTATCGCAAGACGTCTTTCGGTTTTGCGATTAATCGGATTTCTTAATTCAGCCCCCTTAAATGATACCTTAGGGGATAAGGCATTGACAGGTTGAATCATATACACACACTTTCTTTAATTCTCGTTATGTATATTTTAAAACGTTTGAAAAACTTTTTGTATCGCTCTCAAGTATTATTTTGACTTTTTAAAAATAATAATTAATCATACAAATAGATGTGTCCAAAATTTTGTTAATCTGTCAAAATACTAATGTGAGAATATATTATGCCCTTTGTATATAGATTGCAAAAAATTTTGGATTTTCGTATCCGTAAAAAAGAAGAACAACTGCTGGTAGTACAAAAGGCACAGCAAGATGTCTATATAGCAGAGGAAAAAATCCGACAAAACGAAGCAGAAATTCAACAAACAATTCAAGACAGAAAAACTGCAGATTTCAAGATGATGGAATACTACGATAAATATCTCCACCACCTCTGGGATAAAGCAGATGCTCTTGAACAGGAACGGCAAAGACTTCAAGCGATACTTGAAGAAGAACAAAGAAAATTGGTAAAACTTGAACAAGCGGTTAAGGTTGTCGAAAAGCACAAAGAAAAGCAAAGAGAAGCATATTTGGAAGAGCAAAAAGCGATTGAGTTAAAACAATTTTCGGAAATAGGTGTCCAAAGATTCTTTATACATTCAAGAGAAGAAGCTGAGGAACAGGAATTAGCGGAACAGTTAAAGAAATTAGATATGGAATTGAAAAATGAATATTGAGACAAAAACACAAGTTACATCTGCAACCATCACAAGTAATACGACAACATCCTCTGCCCAAAAGCCTGAGGAGAGTTCAAACTTTGCTGATGAATTAAAAAGTTTATCTGATGTTAAGGAAACTGAAGAACAAACTTCAGACGAAAAAATATCGGAGGTTTCTTCCGAGGAAAAGAAAACTGAAAATATAGAACAAAGTGAGTCGGGGGAAGATGTGAAAACTTCCGAAAAGACGGAGAATAAAGACAATATTGACGATAATAAGGATGAAACGCAAAAAGATGAGAACATTAATAAGCCGGAATCCTTGCCTGCTGACGAAGGCGATAACCAAAAACTCAATAATGTGTTTGACGGATTGCAGAATGTATTTGAGGAGATGAACAATAAACTCAATCGGACGGATGAAAATGAGCAGGATTTTTTAAAGCCTATTAAACCAAATGCCGATAAGAATAAAAACGAGCAAGATTCTTTAAAGCCTATTAAACCAATTACTGATAAAAATAAAAACGAGGCTGATGATTTGATTAATAATGACATGAACATACAAGAACCAAAAGAACAACAGTTTTCTGCACAGATGAACCTGAACATGAATTTTAATACTGACGGACAGCCTTTTGCTGACTTTATGAATAATCAGGAGAACCAAAAACTTGGCATGTCGGAAAAAGATTTAAAAGAAGAAAGAGAAATTCTTTCGACTATGAGTGAAAATATTGCAATCGCAAACAGAAATATGTTACAGGCTCAGATGCAGGAGAATGAAACGGAAGAAGCTTTACCCAAGGCAAAAACAGTTGTTAATTCAGAGGGCATAAAAAAGGTTGACAGAAAAACGAATGTTACTCTCGAGACAGTCGCCAAATTCGATAATGTTGTTATGGACAAATCGGATGTTGAATTTTTTACAAATCTGGTTGAGAAGGGTACCGCCGAAGCAACACAGCAAAATGTAAAATCCGTACAGGTTTCCAAGACACTTGCTGATTTGTTGGCAAAATCAATGAATGAAAATAAACCTGTAAGAATAGATTTTGACAATAATATTTCTGTCATTATAAAAGTAAGCAGAGACGGAAAAATCTCTGCAGATTTTCTCCCGAGCTCACAGGTTGCGGAAGCATACTTAAAAGAAAACCTGCCGCTTCTGAGACAGAGGTTTGATGATAATAACATCGAATACGATGAGCTTAACCAGAGAAAACAAAAGCAAGACGACAAGGAAAACCGAAAGAAAGGGCAGCAAGATGAATGATATTTACACAACCGCAATTAATACCCAAAAAGCCACCGTGCAATGGATGGATGTTCTTGCCGAAAACCTTACCAACGTGTATACGCCCGGTTTTCGGGAAAATAAAGTTACTTTCAAAACATTTCTTGGCGGTGCGGTAATTGATAATAACGTAAAAAACCTCGGGCAAGGAAAATCAACGCCCGGAACGTCAAACGAGAATTTGTTCTTTGAAGGAACGGGGTATTTTGTACTGAGAGCCCCTGACGGTAATGTTGCCTATACGCGTTTGGGTGAGTTTACCTTTGATTCGGAAGGTGTTTACAGGGCAAAAAACGGTGCAACGGTCCAAGGATATATATTGAACGACAAAGGCGAAATTATGTCCGGTACAAAATCCATAACCGCAGACTTGTACGAAGAAACGGCTCTGAAAGGCGGAGCAATGAGTATTCCTACGACAAATATAAAACTGTGGATAGATCCCAATAACGGTAAGTTTTTAGGCAAGTATGACGAATACGAGATAAAAAATGACGGTACAATATACGGGAAAGCTGACGGCGGAAATCGTTCGGTGCCGTTGTATAAGATTGCAACCGCAAACTTCCATAACCCAAATGGGCTCTATGAAGTAAAAGACGGTTTGTTTGTCGAAACGCCGGAATCGGGAAAACCTGTTGTAGGAAGAGGTGAAATCCGCTCAGGACTTCTTGAACAGGCAAACACTGATTTTAAAAATAACATGGCAGATTATCAGCAGGCAAAAGTCCAGATGGAGCTTGTTAATGCCCTGATTAAATCAAACAAAGACCTCTTACAATCCGCAATGGAAATGGCAACCCAATAGTGGGGGGTAAATAAAAGGGGAAAATCCTTCCCCGACTCCAAATCCCTTGTGACAGGGGGTAAATAAGGGGGAAAATCCTTCCCCGACTCCAAATCCCTTGTGTGACAGGGGTAAATAAGGGGGAAAATTCTTCCCCGACTCCAAATCCCTTGTGACAGGGGGTAAATAAAAGGGGCAAATCCTTCCCCACTTCAAATCCCTTGTGTGACAGCGGGGGAAAATGGGGGCAAGTTCTCCCGTATTACTCATGACTCCCCGGTATTCCAATCGGATAAATAAAATAGGAAAAGTTACAGGTTCAAATAAAAAATATAAATTAAAACATATTTAGTTAGACTCCGTTTATAAAGGAATTAGTTTTAATTCCTTTTTATTTTGTCTCAAAATAATACTGCATATAGCGGATGTTTTGCTAAATTTTGTAAAGTTTTTTAAACTTATGACGATAAAATAATTGACGGTTAAAAAAAAATCCTTAAACTCTTTACAGAAAGGTTTAACTAATATGTCCGAAATCGTAAATCTATTATCAAGAGTATTAACATCAAATCCCACAGTCACCTCGGGTGCAATAACAAGAACACGCAATTCCAATCCTTTTGCCCAATCTTCGGGTAACCCGTTTGTTAATTCGGGCAGCAACCCTTTTGCGACATACGGTCAGAACAGACCTGTTGCGGGAGGATATTTTGCAGGATATTACAATAATCGTCCCAATATTGTAGGACGAAGACTCTTTATAGAGGTATAGACTCAAAAATATACCTTGTTTTATTACCCCAAATTTGTAGCCATGTAAATTTCTGCATGGCTTTTTTGATTATGTTAGAATATTATGTAATAAATCGGAGGAGTTATGAACAAAAAAGTACTGTCGTTATTTTTGGTTTCTCTTATGCTTACATCAAATTTGTTCTCATTTGCGGTGGCAGATGCAAGCAAAGACAATGTTGTATCTCAAGAAGAATTGGTGCTTCCCAAAAAGATTGAGAATGAAATATATAACAGTATTGTTCAGGTCTACGGCGAAAAACAAGCTAAGGACGTATATGCACGTGTAATGGAAATTGCCAAATCAGCAATCGAAAAACGCCCTGAAGAATTGAAGCAGGAGGACTTATCCAGAGCGGATGACTGGTACAAGGATGAAATTATTTATATGTTCTATGTCGACCAGTTTGGTGTGGTTGAGCCTGAAAAGCCGAATACATTTAGGGATACCTCCGCAATGTTTGATTACTTAAAAGATTTGGGTGTGACAACATTGTATCTGCTTCCGTTTGCTGATTCGCCCATGTCTGATTCTGGTTTTGATGTCAAAAATCCAAGGAATGTCAGGGCTGATTTGGGTGGAAAAACACAGTTCAACGAGTTTGTATCCGAGGCAAGGAAAAACGGGTTTAAGATAAAAGCGGATCTGATACTTAATCATATCTCTGACGAACACGAATGGTTCCAGGCTTTTTTAAGAGGGGATGGCACCAAAAAAGATTATTTTGTCGTAAAAGAAAAAATGCCGAAGTATAAAAAATATGTGGACGAAAAAATTGGGACTATAGTCGAATATACGGAAGAAAACGGAAAAATATCCAAAAGGAGATTAATTTTCCCTGAAATTACCGATAATCATTACAGAAAGGTTACACTAAACGGTAAAAATTATTATTTCTATCATACGTTTTATCCGTTTCAACTTGATGTGAACTGGGAAAACCCGGAGGTTTTGTATTATTGGCTAGGCACGATTAATTATTGGACAAATATTGGTATAGATATTTTCAGACTGGATGCAATACCGTATTTATCTAAAGAGGACGGTACAAATGCGGAAAATCAGCCAAAGACGCACGCTATACTCAAACTTATCAGCAACTATATTCAGATGACTGCTCCGAGGACCGTAATTCAGGCAGAGGCTTGTCAGTATCCGAACGACATTTTGCCTTATTTCGGTAAAGAAAGAAAATTTAAAACAACAATAAACAATCAGGAAAAAGAGATTAAAAGAACGGATGAGTTTCAAATTTGTTATCATTTCCCATATATGCCTGCCATTTGGGCTTCTTTGATTACGGGGGATAAGCAGCATTTTATTAATGCATATAAAGCGACCCCGCAGATACCGTCGACGGCTGCGTGGGGTGTATTTTTGCGGGTGCATGATGAATTAACCCTTGAGATGATTGATACTCAAACCAGAGAAATAATATACAATGCTCTGGTTTCAAAGGGTGCGGAGTTTAGAAAAGGGTTGGGGGTTAGCGGCAGGTTGGCTAATTTCCTGGACAATGACCCCGACAGAATAGAGATGGCGTTTTCGATTTTGATGTCAATGCCGGGGATTCCGATTATCTATTATGGTGATGAAGTTGGTGTTCGCAATAATTTTGAGAATGCCAGAAAGAGTGAAGAAGAAAGAATTGCTAAACATAAATCGAGTAAATTTAAACTTTTAAGCTACTTTGACAGCAGAGACATTAATCGTGGTGCGGTTCCCGCAAAACTTTTTTACGGTTCATCCAAAGACTATTATGAATTTAACAGTAAGGTCTACAAAAAGGTTAAGAATCTGATAGCTTTAAGAAAAAGTCTGCCTTCAATGTCTAAGGGAGATTTTACGTTGCTGAAAACGTCTTCACCGAGTAATTTTGCTTATATAAGAAGCTACAAAGACGAAAAAGTTCTGGTGATTAACAATCTTTCGGGCGAAAAATTGATTGCGGAGATTACGATTCCTATGGATGTCGTATTAAAATCTGACGGACATATCGGTCATTTTAAAAATCTTGTGAATGATGATGATGTAAAGGTTGATGTTTCGTTGACAAACAGAACCATGCACCTGAGAATTGCACCGTACGGGGTCGTTTGGCTCAAGCTGTAAAGTGGTGCTACGCACGTAGATAAACTGTCGGAGGACAAAGGCGGAACTACAGGAAACATTTTAAACTTCCTAGTCCTCCTCAACGAATTTACTCCAAATTGGACTTCGAGAGAGTTACGCACGTAGATAAACTGTCGGAGGACAAAGGCGGAACTACAGGAAACATTTTAAACTTCCTAGTCCTCCTCAACG